>CAYPDC010000010.1:0-54928 GCA_964409355.1 uncultured Cyanobacterium sp.
TTTGGGGGGTTAGGGGGGATCATGCAGGTATATTTATTATTAGAAATCACCTTAAGAGAAAACAAAAGATAAAATCTAAAGCCTCCCACTTTAGGGGTAAGTAGTTCGTAGTTCATAATTCGACCACCGCGCCGTTTTACCTCAGTTTATGACCTGGGTTTACCAGGGGGAAACCAACGCTTCTGTTTCTGTTTCCGAGTACTATGCTCGGTTTACTACCACTAGAAATCTGTTAGTATCCAGCATAATTCAAGTATAGATCAAAAAACTTGATTGGCAGTCACCAACGCAGTAGCCTAATTATTATCTATAATAAATGATTTAATCTTTTTTGGGCAAGGAGTGAGGGAAAATTTTCGAGACATAAGGCAATTTTTACACCCAGTTTGTTGATATGATGAAGAAGAAATAGGTAGATATTCAGTTATTAATAGTGATGATTTTCTCTCAAGTTGTTAGCATGATTTTAGCTCTGATGGTAGTTTTTTTTAGCATTATTGCTCCTGCTAATGCTTTAGATTACACGAAACGAGATTTGTCGGAAGTGGATTTTTCGGGGCAAGATTTGACGGGAGACACTTTTAATAAAGCAAATTTACGCAGTGCCAATTTAAGTAATGCCAATTTACAGGGGGTTAGTTTTTTTGGGGCAAATATGGATTCGATTAACTTGGAAGGGGCGAATTTAACCAATGCCATTCTCGACTCTGCTAGGCTTACCCGAGCAAATCTCCATGATGCAGTGCTTGAAGGAGCGTTTGCTACGAATACCAAGTTTGAACAAGCAAATATTGACGGGGCAGATTTCACCGATGTGATTTTGCGTCCTGATGTGGAAGATATGCTTTGCGAAATAGCAACAGGAGTTAACCCCACTACGGGGAGAACTACCAGTAAGACTCTTTTCTGTCCTTAGTTAAAAGACATAGAGCAGAATAAACCAGTTCGAGATCTATTTGTTATAAATTTTAACGGTTTTAGGAGTAAACAGGGGAATACGAAAACATAATAGAGCGACAAGTGCTAATATATGTATTGTCCAGTGTGCGATCGCCAAGCCCCAAATAATGAAAATGGAAGCGGTAAAAACAGCTAAAATGAGGTGAATGTCTTGGTTCGTGCGTTGATAAATAAGGACACTAAGGATAGTCGTAGTGAATAAAAGTGTCATAAATAATGCAATCAACATGATAATCACCTCAGCTAGGATTAAGGGCAAACAAAGGCAAAAAGGAATCAGCACAATCAGTTTTATTTTTACATTTTTGTTAAAAACTTCCTTTTCCCACCTTGACTATAACTTAACACTTTTAGATCCTCGTGATGGTTAAATAGGATACTTTGCATTAGAATGTGATAAATCTTTACAGTAATTAATATTACTGTCGATTTTTTAGCCTCAAGATGCGCAATAATTTTTCTAATTCCTCTGGTAAAGGTGCGATCGCCTCTATGGTAGTGTGGTGAATAGGATGGATGAGAGTGAGACGAAAAGCGTGTAAGGCTTGACCAGTAAGATTAACACCTACAGATTTACCACTAGAATATAAAGGATCACCGATGATAGGATGTCCCATAACACTACTATGCACCCTAATTTGATGGGTTCTTCCTGTTTCTAGTTGATAATGTATTGAACTATAATTGCCGATTCTCTCTTTTACTTGCCAATGAGTTACCGCCGGTTTGCCTCCCTTTTCTTCAAGTAAAATTGCCATTTTTTTGCGATCGCCCTGATGTCTGCCGACGGGTAAATTCACAATACCGTTATTTTGAGAGGGAGAACCATAAACTACCCCTAAATACTCTCTTTTTGCCGTTTTGTCCTTGATTTGCCCCTGTAAATGGTGTAAAACTGCTTCTGTTTTCGCCACTACCATCGCTCCTGTTGTATCTTTGTCTAACCTGTGAACAATACCCGGTCTTTCCACTCCGCCGATGCCCTGTAAGTCGGGACAATGGGATAATAAAGCATTAACTAAAGTTCCTTGACTATGACCGGGGGCAGGATGTACCACAAAATTCTTAGGTTTATTGATAATCAGCAAATATTCATCTTCGTAGAGAATGTCAAGGGGAATAGCTTGGGGTATTAGATGAGATGACACAGGCGGGGGAATTCTCACGATCACCTCATCCCCCCGTTTTAAAACCGTCTTTTTACTCTCACAGATTTGATTGTTAACGAGCACATTTCCTTCGCTGATTAACTTCTGGAGGCGCGATCGAGATATACCGTCAATATTTTCCCCTAACCACGCATCGATTCTCATTCCCCCCTTCGTAACAATTAATTTTTCTTCTTGATTTAACACACAGTTACCAAATTGTTTTGACATTGTGAAAAGCCCTCGGTAGTTCAGTACAGGCGATCGTATCTGTAGAGTTTAAAGATTGTATCATCACTGTTATACAAAACTTCATCTAAAGTATAACACAGAAAGACTCGATCGCTGTAATTTGAGCATCTAAATCATCCTTAGTTAAAAGGAGAAGCAAGGGCAAGTCAAAAAATAAGCCAAATCATTGTTAATATTATCAATAAAAAAGAAGGAAATTGAGGGATGATTGAACGTATTTTAGAACCAGAAGTAATGGATAATGAGTTAGAGGCGCAAGAATATGATCAAATGGATTTCACAGAAGTTAATAGAGATTTTGCACTTTTTGCTAGTAAATTAGCAAAAGAAGAAGATAAACTAAAAGTATTAGATATAGGTACTGGAACTGCTCAAATTCCCATTATATTAGCAGATTTGCGACCTAAATGGCATATTACCGCCATAGATTTGGCTCGATCGATGTTAACCATAGCAGAAAAAAGCATTCGAGAGAAAAATAAATCATCTCAAATAACCCTGCAATTAATTGATGGCAAAAAGATGCCTTATCCTGACAACAGTTTTGACTTAGTTATCTCTAATAGTTTGATTCATCATATCCCTGAACCTTTACGATTACTCAAGGAAATTAATCGTGTTATTAGACCTAGCGGTGTTGTTTTGCTCAGAGACTTATTTCGTCCTGAATCGGAAAATGATATAGAAAAAATAGTGAAAGAGGCTAATTTAGATTATAGTCCGAAACAAAGACAATTATTCAAAGACTCCTTATACGCTGCCTTAACTATTGATGAAATCAAAGATTTAGCATCTGAAATGGAATGGTATTCTGCTCAAGTATTTCAGTCTTCCTCCCGTCATTGGACGTTGAGGTATTAGACATCTCCATAAATTATTTATAAATTATTTTTCCTTAGCTCGTAGTAATGATATATTTACATAAATATTTGATTTTGTCAAGTTTTATGTTAAGATCCTATGTTACGCAAAAATAATCGTGTTTTTTGCAAAATGGCGAAGGGCTTTAAATTAATTCTTTTTTTGTCAAATTCAACGTGGAACTTCTTTCGACATTAAGTTAAACAATTATTTTATCTTAAACCAATCTAATGACCAAACTAGAAAATGCGATCGCATCTAAAGAATTTATCATCACTGCCGAAGTAACACCGCCAAAAGGGGGTAATCCCGCCCGTATGCTAGAAGTTGCCCGTTTACTCAAGGATAGAGTACATGGAGTCAATATTACAGATGGTAGTCGTGCAGTCCTGAGAATGTCCTCTATTGCCGCCTGTGTCTTATTGCAAAGAGAAGGAATTGAGCCGATTTGTCAAATGACGGGGCGCGATCGCAACTCTATTGCCTTACAAGCAGACTTAATGGGTGCGTATAGTTTAGGTATTAGAAATATTTTAGCCTTAACAGGTGATCCTTTAAAAGCCGGAGATCACCCCCAAGCAAAAGCAGTTTTTGAATTAGAATCAGTGCGTTTATTAAAGTTAATTGAAAAATTAAACGAAGGTTTTGATCTGAATGATAAACCCTTAACCGATGGCAATTTAAACTTATTAGCAGGAGGGGCTGTCGATCCTCAATCAAAGAGTTGGTCGGGGTTACAAAGACGTTTTGAACAAAAAATAAAGGCAGGAGCAAAATTTTTCCAGAGTCAATTAATCACCGATTTTGACAAATTAGATCGCTTTATGAACGAAATTGCTAAAGGGTGCGATCGCCCCGTTCTCGCAGGAATATTCTTATTAAAAAGTGCGAAAAATGCCCGATTTATTAATAAAAATGTGCCGGGAGTAGAAATCCCTGAACACATTATTAACCGCCTAGAAAAAGCAGAAAATCCCTTATGGGAAGGAATGTATATCGCCGCCGAACAAATTAAGGATGCAAAGCAAATTTGTCAAGGAGTGCATTTAATGGCAATAAAAAGAGAGGATTTAATTCCCCAAATTTTGGATTTAGCAGGATAAGGGTTGAACATTGTTCAACTCCTACTTACTGCTCGATTGCAATTCTACCCTGTTTAATTAAACGAAAAGTAAGGAAATAGAAAAAATAAATCAAATAAATAATTAATCCTGACATACCCAAAAAGCCTAAAAATCCAGTGGTGGAATTGGGGTGAAACCATGCCTTATAATGCCAAGGGGCTTCTAGCCACAATCTACACATTGTATCCTCACTGGCAGAATTGACAAGGGTACAACGCAAAAAGGGAATAAATGCGATCGCACCTAAAGTACCATAAAAACTGACAGCCCAACGCCAAGAAGTAACCGCTAAACGTAAACTGCTTTTAGGTAAATCTCGAATTTCATCATTAATATCTGCCCAAAACCAGACACAAATAACCATGAAAATATGCCCGATAAACCAAGCTAAATAAGCAATTTGCCACACAGGAATAAAGAGATAGATGGCAATAGGTAAAACACTAGCAACTCGCCAGTAAATCAACAATAAACGCTGAATAGAGGCAATTTGAGCCTTTAAACCCCACACAGAAAGTATCAACGGAATAATTAAACAAATTAATAAAAATAATTTATAATTAGTCCACACAAGAGCCTTTAATAAGATTTCTTCCATAAATAAAATCAAAACCAATCAACAAAAATAGGTGGGTAAAACCCACCTTATAGTAAATAGACATCCACAAAAATTAAGATTTTTCCTTGGTAGTTTGGGCTTCTAGTGCGATTTTTGGAAATGCCTAATAAATTACCAAAACTGAAGCAATTAGTCATCGTAAAGACGACATTCTGCTGCGTCTGGATTATCTGCACAATATTGCTCTAAAGAATTTTTCTTCTCTTCTTTATTTTTTTGATGAGAAGCCTCAGCTTGTAATTCTTCTACCACATCCCATGCTACTGCACACTCTGAGGCGTTACTATCAGGACTATCACAAACTTCCCTAGCGTGTTTTAATTCTTCTTGGATTTGCTCTTGTATATTACTCATAGTTTTAGATTCCTTTAACTTTTGTTTTTTATGATCTTTCTATAGCATATAACAGAATTTCACTCTTTGATTATAAGACATCTCCAGAAATTATGTTTTATTGGCTTGTAGTAAGGGCTTTAGCCCTTAAAATGTCAACTATTGGAGAAGTCTATTATTATTTTAACCTTCAAAGTTGATTCTGTGATAAGAGAATCATCAGTATTGAGGAGGGATAAAGTGATTTCTAATAATAAATATACCTGCATGATCCCCCCTAACCCCCCAAAACACAAAGGGGGAATTATAAGGAAGATTGATAAATTCTTTCTTAGAAACCGCCTAAAGTCTTGACGTGGTGAGAATCGGGATACAAATCAATGATTTTATGAATAATTCGATCTGACAAATTTTCATCTAATAACAATTTCATGCAGATGCATTGACTGACAACTCCCAGTGCGTCACCATTACATTTTCTTGGGCGATATTTGTTCCGACAAAAGAAGCTAGGGAAGTCACTCCCTTGAATACCTTACGCACATTACTGCTAGAATTAAGCATAACATTCAAGAGGAAAAAATTCAATCAATTAATCATTGATTTTCATTTTGTTTCTTTTGTTGTGTTGGTTGATCGGCATCTCCCGTTGGTTTGTAGTGTATTTCTTTCTTGTAAAATTCAACGGGATTCCTCTTTTAACATTTAAGATAGATAATGAACAATTTTGATGTCTCCATGATGGAGAGATGTATCGAGTTAGCCAAAAAAGCCCGAGGCAAAACATCCCCGAATCCTTTGGTGGGAGCGGTGGTGGTGCAGAATGGAGAAATAGTGGGAGAAGGTTATCATCCTCAAGCAGGACTACCCCATGCCGAGGTTTATGCCCTCAAAGAAGCAGGAGAAAGGGCAAAAAATGCCACCGTTTATGTCAATTTAGAGCCTTGTAACCATTACGGTAAAACTCCCCCCTGTAGTGAGGCTTTGATGGAAGCTGGAGTTAAACGAGTAGTGGTAGGAATGATCGATCCTGATGAAAGGGTTTCTGGTAGGGGAATTAAGCGTTTAGCTGAATCAGGTATTGAGGTAAGGGTAGGAGTGGCGGAGGAGGCTTGTATGGCTTTAAATGAGGCTTTTATTCATCGTGTCAAAACTGGACTTCCTTTTGGTATTTTTAAGTATGCCATGACCTTAGATGGTAAAATTGCCACTGATACTGGTCATAGTCAATGGATTACGGGAAAATCCTCTCGCTATTTTGTCCATCAATTAAGGGGAATGTGCGATGCGGTGATTATTGGTGGTAATACTTTAAGACAGGATAATCCTTTATTGACTACCCACGGGGTGACATCTCATAATCCTTTACGGGTAGTGATGAGCAATTCTTTTGATTTACCTTCTTCCGCTCAACTGTGGCAACAAAACACCGCAAAAACCGTTATTTTTACGTCTCCTCAACCTTATTCTCCTTTAAAAGACTGTTTACTCTCTCAAGGAGTCGAAATCGTAGAAATAGAGCATCTCAATCCTACTTTTGTTATGGCTAATTTGGCAGAAAGGGGCTGTAATTCTGTTTTATGGGAATGTGGCGGTAATTTAGCAAAAGAGGCGATCGCATCTGGGAATGTCCAAAAAATTTACTGCTTCATCGCCCCCAAAATTGTTGGCGGGAAAGGACTTTTTTCCCCTATAGGAAATATGAATATTGACAAAATGGAAGACGCTTTATCTTTGAAAAATATATCAATCAGCCAAATTGATCATGATTTTCTCATAGAGGGATATTTGTAGGGGGTGAGCAATGTTCAACCCTGAACACCTGAAGTGATCAGAGAAGGTAGAGAACACAGAACAGTTATAATGGTTTCCATCATTAGGCAATGATTAATAATTAATTTTAACTCCGAACTTCAGTTCATATAACTATATAAAAAACGATATATATTCATTAAATTAAAGCATTATGGCAAAAACAGTACAAAAAAGAACCTTTTTACTAGAATTTGAGAAACCTTTAGTAGAATTACAAGCAAGAATCGAGCAAATTAGAGAATTGGGAGAAGAAAAACAATTAGATGTATCAGGGCAATTAAAAGAATTACAGGGGAAAGTCGAACAGTTACGGCAAGAAATTTTTAGTACCCTTACCCCCTCGCAAAAATTACAAATCGCCCGTCATCCCCGTCGCCCTTCTACTTTAGACTATGTACAGGCTATGTGTGATGAATGGTTGGAGCTACATGGCGATCGCAGGGGTTCTGATGATCTTGCCCTTATTGGTGGTATTGCTCGTTTAGAGGGTAGAGCAGTTGTAATTATAGGTCATCAAAAAGGTAGAGATACAAAAGATAACGTTGCCCGTAATTTTGGCATGGCTTCCCCCGGTGGTTATCGCAAGGCGATGCGTTTAATGGAACACGCTAACCGCTTTTCTCTGCCTATTATTACTTTCATTGATACCCCCGGTGCTTATGCAGGGGTGGAGGCGGAAAAATTAGGTCAGGGAGAGGCGATCGCCCATAATTTAAGACAGATGTTCAGTCTTGAAGTTCCAATTATTACGACCGTAATTGGAGAGGGAGGCTCTGGAGGTGCTTTAGGTATAGGGGTTGCCGAGAAATTGATGATGTTTGAACATTCTGTATATACGGTTGCCAGTCCTGAAGCCTGTGCCGCTATTCTCTGGAAAGATGCTAAAAAATCTCAACAAGCCGCCTTAGCCCTAAAAATTACCGCTTACGATTTGAAAGAATTAGGCATCATTGATCAAATATTACCCGAACCGCCCGGATGTGCTCACTCTGATCCTCTTGCCACCGCAGAAATACTCAAACAAGCCATCTTAGAAAACCTTGAATATCTATCCCAATTACCCACCGATAAATTAAAAGAGTTACGTTATCAGAAATTTCGCAATATTGGTATATTTGTTGAATAAAAATACAGTAGATAAAATTTATGAAGAAAACAAAAATTTCAGTACTTTTGAGTTTGTTTATTAGTATTAACTCGATCACAGTCGGTTGTGGTTTATTAGGAACAAATACCGAAGATACTCCCAATAACGGTGGAAGCAATACTTCTGGCAATGAAGCCCTGAAACTTGGTGCGTTACTACCAATTACGGGAGATTTATCTTCTATTGGTCAAAATATGCCTAGGGCGGTAGAATTAGCTGTTGAGACGATTAATGCTTGTGGAGGAGTTAATGATCAACCAGTGACAGTGGTAAAAGAAGATAGTCAAACTGATCCTGTAGCCGGAAGTGCCGCCATGACTAAGTTAGCAGAAGTAGATAAGGTGGCTGGAGTAGTGGGAGCTTTTGCTAGTAGTGTTTCCACCGCCGCTTTGGATGTTGCGGTGAGGAATAATGTGATGATGATTTCTCCGGGGAGCACTAGCCCTGTATTCACTAATAGGGCGAAAACTGGTGATTTTAACGGTTATTGGGCAAGAACCGCCCCCCCTGACACTTATCAGGCTCAAGCCTTAGCCGCCCTCGCCAAAAAACAAGGATTTCAGAATGTTTCTACCGTTGTTATTAACAATGATTATGGGGTGGCTTTTGAGCAGGAATTTGTCAATTCGTTTCAAGACTTAGGCGGCACGGTGATTAATATTAACAATCCCGTAAGATATGATCCTAAAGCTGTTACTTTAGATAGCGAAGCCGGTGCGGCTTTTGCCAATAATCCTCAAGCAGTGGTAGGGGTGTTATATGCAGAAACGGGAAGTTTGTTATTACAAGCGGCATTTAAGCAAGGTTTAACCAAGGGGGTGACGATTCTTTTAACCGATGGTGTTTACTCGGAAGATTTTACCAAACAGGTAGGAAAAACTGCTGATGGTAATTCTATTATTGCAGGGGCATTAGGGACAGTGCCGGGGGCCGATGGTAAGGCTTTGGATGATTTTCGTACTTTTTGGGCTCAAAAAACTAACAATACTCCCATAACGGCTTTTGTGCCTCACACTTATGATGCTGCGATCTTATTAATGTTAGCTGCACAGGCGGCAGGGGAAAATACGGGAGAGGCTATTAAGGGTAAAATTCGGGAAGTATCTGGCGGGGAAGGCACGGAAGTCACTGATCCTTGTCAGGCAATGGAACTCTTAAAAAATGGAGAACAAATTAACTATCAGGGAGCTAGTGGCAATGTAGATATTGATGAAAATGGCGATGTTGTAGGGGTGTATGACGTTTGGGAAGTTAAACCATCAGGCTCGATCGAAATTGTTGATAAGGTTGCACCGATCATTCAATAGAGTTCTGGTAAACATTAAGATTTTTCCCTTAGTTCGGGCTTCTAGCCCGAATTAGGTCGATGTTGGATAAAAGATTAAATAAATGAACCATTATTCAGATTTTATGTTATAATCAAAGATGATTAACAACTGAATAACTATTCAGATATTCATAAATAGGAGAATTTTGATTATGACTACTGCTACAGTAACTCAAATGAAATGTGCCTGTCCTTCTTGTCTGTGTATCGTTGACATCAGCAAGGCAATCGCTAAAGATGGACACTATTATTGTTCTGATGCTTGTGCCAATGGGCATATAGAAGGGGAAGGATGTGGTCATCATGGTTGCACCTGTCATTCATGATTAAACTTCTTCTTTTCTTATATTGAACTCAGGTGGTGTTAGGTTTTGGTTGTTTAATGTTTGTAAGAAATTTCGAGTTACCTGTTTCGGGTTATTCGCTGTCATAATTGCCCTAACCACAGCCAAATTTTTCGCCCCTGCGTTAATTACTTCTTGCAGATTATCTTCGTCAATGCCACCAATGGCAAACCAAGGAATAGAAGCATTTTTTTGGGCATAATTTACATATTCCAATCCTGCGGCTTTTTTTCCCGCTTTAGTGGGAGTTTCATAAACAGGACCTACTCCGATATAATCGGCTTTATCTTCGATCGCGCTTTGCATTTCTTGGGGATTGGTGGTTGACTTACCAATAATCTTCTCCTTGCCTAATAATTTACGAGCGATGGCAATTGGTAAATCAGTTTGTCCTAAATGTACTCCATCGGCGTTAACTGCTAAAGCTAAATCGATGCGATCGTTAACGATAAATAAAGCATTATACTGCTCACATAAATATTTTAATTTACTAGCCTGTTCATATCTAACCAGATCATTTTCATCCTTATGACGATATTGAACTAATTTTAAACCTCCTTGTAAAGCAGATTCTACCACTTGATAAAGGTTATCCACAGGGTAAGTAACGAGATATAAATGACATTGAGATAATCTTTGATGACAAGACGGATTCATAAGCTGACTTTCCAAAATATAAACCTGATAACGCTTATGTTTCATTGTAGAGGCAAACTCACTATTAATCAATTTACCATATTCTTCTAACACCCTTAATGCTTCCTGAATACGGCATAAATTAGCCAATAAAACACTATCTATATTTTCCCTTGTCTCCTCCCTCGGATGGGTTAAGCTAGTGCCAACATCATTTATCGTATCCCTTGCCTGTCGAATTTCTCGACTATGCCACTGAGATAATTCCTGACGGATATGTTTACAAGATTCCGCCATCTTTTGATTATTCAAACCGAAACGACACCATTCTTCAATAATTCTTAATCCTTCCCGAGCGCGATCGAAATTAGCATCTAAAATACGGTAAATAACTTTTTCCTGTTCCATTTTTAGTTGTTCCATCTAAATTGATAATATAGCAATCAGGAATCTTATGTGAGAAATCATAACCCCATAAAAACACGCCCTACTGCATGATAATTCTGACACCTGACACCTACCCTCACCAGATTCTTATGAATCATAACTGACTGCTATATAATTAATCTTAATCTCTGTTATCCTTGCTTTTACTGCTATTCTCTGAAAATGGAAACATTTAGCCAAGAAATTAAACAACAAGCCTTAAAAATAGGATTCGATCGAGTCGGTATTGTCGATATTACTCTTAACCAAGAAATACAGCAAGAAAACAGAAAAAGACTAGAAAAATGGCTTAATCAAGGCTACAATGCCCAAATGCAATGGATGGATAATCCAAAACGCCAAGATATTAGGCTATGTTGGGAAGAAGTCAAATCAATTATTTGTGTTGCCCTTAACTACTATACTCCCCATCAACATTCTAACGATCTGGAAATAGGTAAAATTTCTCGTTATGGTTGGGGTAGAGACTATCATAGAATTATTACCAAAAAATTAAAAATATTTGCTCAATGGCTATTAGAAAAAAACCCTCAAACTAAGGTAAAATATTATGTGGACACTGGACCAATTCAAGATAAATTTTGGGCGCAACAAGCAGGTATCGGTTGGGTAGCCAAAAATGCGAATCTAATTACCAGAGATTATGGTAGTTGGGTATTTTTAGGAGAAATTCTCACCAATTTACCATTAAAATCAGATCAAGCCCATACTAATCATTGTGGTACTTGTACCCGTTGTTTAATGGCTTGTCCCACTCAGGCAATAACTGAATCTTATGTGATAGACGCTAATCGTTGTATTGCCTATCATACCATTGAAAACCGTGATCCTCAACTACCAGACGAGATTGCAAAAAATATGAATGGTTGGGTAGCAGGATGTGATATTTGTCAAGATGTTTGCCCTTGGAATGAACGTTTTGCCCAAGAAACAAAGGTTTGTGACTTTCATCCTTATCCTGATAATTTATACCCCAAGTTAAAGGATTTATCACAAATGACAGAGGAGGAATGGGATAAACGTTTTCAAGGTTCAGCACTCAGACGTATTAAGCCTGAAATGTGGCGACGCAACGCAGAAGTACAATTAAGAATTAAGAATTAAGAATGAATAATAAACCAACTCCCAACTTCTAACTCTTATCATGACTTCCAAAGTGCTAATTTTTGATTTTGATGGTACGATCGCAGATAGTCGTATGACACTGGTAAAAATAGCCAATGAATTAGCAGAAGAATTTGGATATGAGCCGGTGACACAAAGAGATATTATCAGATTGAGTAATCTTAGTTCTAAAGATGTTATTGTACAATTGCCTATTCCTGCTTATAAAATACCTTTTTTGTTAAGAAGAGTAAAGAAAGAATTAAATCAACATATTATTGATTTAAAACCCTTTGAAGGAATACAGGATGCTTTAGCTTCTTTAAAGCAAAAAAATTATTATTTAGGAATAATTACATCTAATTCGGCGGAAAATGTGTTGCAATTTTTGAAAAAGAATGAGTTAAATCAATATTTTGATTTTGTTGATTCGGCTAACACTCTCTTTGGCAAACATAAAACTATTAATAACGCTATTCGCAAACATAAACTTTTAAAAGAGAAAATTATTTATGTGGGAGATGAAACTCGTGATATTCAAGCGGCAAAAAAAAGTAAAATCAAAGTGGCGGCAGTAACTTGGGGTTTTAATTCCGTTCATGTTTTAACCAAATATAATCCTGACTTTATCCTAGATCAACCACAACAACTCCTAGAAATTATTAATTTATAGAATATTTTTATCAAATCTTAATTATTGATGACTCACTGGGTAATCTATCATAGTAATATAAACCCGTAGGAAGTTTATTATCATGACAAAAATCCATCCTCAGTGCGAAAACCTTGCCCCTCAAGTTAATCAGGTACTAGAATTATTACAGAAAAATCACCAGATGCGATCGCACCTAGACACTTATCCTGTAGAAACATCTCTGAGAAAAGCCATTTCTCCCCGTTTTGAGATAGTATTCGCAGGCGCATTTAGTGCAGGAAAATCCATGTTAATCAATGCTTTATTAGAGCGTGAATTACTGTATAGTGCAGAAGGTCACGCTACAGGCATTGAATGTTATATCGAGTATGCAACCTTAGATAAAGAAAGGGTTGTCATGACGTTTTTGAGTGAAACGGAGATTTTACAACAAATTATCGCCATTTCTCAACGGGTAAACATTAACCTCCAAGACGTATCCATCACCGACTCTCATATCATTGAAGGCATTAAACAAAAATGTCAGGAGATTATTGACAAAGAAGGAGGGGTAAATAAATCGGAATTGGCAAAACAGGCAAACGCCTTGATGTTATTAGCGGAGGGTTTTGAAAGCAACAAAGACAAGATTAAACCCCATGATAACGCCACCTATTCCATGGAGCAATTTAATTTTAATAACCTCACCGAAGCCGCCAGTTATGCCAGACGAGGCAAAAATTCCGCCGTCTTAAAACGCCTTGACTATTATTGCTATCATCCCCTTTTAGAAGATGGTAACGTCTTGGTTGACTTACCCGGCATTGACGCACCCATCGAAAAAGATGCTAAACTCTCCTTTGATAAAATTGCCAATCCTGACACCTCTTTGGTTATCTGTGTTTTGAAACCTGCTTCTGCTGGTGATTTAACCCAAAAAGAAACAGAATTACTAGAGACGATTAGATCGAATCCTGCCATCCGAGACAGAGTTTTTTATGTCTTTAATCGCATTGATGAAACGTGGTATGCTGGACAATTAAGACAACGACTAGATAATTTAATCAATTCCGATTTTAGTCATACTAATCGAGTCTATAAAACCAGTGGTTTATTAGGTTTTTATGGCAGTCAAATTAAAAATACATCGGAAGTAAATCGCTTTGGTTTAGATAGCATTTTTGCCGATAGTATTAAAGGTATTGGCGGAGTGGAAGAAACCCCTCAATTTGTCAGTGAATTTAACAATTATTGTGCTAATTCAGGTAAGCTAACTGCTACTAATTTTCGAGTATCTGTTAATGGTTATGATACCCCTAATCAAAACTACGTCAGAATTTTAAAAGAGTGGGGAATGCCTTTAATAGACAAATTAATTCAGGATAGTGGGATTATCTTTTTTAAGGAAGAAATTACCCGTTATTTAACAGAAGAAAAACGTCCAGAATTGTTTAAACATTTAGCTGATGACTTACAACCTTTATGCTTGGCTTTGAAGAAAGAATATCAAACTCAACAACGAGAATTAGATAGTCAACCCCAAGAAATTGAGTTAATGAAACAACAAGAATTAACTCGTTTAAATAATAAGTTGCAGGAAATTGGCAACGATTTTTATAGTTATCTTGATGAAGAAGTAAATTGTCTCATTAACCATGAAAATAAACAATTTAATCAAGATTTTCAACAGCTACAAAGTCGTTTTGTCAATCATCTTGATGAGTTATTAGACACTTTTTCTGTCAGTGACACCTATAGTTTAGCAGTCAAAGCACACCCTCGCAATCAAACCGCGCCTTTAATTGCCGTCTTAGTAGAGGCTTTATACTATATCTCTAATTCCCTCGAAGATGTCTTGATTGAGGAATTGCAATATTTAGTCTTTAACTACGTCAATGATTTGGTGACAGAGGTGAGAAAACAGGGATTTTATCTCGAATTAACTCGCTTGTTAAATAGTGATGCGGGAATTTATGATGAGTTATCGGCTTTAGAAAATAAGCTATATGACGCATTAAAAGCCGTTGCAACCTCAGAGTGCGATCGCTATGTCCGAGAAACACCTCAGTTTTACAGTGAAGGTACATTTTCTATTTATCAATTCCGAGAAACCTTAAAACAGACATCACAAGCCTATGATGCTTCTTCAATGGTAGAAGCTGAACCAGCAATTCGACAACTATTAAAACTAGATTTTGAGCCGAAAGTAAGTAAAACAATTCGGCAGGTTTTTCGACAAACCATCAATCAAAATATCAAGACAAATTTGCTACCTTTAGCCAAACAATTAGCGGATAATATTCTGCAACAATATGATATTGCGAGAGAGAATTTACAGCAAACATTAGAGCAAGAAGCGAAGGAAAAAATCGCTTATAATCAACAATTAATGACAGAAATTAAACAGGATATTATTACCTATAATGAGGCTATTTCTAGTATTAATAACTGTTTAGAAGCGATGAAAGTTTTTGAGAATAAACTGCCTTCAATCAATCTTCTTGACTAACCATTTTCAAATGGTAAGTTGGGTTTCGTTCCCTCTACCCAACATTAATTAATAATAAAAAGTATAGTAATTAGTTATGAGTTTTGAGAATATTATCCCCCCTAACCCCCCTTAAATAAAGGGGGAATTTAGTTGAAATTTCTCATAAATGATTCCTGATTGCTATAGTAGGTTGGGTTGAGGTAACGAAACCCAACATTAACCGATAATACCAAACATTAAAGGATCATAAATAGTCATCAGTAATGAGTATTTAAGTTGTTGGGTTACGAGTCACGCTAACCCAACCTAAGAGTTAATTTACATAGAAAAAATATGAATGATAATAATTATAAACCTCTTGAAAATGAATCCCATGCCATTAACATTATTGATAAAAAAATGTGCAGATATGTTGATGAATCAATGTTTAAATTAGGGCATTTAATTGAGGGGATAAAGTGTCAATTAGTTAATCTTTCCCGTGAAGATTTAAGAAATAATGAGAATAAAGATAAGCGTAAAAAATGGTTAGATGAAGGGGTAGAAGTAGAAGTTTTAAAAGTTGGCTCTTTAGCTTGGCAAAAGGGTAAATTAAGGGTTAAAGTTACGATAGAATTTTGCCCTGATGATGAGTCTAATTGTTTAGATGAATTTAGAGAAAATTAATTAAAGAAAATAAATGAATGCTATAATTTTGATGGGCAATACCAACTCTAAAGCGGTTAATGATATAAATTTACAAATCTTTCTGCGAAGCAGATCGACGGGGAAATGGTGCGATCGCACTATAATTTATGTTAATCTTAATCGAGAACTAAAGGCTATATCTCGCAAAATTTTGGCATTGAGTCATTAAGTTGACAACAGTGAACAAAGTTCAACCCCCAAGCAATTTTTTGGTGAATTGTTATAATTAAATAACAATATAGTTAAATAAAAATTTTTAAATAATTACTGTGACATCAGAGGAAAAAAGACAAGTTATAAAAAATCTCGTTGAGAAACATTCTAGTAGTAATCAACCCTTTGCATGGTTTGAAGAATTATACGCCTCTGCTAAAAATGATCCTACTTTCATCCCTTGGGCAAAATTAGAGGCGACTTCCCATCTACAAGAGTGGTTAAAAACTCATCAGCCAACGAAAGAAAATACAACTTTAACGGCGGTGGTTGTGGGTTGTGGTTTGGGAGATGATGCGGAGTTACTTCAGGAAGCAGGTTTTCAGGTTACGGCTTTTGATATATCTCCTACGGCGATTAATTGGTGTCGTCAGCGTTTCCCTGATACGAAGGTGAATTATGTCTGTGCTGATATTTTTCAGTCACCGATAGAATGGGAAAAGCAGTTTGATTTCGTCTGGGAATGTCGCACGATTCAAGCCTTACCTTTAGATGTGAGAGAGGATGCCATTAGGGCAGTTGTATCTTTGGTTAAACCCACCGGCACATTGTTAATGTTTACCCATTATCATACTGGAAAGGAACCGCCTTCTGGTCCTCCTTGGGCTTTGTCTGAGGATGATTTAGGCTATTTTACCCGTTTAGGTTTAAAGGAAAATCAGCGTGCGATCGACTCTTTGCATGAGGGTAAGACGGATATTTTGTTATTGGAGTATGGTTTTTTTGTTTAAATTAATGTGAAAGAATTTGCTAAGAATGTAGCTTATTGATCATAATTAAAGTAATAATAAATCATTCTTCTGATTCGATGAGTAACCCTAATTCGATCATTACAGAGTTATTACAAGTATTTCCTGATCGGCGACTGCAAATGTACTTTAAATCCTCTCTAACTGCTCTTTCTCATGCGATGGAGGATCAAGTTTTAGCGGGAAATGAGGAGGCTTTAATCATTGCTAGTTTCCAAAAGGAAAGGTTTTATCGTCAGGAGGCTCATCGTTATCTACGCATCGGTAGAAAATCCCCCCATGTCTATGTTTTAGCCGCCCCCGAAACAGATTTCAAGCACGATTCTGATGTTTATGAAAAAATCGCTTTTACCCCTGATGATGCTTTGGCTATGGAGTGGCATTTAGTGGTAATTGCTCCTAATTACGCTAATTGTCTCATTTGTCGGGAAAAAATTATTCATCATGGCACTAATTCGGAAAAAAGTGCCTTTGCTATGGATAATAGTCGTCGTTTTGAGGGTATTTGGACTTATGATCGAGATGTTAGTCAAAAGGCGGCGGAGTTTCTTTTACACCGTATTGTCACATATCGCCCTGAGTTACAAAATAAAGTGGAGGATGCGATCGCATCTTTTTGTGGAGAGTTTTGCCAACTAAACAATATTAACAATAATACCAATCCTGATCCTTTTGTGCAAAGATTAGTCACCTATTTACAAGCAGGGCAGTATAAACTAATTAAAGCCAATAGTTTTTTGAGTGCTAAGGAGAAAAAAGAAAGATTATTAAATTCTGTTACAGGAGCAATACGGCGATCGCTCGATCCAGAAGAAATTTTGCAGGTAGCGGTGGATAAACTGGGGGAAGGTTTTGGGGTGTGTCGTTGTTTGATTTACCGTTGTCAGGAAAATGACTTAAACGCTGAGATTAACCATGAGTTTATCAATGCCAAGATTAACTCCATTAAGGGGCAAGTTTGGCCTTTAAAACACAATCCTCTCTTTCAAGAAATCCTGATTCTGCGAGAGTCTATTAGTATCGATGATGTCAACCTAGATCCTCGCATTCAAAGTGATCCTACCACATTGTCGAAATTAATCAACAGTTGTTGTATTGTCTCATGGTTAATGGTGCCGATTCTCTATCAAGGGAAACTTTTAGGCATGATGGAGTTACATCATTGTGACATTGAGCCTATTACTTGGAAACCCGAAGATATTGCCCTGGTAGATGCGATCGCAACTCAAGTGGGAGTAGCCCTAATTCAAGCAGAATCCTACGCTCATTTAGAAGACTTAAACGAACAGCTAGAAGCCTTAGATAGAACGAGATCTAACCTTGTAGCCATTACTGGGCATGAATTGCGCACCCCCCTTTCTACCATTCAAGTTTGCTTAGAAAGTTTGGCAAATGAGCCAGATATGCCCGAAGAATTACGACAAATAATGCTCACTACCGCCCTAGAAGATGCCGAGAGAATGCGTAAATTAGTGCAGGATTTCCTCACCCTTTCTCAACTAGAAAGTGGTACAGTGGAATGGAATCCAGAACCCTTATCCTTAGAAGAATGCGTCGAATTATCCCTCTGTCAAATTCGCTCTCGCAAAGACAAAAATTCTCTCCCTAAAGTCCTTAGTAACGTCGATCGCGCTTTACCCTTAGTACAAGCTGACGGAGAATGGTTAGTGGAAGTATTGAGTAAACTTCTCGATAATGCTTGTAAATTTACCAACGGCGAAGGAGAAATCATGATTAATGTGGAAGAAAGAAAAAATAATACCCTTAAGGTGACAATATCTGACAATGGTAGAGGTATAGAACCCGATCGCCTCGATAAAGTGTTCGATCGATTTTACCAAGAAGAAGGTGCATTGAGAAGATCCGCCGGAGGCACGGGGTTAGGATTAGCTATCTGTCGGCAAATAGTGAATAACTGGGGGGGGAAAATATGGGCGGAATCGAAAGGGAAAAATCAGGGTAGTCAATTTCATTTCACCATTCCCATTTTCCAAAAAGACTTTAATTACAACTCTAAAAATCGTAAATAAGTAAAGTTAAAGGTAAATAATGGAATAATTACTTATTTGCCCCTCTCAATAATACCGCCACCTAGTAATATATCCTGATGATAGAATACCGCAGCTTGTCCGGGGGTAATACCAAATTGGGGCTCATCAAACACTAATTTAACCCGATTATTCTCTAAAGGAATGATATTGACAGGTTGAGGAGTGGCACGGTATCTAACCTTTACCTCCGCTTTGAATGGTACTTCTGGAGGTGCGATGGAAACCCAGTTAACCCGACTAACATAGCATTCCGTCTCACCCCCTTGATCCCTTGTACCCACTATAACCTGATTCATCACAGGATCTAATTTCAGCACATAAAGAGGCTCAGAATAAGCAATTCCTAACCCTCGTCTTTGTCCAATAGTATAATGATGGATACCTTCATGCTCTCCTAAAATATGACCTTCTAAGTCCACTATTTGCCCTTGTTTTGGTTTAATATACTTATCTAAAAAGTCTTTCATATTGCCGTGAGCTTCTATGAGGCATAAATCCTGACTTTCAGGTTTTTTGGCTGTTTTCAAGTTCAAAGCCTCCGCTATCGCCCTAGTTTCCGTTTTCGTTTGATTACCCAGGGGGAAAATTAGATGAGATAAGATTTCTTGGGGTAAGTCATAGAGAAAGTATGATTGATCTTTACTGTCGTCAATGGCTTTTAATAACTGGGTGCGGGTGCGCTGCGTGCTTTTGGCATCGCATATTTCATCATGAACAACCCTAGCATAATGACCTGTAGCAATTTTATCAATACCCAAAGTTTTTTGGGCATATTCGAGCATAGGGGGAAATTTCACGGTACGATTACATTGAGAACAGGGTAACGGAGTAACGCCACCTTCATAGCCTGTGACTAAATAATCGACAATATTTTCTTGAAAAACATCTCTAATATCAACAATATGGTGATTAATGCCTAATTGTTCGCAAATATGAGCCGCATCTACCATTCCCTCTGAACAACATTGTCCTTTGCCCTTCATTAACCAAAGGGTGACGCCTTCCACATGATAACCTTGTTTTTGCAAAATCGCCGCAGCAACGGAACTATCTACCCCCCCTGATAAGCCGACTAAAACCTTATCCATGACCATCAATATTAATGACAACAATTAGTGATGAATAATCAAAAAATTAATAAGGGGCGGATGCCCCTTTTTCCTGACCCTGATCCTTTAATTACTCATTATAACCATTTTTATCTGAACCACCAACATTAGACTTGTCCAACAATCGGACTAGAAGCCCGAAATACCTAAAAAAAATCCTAATTTCTGGAGATGTCTATTAAAATTAAAACTTCCAACCATATAAGTACAGAAACGTTACACTAAAAATAAATTAATGCTCTTTGGTAATATAAAAGTAATTTTTATGCCAAAGCGAGAAAAAATTTTGTCTGTGCCATAAATGAAGTTTGTAAAAATATACACTAATTATTATCACCCGTCAATCAGAAAAACCAGTTGTCATGATGTCTTTGGAAAGTTACAGTGCGATCGAGGAAACAGTAGTTTTATTTTTAAGTTCAGTTAAATAATCTAAAATTAAGAGCAACTTTACAACCAGATAGCCATTTATTTTTTTATAGAATATGACTGGAAAAGAAATCAATAACAGTTTAGCTCAAGAAGTAGCGGACTTATCCTCAAAGTTGACTTTTGAGCAAGAAAGACAAACTATTTTACGCCCTTATTTAGTGACAAGGGCGAAACGGGGTATTGTCGGCAGAAGTCGTTATGCGGTGAGGTTACGACAAGAGATTAAAAAAGCTACTGATAGCCGGGATTCGGTGTTAATATTTGGTGAACCGGGTTTAGAAAAAGATAATTTAGCGGCTTTAATTCACTATGGAGGATGCGATCGCACCGAACCAACCATTAAGTTAAACTGCGGTAAACTCCAAGCTAGTGGGGCGGAGTTATTTGGACGAGAAGGCGGTAAAATGGGCTTAATTGAGGCTTTGGGTAAAGGTACGCTGATTTTTAACAATATTCAAGATTTACCATTGGAGTTATTTAACCCTCTTTGTCAACTGTTAGCAACAAAAACTTATACACCTGTTCAACGTAATGAAAATAACCCCCCTAAGAGTAAGACTTGTCAGGTAAGAATTATTCTTATCTCGGAAAAAGTCTGTCCTGAGATTGATTCCCTTGTTTCTCAAACAATCAAAGTGCCTCCTCTGAGGGTGCGTAAAAGCGATTTAGAGGATCAAGTAAAATATTACATCAGTTTAACTGCCCGTAGTCGTAAGATTGAGAAACCGCAAATTACTGCCGATGCTTTACGCCGTTTACAAACCTACGATTTTCCTAATAATCTGCGAGAATTAGAAAATTTGATTGAAAGGGCGATCGTGCAATTATCAGGGAGTAATGAGTTAACAGAAGATATTATCTGGCCTTCTAAGGTTAAAAAACAGCAATTTCGCCTCAATTTACTCAATGTTTACCCTCGTTTGCGTAGCTTTCTTCGTAGTGACTGGTATCCCGATCGCATCAACTATGGTTTTACCGTTGTCGTCTTTGCTTTCATTGTCGGGGTTTTATTCCTAGCACCCCAAGCGCGATCGGACAATTTTGCTCTTAACTTCTTTTGGGCGTGGTGGTGGCCTTTAATTCTCATTGGTTTTCCTTTTGTAGGGAGGTTGTGGTGTTCATTTTGTCCCTTTATGATTTATGGAGAAATCACCCAAAAAATCCGACTGAAACTATTACCTCATATCCCTTTGCAAAAATGGCCTCGACAAACCGCCGAAAAATGGGGGGGATGGTTTTTATTTGCTCTGTTTACCTTAATCTTACTCTGGGAAGAAATTTGGGATTTACCCAATACTGCTTATTTATCTGCTTGTTTACTATTATTAATTACCGCCGGGGCGATGATTTGTTCCGCTATATTTGAAAGACGTTTTTGGTGTCGATATTTATGCCCTATTGGCGGTATGAATGGGATGTTTGCCAAACTTTCTATCACCGAATTAAGGGCGCAACAGGGTATTTGTTCCGCAGAATGTACAACATATCAATGTTATAAAGGAGGGGAGAAAAAAGGAGAAGGATTAGCAACTGATGGATGTCCTTTGTATTCGCACCCCGCCCAACTACAGGATAATCGAGATTGTGTATTGTGTATGACTTGTTTAAAAGCCTGTCCTCATCGCTCTGTTAGCTTTAATTTACGTCCTCCAGCCATTGAATTATGGACAACTCACCAACCCCGAAGCTATGAAGTAGCGTTGCTATTTTTGCTCTTAAATGCGGTTTTTCTGCATCAATTACCGACTATCAATCAATTCTTTCACTTAGGCTTAGATTTAAACAATTTTTGGCAACATTCCTTCCTTTCTGTTCTAGTTTTATTCATTCCAGCCTTAATACCCCTTATGGGCTATGGTATCATAGGTGCGATCGCACCCTTATTTCCTGCCATTCAACCGCGCTCATTTATCGAATTAGCTTACGGTTATTTACCTCTGGCATTAATGGCGAATCTTGCCTATTATTTACAACTAGGTTTAGGGGAGGCGGGGAAAATTTTACCCGTGACTTATGCAACTTTTGGTTTTGATGGTAGCAATTTACCGATTTTCGTGGCACATCCTGCGGTTATTGCCTTTTTGCAAGGAGTTAGTTTAATTGTCGGTATTTTAGCGGCGATTATTCTCAGTCAAAAAATTGCCCGTCAATCCTTTAAATTGATTTTACCACAACATTTTGCGGTTATTTTATTGGGGGTTTGCTTCTGGCAACTGAATTAGGCATTGGGAAAAAATACAATTTTGGTGACAATCCTTGAAGGATTTATGAGTCTAACTTTAACACAGCCATAAATGCCTCTTGAGGTACATCCACAGTGCCGATCGACTTCATGCGTTTTTTACCTTTAGCCTGTTTCTGTAATAGTTTTTTCTTACGACTAATATCACCGCCGTAACATTTCGCTAAAACGTCTTTTCTAAGGGCTGGAATATGCTCACTAGCAATAATTTTAGCTCCGATCGCAGCTTGAATAGGTACTTTAAATTGATGACGAGGAATCAATTCTTTGAGTTTTTCCGTCAAAGCCCGTCCAACATGATAGGCTTTATCTCGATGGACAATCATGGCTAAAGCATCCACTGGATCTTTATTTACCATAATATCTAAGCGAATTAAATGATTTTCTCGATAACCAATTAAATGATATTCCATACTCGCATAACCCCGAGAGCGAGATTTTAACTGATCAAAAAAGTCAGTAACAACCTCCGCTAAAGGCAACTCATAGATTAAATTCGTACGATTCATGGTAAAGTATTTCATATCTACAAATACTCCCCGTCGAGTCTGACACAAATCCATCAAAGCCCCCACATAAGTTTCAGGAGTAATCATTTCGACTCTGATATAAGGTTCTTCGATTTTGACTTGTTTCTGTGGAGGAGGCAACGCACTGGGGTTATCAATTTCAATTTGCTCTCCATCGGTGGTAGTGACACGATAGACAACCGAAGGTGCGGTGGTAATTAAGTCTAAATTATATTCCCTTTCTAGGCGTTCCTGTACAATTTCCATGTGTAGTAACCCCAAGAAACCGCAACGGAAGCCAAAACCCATAGCTGAGGAGGTTTCAGGCTCAAAAGAAAGCGCCGCATCGTTGAGTTTGAGCTTTTCTAACGCGTCTTTCAAATCGGCATATTGATCCGCATCCGTAGGGAATAAACCGCAGAATACCATCGGTTTTGCCTCGGTATAACCCGGTAAAGGCTCTTTCGCTGGTTTACTGACTAAAGTAATAGTATCCCCTACCCGTGCATCTTCCACACTCTTAATCGCCGCCGCTAAATAACCCACTTCTCCTGCGTGGAGTTCGTTAACTTGTACTTGAGTGGGAGACAATACCCCAATTTCGTCTAAATCATACTCTTTTCCAGATGCCATTAAACGGATGCGATCGCCCTTTTTCACACTACCATCCATGACACGGAAATAAACCACAACCCCCCGATAAGGATCATAATAACTATCAAAAATTAAAGCTCTTAAAGGTTGATCTACGGTATCTTGAGGAGGAGGCACTTGAGCGACAATGGATTCTAAAATATCCTCAATCCCGATGCCACTTTTTGCCGAAGCATGAATGATATTAGTACAATCTAAACCGACAACTTCTTCAATTTCTTCGATTACCCTTTCAGGTTCAGCACTAGGTAAATCAATTTTATTTAAAACAGGGATAATTTCCAAATCATTATCAAGGGCGAGATAGACATTAGCCAAAGTTTGAGCTTCTACCCCTTGAGAAGCGTCCACCACCAATAAAGCGCCCTCACAGGCTGCCAAAGAGCGAGAAACCTCATAAGAAAAGTCAACGTGTCCGGGAGTATCAATCAAATTTAACACATATTCTTCTCCATCTTTTGCCTTATAATTCATTCGAGCGGCTTGGAGTTTGATAGTAATACCTCTTTCTCTTTCTAGTTCCATATTATCAAGGAATTGAGCCTTCATCTCCCGATCAGCCACAGTTCCTGTCACCTGTAGCAAACGGTCTGCTAAAGTGGATTTACCGTGATCAATATGGGCAATAATACAAAAATTGCGCAGTCGTTTTACGGGAGCGTCAGTCATATATGTATCTTCTTTGATTTCAATAAAAGGGCTAGAAAAATTTAGAAAAAATTAACGTTTCTTAACTTATTTTAATATCAAGCTAGGAAAAACGCTCTTTATTTAGGAAAATAAAAATAGAACAAAAGTGATTTTGTTAGATTAGAGTTAAGTATCCAATTAAATATAATTATATGAATAATAACACTTTGTCTGAAGGACGTGGCGCTGAAAAAGTAGAAATGTCCATTCACATAGATTCTGAATTATTTGAAAAAATTAGTCATCTCACCAATGATCCTAGTAGAATAATTGAGTCTGCTTTAAAAGAGTGGCTGAGGGGAGAAAGACAGCAAGATGATGATTTAACTCGTAGTCTGCGTCGTAATCCTCCCGTGCCTCCTAGGGGGGAATGGAACGATTAAAGGGTATTGGGAAGATGGGGGAGATGAGGAAGAAAATTAATTCTTCTGACTTCTGACTCCTGACTCCTAATTTTTGATTCTAAATTCTAAATTCTAAATTTTTTCCTGTGTCAAATATTGTCGAATATAATAATGATTGTATGTTCTCTCAATTGGGTGTCGAGTTGGTTTTTACCCAAAATGCTCAGGGTGACTATCTTTCTTTTTACTGGAAATCAAAATTTGAAGATAAACACCATCAAGAAGCAGATGTATTAAAACCATTACTGAAAGATACTTATTTGGAGCGTATCCAAAGGGTAATTAAGCGCAAAATTCCTGAGCAGTGTAACTATATTTTCTGTCAAGATGGTCTTTCTATTCCCTTTGAGTTGATTATTAGTCCTATTATTTTGCCTGATGGTAATGTCGAATCAGTGTTAGTAATGGGTAGGAGTTTGGAAAATGCCCCTCATCTTTCCCCAGAATCCACTTCTGCTTTACCGACAAATCCTGATCCTTATCAGAAATTATTAACCAATATCGCTCGCAAAATTCGTCGCACTCTCGATTTGGAAACTATCGGGCAACAAACCGTTGAGAGTGTTGGAGAAGCCTTAAAGGTTAGTCGTTGTTTATTACTTATACCTACTCATAACAGTCAAATTTTGGAAGTAAAAGCAGAATATTGTCAGCCCCAAGATAAATCTGTGTTAGGATTACAACTTAATTTTCAAGAGTATCAGGAAATAAAAGAGGCGATCGCATCTCGGAAAGGTATCAGTTTTGATCCTCGTAGCTATCCCAGTTGTGATGCGGTTTCAGTGTTGTTAGTGCCGACTTTTTATCAACAGGAATTGAATGGTATTATTTGTTTACATCAGTGCGATCGTCCCCGGCAATGGAATGAAGCCGAATGGGAATTAGTGCAGGAATTGGCAGACCAAGTAGGTACAGCTATGGCACACGCCACCATTTACCAAAAACTAGAAATTGCCAATCAGGAAGCAAAAGAAGCATCAAGGTTAAAAAGTGAGTTTTTAGCCAGTACCAGTCATGAATTAAGGACTCCTTTAAATGGTATATTAGGATTCTTGAAATTAGTCTTAGATGATATGGCTGACGACAAGGAAGAAGAAAGAGAATTTATTGATCAAGCCTATAATTCAGCACTACATTTACTGAACTTGATCAATGATATTTTAGACATTGCCAAAATTGAAGCAGGAAAGATGGAATTTGAACTTACTCCCATCTCCTTCAATCAGATTTGTCATGAAATTTATAAATTTGCCCATCCCCAAGCCGAAAAGAAAAACCTTTACTTCAAAATTGATTTACCTTGCACCTACGATGAAATTTTAATTTATGCCGATTATCAAAGATTATTACAGGTGATGTTGAACTTAGTGGGCAATTCTCTCAAGTTTACCCATGAAGGAGGCATCGAAATCAAAGGGGAAATTGTACCAAAACAAATTAATCTGAAGGATGAAACCTTACCCGGTATGTTAAAAATCAGTGTTGAAGATACAGGAATCGGAGTTTCTTTAGACAAACAAGAAAGACTCTTTGAAACATTTTATCAAGTGGATGGATCACGAACAAAGGCTTATGGCGGTACTGGATTAGGTTTAGCTATCTCCAAACGATTAGTAGAAGCAATGGGAGGCAAAATTTCTTTTTACAGCATGGGGGATTTTTTAGGTACAACGGTGACATTTACAGTGCCGTTATCTCAATTACCAATTGTGAAATACTCATTTTCGCTACGCTTTAATGACGACAACAATATTGATTCTTTTACGGCATAATGTTCCCTAGGGTGGAAAATTTAATCCCGCCTTCATCCTCCTCAAAAAACTTAACTATTTCTTGGGCAATAAATTCCCCACCATGTTTGTCTAGTTTCTCATTACTCAAAGGCGCGATCGCATCTTGTTTCAAGAAATCCCAATTACCCTCAAAAAAATCACCATAATCCACAATGCGATGATAACCATAATGACGTAAACCATCGAGGAGAATTTGAGCCTCAGCAAAACCATCACGGGTAATACTAATCAGAGGAATATCTAACCGTAAACTCTCCGCAAAAGTGCTATAACCGGGCTTAGAAACCACCTTTCCACAAATAGGCATAAAATCCACAGGGCGTAAACTATGATCACTAATCGTCAATAAATTAGGCAAATCAGGAGCATTTTTGACAAAAGTAATAAATTGCCAATCAGGGAAACTCCTTAAATTATCATAGGGAATCGCCTCTAATCCTAACCCCCCAAAAGTAAGTAAAACCGTCTTTTCCTTTGGTTTCGTCACATCAAACTTATCCCTTAAAACCGCCTCAGTATAACGAGGATTTCCCCCCGTTAAACCTACATCTTGCCGAATCGGAAAACTCTCCATTTCCTCCGCTAACGGTAAACGAAATAAACGTTCAACTTTTTCATAACGACTCCTTAACCAATGGGTAATTTCTCGAAAATCATCCCCCCAAGCCTGATAAATAAAATCCCAACCAAAATTACTCATCATCCAACAGGGAATTCCCGCTTTTTCAGCAATACTAGAAGCCATACCAGGAATATCCGCTAAAATTAAACCAACTTTATTTAAACGAATAAAATCTACCTCTCCTACGATAATTTGCTCCTCTATCTGACGATATTCTTCCATTTTCGCCAAAGTTGCCCTCAAATCCATCGTCAAACTATCGGATTGAATTACTCCTACATCAAAGGCTCGTAAACGATGAATAAAATCCCCTTCGATATAAGATTCCAATAACCAACGAGGTGCAGTTGTGACTACCACTAATAAAATATCGGGATTAAGTTTTTGTATATATGAAGCCACTGTAGCCATGCGCACTGCATGACCAAAACCATGATTAGTTATCGCTAAGTATAAAACAGGACGAGACATAAGAATTTAGAATATAGAATAATTAGTTAAATTTAACCTGAAACCTTTTTTATAAAAGATTTGATACCAATAAAATATTTTGTGCTAAAATCAATGGTATAAGAAAACTCTTAAGCAAAATGATAGTTCTTAAATATAAGTTAAAAGGCAGACAATACCAATGTCAAGCCATTGACAAAGCTATTCGTACGGCTCAATTCATCAGAAATAAAGCCTTGCGGTTGTGGTAAGTAAGCAGCGTCAAGAGTTTGCTAAGAGTGTAGCATACTGCGTAATCCAATCTAACGATTTGGTAGCTTATGAAGATTTAAACGTGAAAGGCATGGTAAGGAATCGGAAACTAGCTAAGTCAATCAGCGATGCTGGATGGAATATATTTAGACAATGGTTAGAGTATTTTGGCTATAAATACGGCAAGGTTACAGTCGCCGTAGCCCCACACAATACTAGCCAAGATTGTTCTAATTGTGGTCAAAAAGTGCAAAAATCTCTGTCAACGAGGACTCATATATGCCCTCACTGTGGACTTATGCAAGATAGAGACTGGAATGCTGCAAAAAACATCTTCATAAAAGCATTGCGTACCGTAGGGCATACGGGAACATACGCTTGGGGAGATTCACCCTCTTGGGCGATTGCTTACGGGCTGTCGTCTAACGGCGAGTCAGTGAACCAAGAATCCCCACCTTCAACCGATAGGTAAGGTGGGGAGTGTCAATATGCCAACTCAAACTTTTTTTAATTTACCAGAGGCAAAACAACAAATAATTATAGAGAAATCTCTCGAACAATTTGCTAATCATAGTTATGAAGCAGTATCTATTTCTAAAATCGTGCAGGAAGCCAAAATTGCCAAGGGTAGTTTTTATCAATATTTTGAGGGGAAAGAGGACTTATATTTGTATTTAGTTGACATCGGAATTGCCAAACAAAAATCTTTTATGGAAAATGTAGATTTGCCCGTCATCGAAGATGGTTTTTTTTCTTATTTACGAGCCTTATTAAAAACAGGTTTTGATTTTCAATTAAATCATCCTAATTTTACCCAAATTTTGTTTCGATCGCCTAATTATGGTGATATTCCTTTTCGTGACGAAGTTTTTCGTCGTACTAAGGCTGTTTCTATTGCTTTTCTCAAAGAAAAAATCCAGTATGCGATCGAAATTGGACAATTACCCAAATATGTCGATCCCGATATGGTGGCTTTTATGATTGTCACGATGGGAAACGAATTAAGACAATTTATTCCCAGATATTTAGGTATCAAAGTAGAAAAATTAATCAAAGAAGATACCTCGTTAGATATTACTGCTATCAATCAAACTCTTGATGATTTTATCAACACCCTTGAAAAAGGCATCGGCAAAAATTAAGGGAAAAGAAATTATAGGGTATAAAACAATGGTTTTAACAGCACAACAATTAGGTGATTTCTGACAATAAATATACCAGTACGATCCCCCCTAAACACAAAGGGGGAATTATCAACAAACGGGTAAATTCTTTCTTGGAAACCACCTTAGCAGATTTCATGCCCAATGCCACTCAATTAGAAAATGTCAAATACCTCCCCTTGTGAGGTGGGGATAGGGATAAATTCTATGATATAATTTTAAGACAGAACTACTAATGTTATAAATAAAAGAAAAGTTGAATGGCGCCTCAGTTAAAAATATATGTCCCCCCCCATCCTTTAATTAAACATTGGTTAGGAGTTGCCAGAGATAAAAATACTCCCTCTACCCTGTTTAAAACCGCCATGGTGGAATTAGGACGTTGGTTAACTTATGAAGCCATCAGAGAATGGTTGCCCACCATAGATGTAGAAGTAGAAACTCCCTTATCATCGGCATCAGCGACTTTTCTTAATCCTGAAACCAAAATTGCGATCGTTCCTATTTTAAGGGCGGGTTTAACCCTTGCAGAAGGGAGTCAGACAATTTTACCCCTTGCTTCTACCTATCATTTAGGAATGGCAAGAGATGAAAAAACATTAAAACCCCATTGTTATCTCAATAAATTGCCCTCGCAATTTTCCCCAGACACCTATATTCTTATCCTTGATCCTATGTTAGCCACTGGTGGCACAATTATGCAGACAATGGCGGAGATTGTCCAACGAGGTGGCAATCCAGATTTAACCAGAATTATCTCAGTGGTAGCCTCACCTCCAGCTTTACAGGAATTAAGTGCCAATTATCCCACTCTCAATATTTATAGTGCTATGATTGATGAGCTGGTTAATGATCATGGTTTTATTGTACCCGGTTTAGGAGATGCAGGCGATCGAGCCTTTGGCACCAATTAAGTAAAATAAAAAGAAGGAACTCAATGTAAGATAATGAACAAATCACCGACTAAATGGTTAAAAAAAACTTATCGTAGAGAACCTGTATCTGCATTTATACTGACTTTCGGTTTAATGGAAACAGTTTTAGGCGGTTTTGGGGCGCGTTGGACTCTGTTGTCTTTTGGTGTGTCAATAGTAGTAATTAGTTTATTGATGCGTTGGTTACAAGTACAAAACAAGAGTAAAAGAGCGATTATTCGCCCCTCAAGACTTTATCTTCCCCCCCAAAGGGAAGATTTAATACCTTTACCCCCTCTGAAAAGAAAACGAGATTATCGCTTTTAATCTCCCGCGTGAGCAGTTGACGGATAATATGAGCAAATTTTTAACCATTGGTAATGTAGCCAAACAAAGTAGTTTACCAGTCAAGACTATTCGTTATTATGCCGATTTAGGCTTACTTTCCCCTCATCTTTCCCGTGATAGCAATGGCTATCGCTTATTTTCTGCATCAGTTTTTCAACGATTAAATTTTATAAGGCGATCGCAGTCTTTGGGGTTAACATTAAAAGAAATAGAACAGATATTGTCAGTTTATGATCAAAAGAAAATACCCTGCAATATAGCGAAACAATTATTGCAAGATAAATTGAAAGAAATAGAATTAAAAATCAGTGAATTAAATTTATTAAAAGATGAATTAAACGGTGTTTTATCAGGATGGCAAGAAATCAACAATTTTGATGGAGTCAAGGAACACATTTGTCCTAACATAATAGTGTCTTCTCATCTTCTTATCTTCATCATTTTTTCTTATATTGAACTCAGATGAGATAAGGAGATTTATAGGTGCGATCGAAATAATCTCAAGTCAAAAAAAAGATACCAAACGCTGGAATTGTTTCGGTATCATAGAACCCACATTCGCATATTTCAAAAGAATACTAAAACTGGTATAATAATAAGTTTAGTTCATCCATTGAAAAAGATAAGGTTAAAGATGATTAATTTAGATCAAATCAAACAATCTCAAACCAATGGCATTAATTACGATGTCACCACTGAAGATATCCTCAAAAAACTTGAGAACTGGGATCAAAGATTTGGCATTACTATTAGTGATGTTAGTTATGATCAAGTAACAGTATCTTTTCAAAGATTACCTGATAATTTATTGGAAATGGCTCAGGAAATTTATGAATTTTGCCCTGATATTATTGATCAAGGATTTGGTTGTATGGATTATATGTTAGCGAAAATGTTGGAATCGGGGCGAGAAATTGATGTCAAGACAAAAATGTTGCTAGAAGAAGTTGATTTCGATAATCCTGATTTCGGGCTGAAAATCTTGGTGAATGTGCTGAAAATAGAACAACAAGTTACTTTATGGTGGGATTAAATATTTAATTTATTAAGACAGCACTAATCTGTCACCGATGATAAACAATTTGTTATTGCAAATCCAGATTCCGCATTCTAAATGCTTATATAAACTTTAAGAGGGCGAACGATGGGGCTCGAACCCACGAATGGTGGAACCACAATCCACTGCCTTAACCACTTGGCTACGCTCGCCATTTACAGTATCCGATTATAACATAATTTTATTAAAATGATCCAGTAATTATCTCAAAAAATTCTATGAATCCATTATTCCTTGAAGAACGAAAGTTTGTTACTGTGTTGTTAGGCGTTACTGGAGGCTTTTTTTTGGTTTTTGGTACGTTGTTAATGTTGACAAATCCCAACTCTGTGAAATATGAAAAGTTTGCCACGGAAGAATTAGTTAAATATGCTAAAGAAAATATTTGCCTTGCTAAATCTAGTAATCTGGAAGAAGCTATAAAAAGTCAGGTTTGTAATGTTTTGATTGATACGGGGAAAAATAAAATCCCAAAACTCATTGCCTCGAATACTCAAAAGGGAAATTATTTGTTATTCAGTATTTATCGAACTAATCTTTATCTCTATCAATTTGAGACTATTGGTATTTTTAACCATTTTTATGTTATCGGTGCTGACAAAATTTATGATTAAAGAGCAACAGATTTTGACAAAAGTGAAAAATTTTGTTATAATATGGAACTGTCACCTAGCGGATGTGGCGGAATTGGTATACGCGCACGTTTGAGGGGCGTGTGGCTTTGCCTTGCGAGTTCGAGTCTCGCCATCCGCATAAAATACTGAAATGTTTTAAACTTGATGATTAGGGTTTACTGTTGTACAGTAACAAGTTGCTTGTCATGGTTAACAAATTAAATGACATGATAGGAAATTTTATCAAGTCAATAAATAGAGGGAAAGGCGGTTGCGGTTCAGCCATTGCAGAGGCGATCGTGCTTAGTCGTGGTGGTAATACCTTCAAGTCATTAATCTGAAGGGAAATAAATATCATCAGCTATTTATTCCATCACGAATCAAATTTGATGTACTCCTAGCTTATAAGACCGAGAAATGATATGATATATCACCGTTAAAGGTCTAAATTAGTATAAAAAAACAATATGGATATTCTTACATTAGGATGGGTTGGCATTCTTACTCTTTTCACATGGTCGATCGCAATGGTAGTATGGGGGCGTAAAGGCTTTTAAATCGTGGAATCAAGTCCTTTTTTCAATATCTTATTTATCGTCGCCTTAGCTTTACTCCTGTTTGTCAGTGGTGGCATACTTTATCTTACCACCCTTGAGTGGCGCGATCGCCGTCGCCGAGATCGAGACAAACGTTTGTAATGAGCTACCGAGAGACACTCCGTGCCTCCAACATAAAAATGAGAAACTAGGTTCGCCTCTTACTATATATTATTAAGGTAAGAGGTTTTGGACTAAGTTAAAACCGTGATTATAATGGTACCTTGTGCCCGATAATGAGCTTGGTTTGAGGGATAGTGGACAATGTAATTGGTGACTTTAATTTTTTCCTCAGAAAGTAATTATTGATCCCGTTGGAGAGAGTGAAATTTAAACATCATCCCTTCTATGTCCTTAATTCTCGAAAAATAGAATTCAGATCCAACTTAGAACAAAGGTTATCATGACAAAATCGCAAAAATTCACACCGCAAAAAAGCACTAGCACTGAAAAATCTCAGCTTAATGTCATTAATCCTTACACAGCCGGTATTGACTTAGGCTCAAAAGAACACTGGGTATGTGTTCCTTCTGATAGTAGTACAGAGAATGTTCGTTCCTTTGGCTGTACCACTTAAGTTTAGTTTCTGGAGAGTAATAGACATCTCCAACAATTAAGATTTTTCCTTGGTAGTTCGGGCTAGAAGCCGGATTTCTGAAAATGTCTAATGAGTTCGATTGACACCACCAAAGATTTTATATCGAACTCAGGTTTAACTCATGCCCTATTATGTATTATGTGTTGATGCCATAAAATTCCTTATACCATTTGACAAACTCATCGATACCCTTTTCAATGGGGGTAGAAGGTTTAAAACCAACGGCATGATATAAGTCATCAACATCTGCATAAGTAATAGGCACATCCCCCGGTTGAATGGGTAAAAATTCTTTGTCGGCGGTAATGCCTAGGGATTTTTCGATCGCACTTATAAAGTCAATGAGTTTAACAGGTTGATTGTTGCCGATATTATATAACCGATAGGGTGCTTTACTGTTGGGGTTATTCGTTTGAGGGGTGGGAATTTGCTTCATTACCCTCACAACCCCCTCGATAATGTCATTGATATGGGTAAAGTCTCTTTGCATATCACCATAGTTAAATACTTTGATTTTTTTCCCCTCTAAAATATTCTTTGTGAAAAGAAAATAAGCCATGTCTGGTCTTCCATAAGTACCATAGACAGTAAAGAATCTTAAACCAGTAGTGGGTATGTTGTATAAATGACTGTAAGTATGTGCCATTAATTCGTTGGCTTTTTTGGTGGCAGCATATAGACTAACGGGATTATCAACATTGTCTTGGGTAGAAAAGGGAATTTTCTTGTTTGCACCATACACCGAACTTGAGGAGGCGTAAACTAGATGTTGAATGTTATGATGACGACAGGCTTCTAAGATATTCACAAAACCAACTAAGTTACTATCAACATAAGCATGAGGGTTTTCTAAGGAGTATCTTACTCCTGCTTGAGCGGCTAAATTGACAACAGTAGTAATCTTATTTTCCCTGAATAAGTCCATCATAGAGGTGCGATCGCACAAATCTAAGAGAAAAAATTGAAAATTTGGCTTTTCTTTGAGAATTTCTAAACGGGCTTGTTTTAAGAATACGTCATAATAATCATTCATATTATCAATGCCGATGACGGAATAACCATCTTGCAAAAGACGTTGAGTCAAATGAAAGCCAATAAAACCGCTACTACCAGTAATTAAAATTGTTTCCATATCAAATTAATTAATTTTAAATTAAGATATTAACAGGATTACAATATAAAGAGAAAAAATTAAGTTTTTGATTTGATAAGCTACAATTATATAATTATCAAAGTCATCATCAATGCAATAAAAATTTCTATGACAACTGTTTTTCCCGAAAATAATCCGCAACAACATCAACACTCCCATGGTAACGGTAAACACCATCATGGTCATATCCATAGCGAGGAATCACAACGGAAAATAATCAATCGCTTATCTCGCATCGAAGGTCATGTCAGAGGAATTAAGACTATGATTAGTGAAGATCGGGATTGCCCTGAAGTTTTAATCCAAATTGCAGCGATTCGTGGTGCATTAGATAGAGTGGCAAGATTGATTCTAGATGAGCATTTGAGCGAATGTATCACCCGTGCCGCCGAGGAAGGAGGTATAGAAGAAGAAATTGCTGCCTTAAAATCAGCGCTCGATCGCTTTTTACCCTCTTAGAGTTAAGAATTCAGAATTGCTCAAAAAGTGGTGTCATAGGTGTTAGGTTTCGAGGGCTTATAAATCAACATTTTTCCTTTATTTGAATCGATAATTGATAAGAGCCGAAATCTTTTGAATTAGATAAGATAAAAATATGAGTTGAAGATATTATTTAATTAAAATTATGTGTACTAACTGCGGATGTAGTGTCACCCCAAAGGCGATCGCAATTAATCATCATCACCGGGAATTGGAGGATAATCATAACTCTAATACTGTCAATATTCATCAGGCTATTTTAGCAAAAAACAATCACATCGCCCAACATAATCGAGATTTATTCACAAAGAAAAAAATCTTTACATTAAACATTTTATCATCTCCGGGTTCAGGAAAAACAACCTTTATTCAAAAAACATTAACAGATTTAAAAACCACCTATAAAAGTGCTGTAATAGTGGGAGATTTAGCTACTGATAATGATGCGGTAAGATTAAAAGAAAGTACAGATCAAGTCGTGCAAATTACCACAGGAGATATATGTCATTTAGAGGCGGATATGATTCGTCAAGCCTTAAAAGAAATAAAGATAAATGACTGTCAATTATTAATCATTGAAAATGTAGGAAATTTAGTTTGCCCATCGGCTTATGATTTAGGAGAAAATAAAAGAGTTGCCCTTTTATCAGTGACAGAAGGAGAAGATAAACCGTTAAAATATCCCACTTTATTTAAGAGTGCTGATGTGGTGATTATTAATAAAATGGATATAGCCGAAGCAGTAGAATTTGATCAAGAATTGGCTTTAAATAATATAAAAAAAATAGCACCCCAAGCAGAGATTTTTCTGGTATCTTCTCGCAAAGGAAATGGCATGGATAATTGGTATAATTATTTAAGTCAAATTATCTCCTCTAAGTTAAATCATGAAGTTGTTATTGGATGAATATGCTTATTTAGATTCATTAATTCATCGTTGGCAATGTAAACCGAAACTGGTTGCTTTATTTAGTCTAATTTTCTGTTTTGCCTTTATCCAAAATTTATACTTTCTACCAGTTATTATTGTCATTACTATTTGCCTTTATTTACTGTCTAACTTACCCCTCAAATTTTTAATTTCTCGTTTACGTTATCCGGGTATTTTTCTAGTAGCAGTTATTTTTCTGTTGCCTTTTTTAGTGGGAAAAACCATTATTTTTTCTTGGGGTTTTTTATCCCTTAAGCGGGAGGGTTGCCTTTTAGTTTTATTAGTTGTGACTCGCTTTGTTTGCATTCTAACCACAACTTTAGTTTTATTAGGCACATCTCCTTTTTTAACGACTTTAAAAACCCTAAAATCTTTAGGACTTTCCCCAATAATTAGTGATATGATGTTGTTGACTTATCGTTATTTAGAACAAATGGGCGATCGCCTCTTAACCATGGAAAGAGCATTAAGGTTAAAAGGGTTTAATTGGCATAAACTTAATGCCCGTAATTTAAGAATAATATCTCAACTAATTGGCAGTTTATTAGTGAGAAGTTATGATGAATCAAAATTAGTTTATCAAGCGATGATATTACGGGGTTATGGTTATAATTCTCATCTCCTAAAAAGAACTAGAAAAGAGTCGATCAAAACTTCTCATTGGATAGCCTGTTATGGTGTAATAATAATGAGTTTAACTATTACTTTAATTCAATCTTTGGATTAGAATTTATAACAAAGTCAACTCTCCTGCTACTTCGAGTCTTTTATAATCATCAATTCTTAAAAACATCTCCCCCAAATTTTCTGCCACTGCTGGGGTTATCCACCCCATTTGTTTTAAAACATGGATAGCAGTAGCATACTTAGCCCTTTTTGCACCATCTAACACCTTAATGGCTAACCCCATATTTTGCCCAATATTGCCGATACACTGGATTCCTTCTGCACCAGATTTACTCACTAATCTACCGTCAGTTAAATTCATCAATTCTGTATCAAAAGCGCCACCTCCTGCAACCATAGTAGGATAATTCGTCATCGCCCGAATAATCCTTTCTAAGTCAATACTATTACCACTAGCTAATTGAGCGTAAAGAGTAGCCATTTGCGATAATTCCAAAGCATAGGTAGGCACACCACAATCATCCCTAGCAATCATAATCTCATCCGCAGGAATTGATAGTAATTCGGCTATTTTGTGTAGAATTAATTGTTGAACTGGATTAGACTTATAATAATAGGTGTCTAAATCCCAATGTCTCTGTTTACAAACTGCTAACATTCCTGCGTGTTTTCCTGAGCAATTGTGTTGTAAAGCACTATTTCTACCTTCAGGAATGGGGCATTTTAAAAAACTTGGTTCAATATCCGCTCTCCATAGTATATTAAATACTTGTCTAGCTTGTTCGATCGTACCCTGATGAGAACTACAAATAATAGCTAAATCTTCATCATCTAAATCAAAACGCTCAATAACTCCTGTGCTAGTCACAGCGAGGGCTTGAAAAGGTTTCATTGCCGATCGCATGAAGGAAAATGTTGAGGCATCTCCTGCTACAGCTAACGCTCTACCTTTGTCATCCGCTACTACGACTTCGGCTAAATGGATAGATTCGACAATTCCTTCTCGAAGGAGATGTATTTCTAGGCGAGGATTACTTGGTCGTTTTAATCTAGTCATTGAGATTGAGTTTTTTCTTAAATTTTTTTTCTTCTGCTTAATATTTTATCCTTAGTGGTAAGTTTGCGGAAATGGGTAAAACTCTCGTCTTTTCAATATAAGCAGATACACCCTTGACACTCACCCGTTAAATCCAAGATTGTAACGGGCGATTCTTACCTCATCGACACTTTAACTTAAAATGCCAATCACGGCGGGTGTTAGCTACTTTTTCATGTAATTTAGCTATCTTGTTTTGGAGTTTTAACCAATTTTTAGAGCCTTTAATTTTATGTTTCAAACGTCTTTGTAGCAATTTCAGCTTACTCTGTGCTTTTAACAAAAACTTGGGGGCTTTGATTAACTCTCCTCTGTCTGTAGCAATAAATGATTCAATACCAGCGTCAATTCCTAGACTTACTTTTCCCACAGGTGCATTACTACATGATTCTTGAGATTGAAAGACAATCATTAAATAATATCCTGTCGCCTTTTTCACTATTCGAGCTTGTTTAGGTTCAAAACCAGTAGGATAATCCCTTGATTGTTTTATTCTTACCCATCCTAATTGAGGTAATTTAACCTTACCAGTAGCTATACAATTTTTGAAAAGGTATTATTAAGGTTAAAGGAGATCTTTACAGAAACGTTAATTAAGTGAAAATGTAATTTAGTAGAGTTTAATGGTGAATCAGACCATGTACATTTACTGATTCAAGATAGATTTCTAATGGGAATAGATTCTTTTTAAGAAAGACAGATCAACAGTGCCAAAATTGACACTAAAAGCAACATGGACTTTTTCTAAACTTCTGACTAACCAACCCGCCCCCTCTCTAGTAAAAGATTCATAATGGTTAAAGAGTATAGAAAATCTTTTTTCTAAATAGGGTTTGACTTTGCTACACACTAACACTAATTTTAACAATAAGCCGATGGTTTTGGTGGTTCCCATATTACTAATCATATCCATAAATACCAAATGATTGGGATTTTGCGGACTTTCTACAATCAGATAATTGAAAACTTGAGTATAGGTACGCATTTTTAAAAATTCATCGGGTTTGCTTTGATTATATTTGGGATATAACTCCTGCATTTTGTCATAAAGTCTTTTGTTAAAAGTATGTTTGCCGTATTTCCCGTCAACGGATTGTACTATATATTCATATAAATCATCTTTAAATAATTGATAATTACGCACATCGCTGGTATGGGTTAAAAAACTGCGGGATAAGTCTTTATAGGAATTACCATTTACCACAGGTCCTACATAGTGTTTCAAACTTCTTCCCAAGTCTCTATCGCTCAATAGGGTAGGATTAGTAACAGGTTGAATAATTCTTTCTCTTTCCTGTTGTGCCATTTTTTCTCGTCCAGCTTGTGCTACTCTGACTTGATAGGTTACAAACTGGGATAATTGGGTTTCAAATTTTTTCTCTAATTGATTTTTGACCTTGTAAACTGTCTGTTGCTGTTCTATACTACTGTCTGTGCTTAATAAACAGTGGTCATACAAATAGGGGTAACGGGTGATTAATTTACCAACGGTTTCTTCTTTTGGTTTAACAGTAGAAAGAATAAGATTATTTTTGCGCCCTTGACTTTCACCGATGATAACTGCTAAACGTTGAATTTGTTTATAGTAGTCAGTGGTGACAAAATACTTAACTAATTGTGTCATGCGACTGGCATAAGATTTGCTAATCCCTCCGCCAAAAGGAAGTAAATCAAATAATTCCACTAACTCGATGATGAAAGGTTGCGTTTTCGGGTTTAATTGCCACATATTAATTAAAATATGGCAACAGCGATTTAATATTGATGGAAAGGTTAAATTAGCTTGTTTATTCGCTATTAACTTCGCTAATACTTCCAATACTTTTTGATTATCGTAACTCTTTGCCTGAATGAATAGGTGTCTAAATCTATCTAATACTTGCTGAGGGGATTGGATTTTTACACACTCAAGCAAATGATCATAGAGGTATTGTTCATCTTCTATGATATTGTTGTATTGACGTTTTGATAGAGAATTGATATTCACGGCAGTTCATGGTGTGATATATTTGGGTTTAATTATTTTGGGAATTTTTGCTCAACGAATGAGATTAGTACCTCTATTCAAAATTTTACTAAAAATAAGGGTATTTAATATCGTTTAAATTACTGATTTTTACACTCCTTTTATTATGAAAACTTTTGTTAATCTTGATTTTATCCGTGAAATTACTGAGGCTAAATGTTCTTTTATTTCTCCGACAATTATCAATAAAAATTTTCAGGGAATTAGTACCGATACCCGTAGTTTAAAAGAGGGGGAAATTTTCTTGGCTTTGGAAGGAGAAAATTTTAATGGCCATGATTTTATTAATCAAGCATTTAATCAAGGAGCGATCGTCGCTATTATTAATGAAAAATATACTAATTTAGTAGATAATAATTTTCCAATTTTATTAGTAAAAGATCCCCTTCAAGCCTATCAAAAAATAGCTCAATGGTGGCGTAAAAAACTTGATTTGCCCTTGATAGGCGTGACAGGTTCGGTAGGAAAAACTACCACAAAAGAGTTAATTAGTGCGGTGTTAAATACTCAGGGAAAAGTCTTAAAAACTGAAGCTAATTATAACAATGAAATTGGTGTTCCTAAGACTCTTTTACAAATAGATGAAACTCATAATTATGCTGTCATCGAAATGGCAATGAGAGGAAAAGGACAAATTGCTCAATTAACAGATATTGCCCAACCAAATATCGGCGTAATTACTAATGTAGGAACTGCTCATATCGGTTTATTAGGCTCACGAGAAGCCATTGCCGTGGCCAAATGTGAGTTATTGGCAAATATGGATAATTCGAGTGTCGCTATTATCAATGGGGATAATGATTTATTGGTGTCAACGGCAAAAAAAGTTTGGCAAGGAGAAACTATTACTTATGGTTTGAAATCAGGTAATTTTCGGGGGGAATTAATTGACAATTCTACTTTAAAGGTGGACAATCAGTTATATCCTTTGCCTTTACTCGGTGAACACAATGCCCTTAATTATTTAGCTGCGATCGCATCTGCTCAGGTTTTAGGATTAGATTTGACACCTTTACAAGAGGGTATAGAAGTTAATTTACCAAAAGGACGAGCAAAACGCTACTCTTTGCCTAATGATATTGTGGTTTTAGATGAAACCTACAATGCTGGTTATGAGTCTATGGTAGCTTCTTTAAAACTGTTAGCAGAAACCGAAGGAAACCGAAAAATAGCGGTGTTAGGCACAATGAAGGAATTAGGAGATTATGCACCGATTTTACATCGTCAAGTCGGAGAAACTGTCAAAGATTTAAACCTTGATTTACTCCTGATTTTAGCTGATGAGGAAGCGACAAAACAAATAGCAAAAGGCGCTTCTGGTATTCCTTGCGAAATTTACCCCCGTCATGATGATTTACTTTCGGCTTTACAAAATCTCACGCAAAGGGGCGATCGTATCTTGTTTAAAGCATCTAATTCCGTCGGTTTAAGTCAGGTAGTTGAGGGATTTATGAGTAATGAATAATGAACTTCTCCTGACTCCTTATTCGTAGTTCATAGTTCGTAGTTCGTAGTTCATAATTCTTAACTTTTAATTCTTAAAGATGAATATTATTACCACAAAAATCCCAGAAGTATTGATAATTGAGCCTAGAGTTTTTGAAGATGATCGAGGCTTTTTTTATGAAAGTTTTAACGCTCGAACTTTTCAAGAAAAAACAGGCTTAAATCCTAATTTTGTTCAAGATAATCATTCTCGTTCTCAAAAAAATGTTTTAAGGGGTTTACACTATCAAATCAAACAAAAACAAGCTAAATTAGTTAGAGTCATAAATGGAGAAGTTTTAGACGTAGCCGTTGATATACGTCAATCTTCCCCTACTTTTAAACAATGGGTAGCAGTAAAATTGAGTGCAGATAACAAAAGACAATTATGGATACCAGAAGGATTCGCCCATGGGTTTTTAGTGTTGTCAGAAACCGCCGATGTTTTATATAAAACTAATAATTTTTATAGTGGGGAAAACGACAGATCAATTCGTTGGAATGATCCAGATATTGCCCTTGATTGGAATTTAATAGAAACCCCAATTCTTTCCCAAAAAGATGAAAATGCGCCTTGGCTTAAAGATGCTGAAATTTTTGCTTGAATCAATCTTTAATTATTGATTTTTAAATGCTGATATGCTTTCTCCGTCACCACTCTACCCCTTGGAGTGCGGTTAATAAAGCCAATTTGTAACAAGTAAGGTTCATATACTTCCTCGATGGTTTTCGCATCCTCTCCCGTAGCCGCTGCGATCGCATCTAAGCCCACTGGACCTCCTTGAAACTGCTCTATCATTGTAGATAATACTAAGCGATCAGTCCAATCTAAGCCTAAAGCATCAACGTTGTGTAAATCAAGAGCCTCCGAAGCCAGAATTGCATTAATCACCTTTTCTCCTTTCACTTGCACATAATCTCTGACTCTCCTTAATAAACGGTTGGCAATACGGGGAGTTCCCCGTGAACGACTAGCAATGGCGATCGCACCTTGTTCCTCAATAGCTAAATTCAGGATTTGAGCGGAACGTAAAATAATCTCCGTTAACTCCTCGATGTGATAAAATTGTAAACGTTGAATTAAGCCGAAGCGATCGCGCAGAGGGGAAGTAAGAGAACCAATTTTGGTAGTTGCACCAATGAGAGTAAAAGGTGCGAGGGGAATACTCCTGATTTTGGCGGCTTGTCCTTTACCGATCGTAACATCTAAACGTCCATCCTCCATCGCCGGATAAAGCAACTCCTCTGTAACACGATTTAGGCGATGAATCTCATCAATAAACAGTATATCCCCCTGTTTAAGACTCACCAATAAGCCTGTAATATCCCTAGGGCGTTCGAGGGCTGGAGCGGCGGTAATCTTGCAATTAACCCCCATTTCCCCGGCTAAAATTAGAGACATGGTGGTTTTGCCTAACCCGGGAGGTCCATATAATAGTATATGATCTAAGGGATCATTTCTTTGTTTTGCCGCTTGAATGGCGATGGCCATGACTTCCTTTAAATCTTTTTGTCCGATATAATCAGCAAAACGGTGAGGGCGAATTTTATCCTCGCTTTCCTGATTATCTTCAACTATTTCCGTGGGTAAAAGAATCTCTTTATCCTCATTTTTGACAACGGGAGAGGTTTTGGGAATAGTTGCCCTTTGTCTGGGTAATTGATTATTTTTATCGGAAGAAGATGATCTTTTGATAGCCATAGAAATTTGTGAGTTTGGAGTTCAGAGTTCGGAGTTAAAATTAAAAAATCTGGTTAACCTTGAATTCTGTGACCAATATCCCTACGATAGTACATATTATCAAATTTAATGTGGGAAACCCCTTGATAAGTGGACGCGATCGCCTCTTGAAAATTATTACCTCTACCAGTAACACCTAAAACCCTACCACCATCGGTGAGAATTTGTCCATGATCTAATTTTGTACCTGCGTGAAAAACCGTTACCCCTTCTTTTTCCGCTAAATCAATGCCAGAAATAACATCTCCTTTACTGTAACTATTGGGGTATCCTCCTGCTGCCATAACCACACATACCGCAGTGCCTTCATACCATTCAAAGGGAGGTAATTCTGCCAATCTTTTTTCCGTACAAGCTAGGATAATATCGATTAAGGGAGTTTTGAGCATAGATAAAACTGCTTGGGTTTCTGGATCACCAAAACGACAATTAAACTCCAAAACCTTCGGCTCACCTTCGGGGGTAATCATTAATCCAGCGTATAAAACCCCCACATAATCAATGTTTTTTGCCTGTAATTGTTTCAATGTTGGTTCTAACACCTCTTGAGTAATGCGTTGATTAAGGTTATCATCTAGGAGAGGAGTTGGAGCATAAGCACCCATACCTCCTGTATTTGCCCCTGTATCTCCCTCGCCAATCTGTTTGTGATCTTGAGCAGAAATTAAGGGTCGAATGGTGTTACCATCAGTTAAGGCTAAAACAGAAACTTCCTGCCCTGTTAAAAATTCCTCAATCACAACTTTAGTAAAATCTTGAGCAAAAAGATCATCAATGGCATCTAATGCTTCTGTTTCCGTCATCGCCACAATTACCCCTTTTCCCGCAGCTAATCCATCGGCTTTTACCACGATAGGCGCACCTTCTTGCTTAATATATTCTTTGGCAGGGGATGCAGTTGTAAAGGTTGCCGACTTGGCGGTAGGAATCCCCCCGGCTATCATCAAATCCTTTGCCCAAGATTTACTTGCCTCGATTATAGCACCGTCTTGCTTTGGTCCAAATACTTTAATTCCGTGAGGTTGTAAATAGTCAACAATACCTAATGATAAGGGTAACTCAGGCCCCACTACCACTAAATCAATGGTTTTTTCTTTGATTAAATTTAGGATACCCTCAAAATCATCAACTGCCATCGCCCCATTTTCACAGTTTTTCAATACAGCAGTACCACCATTACCCGGAGTACAAAAAACCTTTTCTACGGTATCAGATTGTAACAACTTCCATGCCAAAGCGTGTTCTCTACCGCCATTGCCCACAACTAAAACTTTCACTGGATTTTTAACTGTTTCTTCTATAATTAATACAAAGGTTAATTTTAGCAAAATCTGGTCTTATGTTTTTTAATACTCTTCAGAAACTAAACCTCAGAGAATTCGATCGTATCCTTATGAAAGAGTATATAATATTTTATCATCTTCAAAACAAATTAGTGTTATTCCTATTATTAAAGATGAAGGAATAAAGGGCGATCGAGATTTTATTCAATGGGATACAATATCTTTAATGAGTTTATTAGATGTATATGTTTCGCACCTATTGGGTTAATGATATTTACGAAAATCTATTTTACTTTTGGCAATATTGTCAAACTGATTTAGATGGTTTAATTGAAAAAGTTATTGCATGGAAACAAGAATTTCAAGAAGGTAAATTATTATATAAATATTTAATAGAAAAGCTCCAAAACTTTAATGAATTAGAAAAAGCATCAGCCTTTTTTGTCTTTAATACAATTATCTTTTCAGGCACAACCAAAAGTGGGGGTTATTCTCAAAAGGCCTTTGAAAAAAGATTTACAGATTCTAGTATTGAAAGGGTAAAAAAATTAACACAAATATTAAAGAATACTGGCATTACTAATTATGACCATCAAAAAGTATTAGAAGCTGAAGGAAAAGAGGTATTTTTATTTTTAGATCCTCCTTATTATAGTGCAGAAAAATCAGCTTTATATGGAAAAAGAGGACATTTGCATAAAGAATTTGAGCATGAAAAATTAGCTAGTATTCTTAAACATACTAATCATAAATGGTTAATGACTTATGATGAGAGTGATTATATTAGAAATTTATTTTCATGGGCTAATATTCAATCATGGAATTTAACTTATGGCATGAGAAATATTAATGGAAATGTTAATCAAAATGGAAAAGAATTATTTATTGCTAATTATGATTTATCTTTAACAGAAAGCAATTATAATCAGTGTCAACAGTTGGAACTTTTTATTCATACTTGTTAAGGCGGTTTCCAAGAAAGAATTTACCAATCTTCCTTATAATTCCCCCTTTGTGTTTTGGGGGGTTAGGGGGGATCATGCAGGTATATTTATTATTAGAAATCACCTAACAGAGACTAGTAGTCTGTCAACTTTGAATTGGGGGATAGAGTCTCTTGAGTTTAAGCTGTTTTTTATCCCTCAACACAAAATTACCTGAGTTCGACATAAAATCTTAAGTGATGAAAGGTGTCAGGTATCAGGCGATGCACTGAGGGTAGCCGAAGTGTGTTAGGTGTTAGGTTAAAGAATTGATAAAAAACTTATGTTTATTGATTTTATTGTTTTTCAGCACCTTGATTGATTAATCAATCTTAAAAAAACCCACCGCGAAACCTGCAACCCGAAACCCGAAACCTACCTAAATCAACAATTCTTAATATCGAACTGAGGTAAAATTGATGCTATACTAGCCAATTAGGCTAAATTCGATAACTTGTTTTCCTTCAATCACTTTACCAATTAAAAAAGTATCAATGCTACTATTTTGGAAATGTTGAATGGTTTTTGATGCTTCTGATTCTGCCACAATTACCACAAAACCAACTCCCATATTAAAGGTATTGAGCATATCTTCTAGGTTAACGTTACCTGTTTTGGCTAACCATTGAAAAATCGGCGGAATTACCCAACTGTCTAATTTTATTTCAATGGATTTATCTTTGGGTAAGCAACGAGGTAAGTTTTCGAGAATGCCTCCCCCCGTAATGTGTGCCATACCTTTTATTTTTATCCCTGATTTTAATGCCGATAAAACGGGTTTGACATAGACTCTGGTGGGAGTTAAGCAAATTTCCCCTAAGTTTTTTTCCCCTAACTCCTCACAACGATAATCCCAACTTAATCCCTCTGATTCAATGATTTTCCGCACCAAAGAAAATCCATTACTGTGAATCCCACTGCTAGAAAGCGCGATCGCAACGTCTCTAGTTTGAATGGTACTACCGTCAATAATCTCACTCTTTTCCACAATTCCCACACAAAAACCAGCTATATCATACTCTCCCTGTTGATAAAACCCCGGCATTTCTGCCGTTTCTCCCCCAAGTAACGCACAACCACTTTCTTTGCAACCTGCCACGATACCATTGATAACTTCTGCTAATTGATTACCGTTTAATTTTCCTGTAGCTAAATAATCTAAAAAGAATAACGGTTCAGCACCCGATGTAAGAATATCATTTACACACATCGCTACGAGGTCAATACCTACGGTATCATGACGATTCAACTGATGAGCAATTTTTAATTTCGTACCCACTCCATCTGTGCCTGAGATTAAAACAGGTTGACGATAACCTGTAGGAATCTCAAAACAACCACCAAAACCCCCTAAGCCTCCTAAAACCCCTGCACGATAGGTACTAGCTACGTTTTCCGATATTTTTCTGACAAATTCTCTCCCTGCCTCTACGTCAACTCCTGCCTGTTTATAATCCATTCTGCAATCTCCGTTAGATAATTTTTTTCAATAGATGGAATTTTACCCTTTTAACTGATCAAATTTTCTTATCGTATCGACGTGAGAATAATTGATCATTTTTTGACTAGGTTATCATACCATTACCGCTCAATTTTGGTCAAAATTTATCCTTAAAAAGAAAATCTTTTATGGAATAATATAATTTCTTAAATCATTGTCATCTTTATATATCAACTGATTAGCCTCTAATTCTTTTTAAACCTCTCTAGTTTTTTTTGTATTATGTAGAGAGAGATTGTTTTTAAGTTAAAAATATTACTTTAGCTCTAAATAGTATTTTTTTTTCTTGTATTTATCCTTCCTATTGATTAGTTATTTAAAACATAAAAAAATTTTTTAATAATAAATAAACTTAACATTGTATCTGTTTTTATTTTTAATAGCAACAAATATAACTATAATAAATGTTACACTCAATTTTAGATAAGAAATCATGAACCATCAATAAAAATCCTTATGTTAACTTAATTTAAGTTCACTCACACAAACAAAGTGTTAATCACAGGTCGCAAACTAACAGAAAAGCTCAATTTTAAAGGCTTTCATTGTTCACTTAAAGAAACATTATGGATAACAAAACTTGTAAAAAGGCTGTTCAATCAGCTTTATCAACCATTATCGGATTAGGTCTCAGTGGAGTATTAATCGCCCCCACTGTTCAAGCTAATAGCTATCAAACAAAAGAAGATAGCCTCTCAGAATCTCCGATTTATAATGTCCTAGCAAAAACCACCGCCCCAGTTAAAGAATTCCTCGTCACTAAACTTTATCAACATCAATGGCAAAATCAGGAAGCCATAACCCTTCACTATAAAAATATTCCCCTCCTTACTTTTCTCGATACTCCCCATCGTAAGGCGATCGACAATGCCACGACTCTCGCCAAAAAACTAGAACAATTATCTTCTTCCTCCGCTCAAGCATCAGAAATTAATGTTGCTTGGAATGCCCAAACGGAAAACTATGTAATCACTTTTGCTAATAATGAATTAGTGACAGTAAACCAATACGTTATCTTACCCGATAGCACTGAGAATCAAGCTCACGACGCTTTACAGGCTACTAATCGCCTTCGTCGTTTAATGGGCAATGCTACTCCTTTAAAGGAAATTAAAGGACAACCTAAAGTAGTGGCAAAAAAACAAACTCAAAAAACCGCAGTAGCGGGAATAAAAAGCCTAAGACAAGCGGCACAGGGTATAGCCTCTTGGTATGGACCGGGGTTTCATGGACGAAAGACAGCTAGTGGGGAAAAATTTAATCAGAATGCGTTAACTGCGGCACATCGTTCTTTACCTTTTGGGACAAGAGTTAAAGTAACAAATCTCAATAATGGTCGTTCTGTGGTGGTTCGCATTAATGATAGAGGTCCTTTTACTCGTGGTCGAATTGTGGACTTATCGGCTGGTGCGGCAAGAGCTATTGGCTTAAAAAGTAGCGGTACTGCACCTGTTCGCATTCAGATTCTAGGACGGTAGTTTAATAGACATCTTCATAAATTATTTTTCCTTAGCTCGTAGTAAGGGAACGGTTCCCTTGAATGTCTATTATTGGAGATGTCTCATTAGGAATTAGGAATTCTCCTCTGGAGAACTTTCTATAAGTTTACACAATCAAACAATGCCGTACATGTAACTAATCTCTTGTCTTCTTGAAATATACGCAATCTGGGTTTAAAGAAAACATGGTTTGTTCTAATTCATACTGTACATTTATTGTACACTTTTTTGATTAATTCCAATTCCTCATTTTTAATTCCTAAGATTGATGGTAAATTATTAAAGGGTAAAGATAAAACAACCAACTCAGTCAATTTAGTAACAAGGATTCACGGGTGGAAAAAGGTACATTAGTCGAATTTAAAGTAAATGGCGATCGCCGTTTAGGTGTCATAGAGAAACCAGAAGGGAAAAAAGACTGGATAGCCATAGACGAAAACGGCAATTCTCACAAAATTAAACCGCAAAAAATAGACTATTTAGTAGAGGGAGAATCCTTTAAATATACCGATATACCCAAATTTCTCAAAGAAGTAACCCCCCATTTAGATGCCTCTACCTTAGAGATTGCTTGGGAGTTGTTGATAGAATCCGCCTCCCCCGTCACCCCCGCCGAATTGGCATCCCTCATTTTTGAGGAAGAAAGCCCTATTTTCTGTTATGCGGCACATTTACTCTTATCCGATGATAAGATGTACTTTAAGAAAAAAGGTGACGTTTATGAACCGCGCCCTCAAACTCAGGTAGAAGAAATTAAACATCAAATCGAAGTTGAGATACAGAAAAAACAAGAAAAAGAGGTATTTGCCCAAAAGATACAAGAAGCATTAAGTGGTAAAACCGTAGAATGGAGAGAAAGCGAACTAACTCGCCTTAATTTCCTCGAAAAATACGTTTTACTCCCTGAAAACCCTCCAAAACAGGCACTAGATATTATCGAATCTTTAGGTAGAAACAAAACCCCTGAATCAGCATTACAATTACTGATAGACTTACAATTATGGAGTAAACACGAAAATATCTTTTTACGTCGTAGTTCGTACTCCAATGATTTCCCTCAACAGGCATACCAAGTGGCACATTCTATCCTCGATCGCATCTCTGCTAAAGACTTTATCGACAAAGATACTCAACGCCTTGACTTAACCCATCATAAAATTTACACCATTGATGATGAAAGCACAACAGAAATTGACGATGGTATCAGTTTAGAATTTTTAGACAACGGTTTAGCCCGTTTATGGATACATATTGCCGATCCCACCCGTTTAATTAATCCCGATGATCCGTTAGACTTAGAAGCAAGACGACGCAGCACCAGTTTATACCTACCCACAGGCATGGTGCCGATGTTCCCCTCAGAATTGGCTACAGGACCTATGAGCTTAGTTCAAGGTCAAATTTGCCCTGCATTGAGTTTTGGGGTAGTTTTAGACGAACAGGGAGGGGTTATAGACTACGAAATTCACCCTACCCTAGTTAAGCCCACCTATCGCCTCACCTATCACGATGTTGACGAGATGTTAGCTCTCAAAATACAGGGAGAGGAGGAGATCGTGCGTATTGCCCAAAAAGCGAAAAAACGTGAACAATGGCGGAAAAATAACGGCTCAGTAATGATTTCCATGCCCGAAGCAGTTATTAAAGTATATAATGAGGAGGAGGTTTCCATTGAACTTTTAGAGATGTCTCGATCGCGCCTTGTAGTAGCAGAGATGATGATTTTAGCGGGAGAAGTGGCTGGAAAATACTGTCAAGAACATGGTATTCCTGTACCCTTTAGAGGACAACCGCAACCGGAATTACCCCCAGAAGAAGAATTGATACTACTGCCCCCCGGACCTGTAAGATCCTGTGCTTTAAGGCGTTGTATGCCTAAGAGTGAAACGGGGTTAACTCCTTCCCGTCACGCTAGTTTGGGCTTAGAAACCTATACTCAGGTGACATCCCCCATTCGCAGATACACCGACTTATTAAGCCATTTTCAAATTAAAGCGCATTTGCGAGGGGAAGAATTACCCTTTGCCAGAGACAGAATGCAACAGATAATTTATGAAGTAGTTTCCACTTCCTCCGAAGCATCCTTTGTGGAAAGACAAACTAACCGTTACTGGAGTTTACAATACTTTTTACAACACACTGGAGAGGTATGGCATGGCATCGTTTTACGTTGGTTAAGGGAAGATGAAGGATTGGCTTTAATTTTATTAGAAGAATTAGGGTTAGAATTTGCCCATAGATTCGATCGTTATGTAAAATTAGGAGAACAATTACAATTAGAAGTGTCATTTTGCGATCCTCAAAGAGATGAAATCCGTTTCAAAGAAGCGGTATTCAATTAACAATGTACAATGAACAATTGAGAGGTGTCAGGTGTCAGGTGTCAGGTGAATTAAAAAATATTTAGTTCATTCAAATGAACGTGATATATTAGCCTTGTCAATTCATGATCCTGTTGGCGAAACATTTTGTCACAGAAAATTTGACAAAATCAACAATTTGTGGATAGACAAAAAGTTAGTAGTGTATCATAAACCGCCAAGAAATTTATTTCTTGGCTTATAGCTTAAGTCTGCTAAAGCGACTAAATTCAATAGATGACAACGTACTGTTACAATATTTTAATTTGAAATAATATTTATGAAATCGCTTTAGCCGATTTTTGCTATTAGCTTCGTCAATTTATTGCGAAGCGGTTTATGTCACAAAACCGACTTTTGGTCAAGTTTTATGTTAAGATTTATTTCGCCAACAGGATCATTCATTGCAAGGCAGACATTGTAATAAAGTTTCCCCCTTATCTCCCTCATCTTCCCACGCTTCCCCAATATCTCAATACCTCAAACCTAAACCCGAAACCTATGAGTAGTGAATTTAGAGAATTACTAAAAAAAATCGGTAGTGGTACTCATACCCATAAAGACTTAAACCGACAACAAGCCAGTATCGCCTTAGAAATGATGTTAACAGGCAAAGCCACTCCTGCCCAAATAGGTGCATTTCTGATTGCCCATAGAATCAAACGACCTACAGGAGAAGAATTAGCAGGAATGTTAGATACTTATAGTCAACAAGGAGTGAAATTAACTTCTATAGACGACAACAAAGAAGTCGTTATCTTGGGTATTCCCTACGATGGAAGGAGTCGCACAGCAGCCATTTCGCCTATTACCAGTTTAATCTTATCTATCATGGGCGTACCAGTGTTGATGCACGGGGGGAGAAGAATGCCCACTAAATACGGCTTAAATTTAGCAGAAATTTGGACTAATTTGGGCTTAAATGTAACAAATACCAGTTTAGAGCAAGTTCAAGTATCTTTAGCGCAAAAAAACTTCGGTTTTCTTTATTTACCCACTCATTTCCCCTTAGCGGATAATTTTGTCACCTATCGAGAAGAAATCGGCAAACGCCCTCCTGTTGCTACCTTAGAATTAATTTGGCAACCCTATCAAGGTAAAAGTCACATTATGGTAGGTTATGTACATCCTCCCACAGAAAAGATGATTCGGGAGGCATTAAGGTTAACAGAGGTGAAAAAATTTACTTTAATTAAAGGTTTAGAAGGCAGTGGCGATCTAAAATTAGAACAAACTAACATCATTGCCATTAATGATGAAACCTCAGATACTGGATTTAGATATTTAAAAATGAATCCCTTAGAATATGATTTAAGAGGAGATGATTACCATTTAATCAGCGACAATGACTATTTTGAACAATTACACAAAACCATCAAAGGAGAAAACACCCCTTTAACCCTTAGTGGTATTTGGAATGGTGGATTTTATTTGTGGCGTTGCGGAGTAGTTGATACCATCGAAATAGGTTTAAGTAAAGCGGAGGAATTAATCAAAAATGGAGAATTATACAATCATCTTAACTCCCTCTAAGGGAACTATGAACTACGAACTACCTACCCCTAAAGTGGTAGGCTTGAAATAAGGGATTATTTTGATTTCTTTTCCCTTTTTAAGGGGAAGGTTGAATCCTGATTTTTTCGGTCAGTTAAATCCGTCTTAGCTTATGATAATTAATCAATAGATCCATTTAATCTTATTCGTTCAATTGATTGAACGTCACATATTAGCCTCGTCAATTTATTGCTAGGCGGTTTAGGTTATTTCTAATATTTTTTCTCTTACTTTGAAACAGCCTTGCCTTAACAAAGAGGGAATTATAAAAATGTTAACTAAAGTTAACTCAATTCTTATTCGTTTAAATAGACAATGAAAGCAGAAATCAAACCCCGAAAATTTACCCCTATCCATATTCAACAGGCTTCTGCTGTCAATTTAGCTGACTATTATCAACATCGGTTGCCTGTATTTGGTATTACCATTGACGATGCTTCTACCGTCGATCGCGATGATGGTATTTGGTTGATAGAATTAAGTAACGGTAGTTTTGAGTTACAAGTTAGCATTACCGATGTTTCTACCTTAATCCCTAAACATTCTCCTATTGATGAAGAAGCAGAAAAAAGAGTCGTCACCCTCTATCACACTACTCCCCCAACTCCTATGTTACCTATTCACTTAAGTACCAATTTAGGTTCATTAGAGGCGGAAAAAAGACGATTAGCATTAACAGTATTTTTCCAAATTGACAATAGTGGGAATATCAATAAATTTACCATAAAAGAAACAATTTTTACCAGTAAAAAAGCCTTTAGCTATGAAGATGTAGAGGAAATTTTAGCTAATCCTCAAGATATTCCTGAGCATAAATTACTCATAAAAATGCAACAATTAGCCCAATTGTTCGCCAAAAAAAGAGTAGGTAATTCAGGGATTTTAACCGCCGATGGTTATGTGGATGAAGATGGAAATTTAATCAAAGAAAATGTTAACACTCATCAATTATTTGCTGAGTTTATGATTTTAACAAATGTTACCATTGCCGATTTTTTAGCAAAAAATAATCTCCCCGCAATTTATCGAACTCAAGACGTAGGCACAACGGATTTTGAGTCTGTTATCAAAACTATAGGGCATTGTTTAGTACCTGCTGTTTATGAGTATCAAGCCAAGCCCCATGTGGGTTTAGGGGTAATGGCATATACCCATTTTACTAGCCCTTTAAGAAGATTTATAGACTTAGTTAATCACCGTATTCTCAAAGATTTTCTTAAGCAACAATCTCATCCTTATACCATTGAAGAATTAGAGAAATTATGTGAACATATTAACGATTTTCAGATAAAATTTAAGAGCGATCGCACCAACTATTTGAAACAAAAAAGAAAAGAAGAATTAGAAGCAAAATATGGTAATGTAGAAAGAGTTAATATAGAGAAATTATCTGCTGATGACTTGTCAGACTTAATTCAATATAGTATCAGTAAAAATACTTTAGATCAAATAATACCGTCTATAGAAATAAGAAAGCAAGACTTGCAACCTAAAGACTTTTACAATATCTGGTTTGTCGGGAAAAAAGAGTATTTCTTAGAAGATGAAGATATTGATACTATTTCCGTTTTACGCATTAAATCTCAAATAGAAGAATCAGTCATTGAGTATAAATCAGAATATTGTCATATCAGACAAAAAAACTTTGTCTTTTGCTATCTTGACGGTAAAACTACCTTAAATCCCCAAGAAGATAGTAAGAAAAATAAAGCGAAGCAAAAAGCAGCTTCAGCAACAATAAAATCTTATTTGCGAGGAGAATTAACGGATAATCCCAATGATTTTCCTCCCTTTAATCTTAATGACATAATCAGAGAGAAATTAGGGAGTGAATTAGAAGATAATCTTGATTTAAGTAACCTAGATGATAAAGAATTTAGCCAAATAATTGACTGCTGTATTAAAACTCAATTTGAAGAAAATATTATTGAAGAAATCGAAATAAGAATCTTAAGTTTAAGTGTCAAAGACTTATACAAAATTTGGTTTGAAGGAAAAGTTAATCAATTTTTTGAGTATGAAGATATAGATTCTATTTCAGTGGTTTTAATTCACTGTCAAATCAGCAATTATCCCGTAGAATATAAAATTGATTATTCTGCCGATAATGACAGCTATACCGCTATTTGTTGTGTCAATAATTTAACTCATCCTGAAGTTATTATTCATGAGAAAAAGAATAAAGCCAAGCAAAAAGCCTCAATGGCTTATGTTCAAAGTTATATTAATGGCAGTCTAATCCCTTATTATAGCAGTGTTGTCCAAGAAGAAATAAGAGAAAATGACAATATTATTGTTGAAGAAAATCCCCAAGAAAATTTAGATAGCAACAGCAAAAATTCAGAAAAATTAACTACTGATTGGGTGTCTAAATTACACCATATTTGTCAGGAAAATAATTGGCAACTTCCCGATTATATCTTTAGTGATATTGATGGTTTTTTTGAGTGTATAGTTTCTTTATCTTTAGAAAATAGTATTTTAAAATCCACTGGTTACGGCAAGAGTAAAAAAGAAGGAAAACAAAATGTCTCAAAAGTTTTTTTAATTCAACATCAATTACTTAATAATGACGATTTAGCACAATTTAGTCAGGGTATAGCAATCAGGAATCAGTCATGAGAATTAGATTGCCACTAACCAGCAGGGATGTTTCATTTTCGAGAAAGAAAAAAGAGGGGGAGATAGGGAGAGAGTGGGCAATGCCCACCGTTATATTTAAGCCACGATCGAGCCAAAAGCAATACCTTCAAGGTTAAAATTAGGATATACTTTAAAGGTTCATAATCTGAGTGTGATCAAATGTTTGAAAGCATAATG
>CAYPDC010000011.1:0-52259 GCA_964409355.1 uncultured Cyanobacterium sp.
AGAGCGATCGCACTCTAAACATGAGCAGATTATTTTCAACAACATATTTAAGTTAATTTGTCAACGGGTAACTCCCATCAATATTAAAATTGATTTCTTTTTAATTAAAATTGATATTTATCGTAACAGAAGTTTTTAAAATTCAGATCTCCTCTTGTCATTCTTAACAAAACTTAATAAAATGGAACATATATTACTAAATATAAATTCTTATTGTCATGTTTAGCCCAGAGTTTCCTTGGTTAACAGCCATCATCGCCTTGCCCCTCATCGGTGCTTTTGCCATTCCCTTCATTCCCGATAAATATGGGAAAAATATCCGCAATTATACTCTTATTATTGCTTTAACTAATTTTTGCTTAATCGTTTACGGTTTTTGGCAAAATTACTCTATCTACAATACGGATTTTCAATTACAAGAATCCTATAGTTGGTTCCCACAAATTGGTTTACGTTGGAGTTTAGGGGTTGATGGTTTATCCATGCCCCTAATTGTTTTATCAGGTTTAATCTCTACCCTTGCTATTCTTGCTTCTTGGCAAGTGCAACATAAGTCAAAATTATATTTCTTCTTATTATTAGTTTTATACAGTGCGCAAATTGGTGTTTTTGCGGCTCAAGATTTATTTTTGTTCTTTATTATGTGGGAATTAGAATTAGTTCCCGTTTATATTCTAATTTCTATTTGGGGAGGGAAAAAACGCCTTTACGCCGCCACAAAATTCATTCTTTATACTGCTTTAGCTTCTACTTTTATCCTTGTAGCAGGTTTAGCAATGGCATTCTATGGGGATAACTTTACTTTGAATATGGCAGAGTTGGGTATGAAGAATTATCCCATTACCTTAGAAGTTTTAGCTTATATGGGCTTTTTAATCGCCTTTGGTGTCAAGTTGCCCATATTTCCTTTTCATACATGGTTGCCTGATGCCCACAGTGAAGCATCTGCCCCTGTATCGATGATTTTAGCTGGAGTATTGTTAAAAATGGGCGGTTATGGTTTAATTCGTTTCAATTTGGAAATGTTACCTGATGCTCATATAAAATTTGCCCCTTTATTAGTAATTTTAGGGGTAATTAACATTGTTTATGGTGCTTTTACTGCTTTTGCTCAAACTAACTTAAAACGTCGCCTTGCTTCTTCTTCTATTTCTCACATGGGTTTTGTGTTAGTCGGTATTGCCTCTTTCACTGATTTGGGAATGAATGGAGCGATGCTGCAAATGCTTTCTCATGGTTTGATTGCGTCCGCTTTATTTTTCCTCTCTGGGGTGACTTACGATCGCACTCATACTTTGATGATGGACGAAATGGGCGGTATGGCAAAACCGATGCCAAAGACTTTTGCTTTATTTACCGTCGCTTCTATGGCTTCTTTAGCTTTACCCGGTATGAGTGGATTTGTTAGCGAATTGAGCGTGTTTTTAGGTTTTGCTCAAAGTGATGCTTATAGTTCTATTTTTAAGGTAGTAGTAACAGCATTAGCAGGAGTGGGTTTAATTCTAACTCCTATCTATCTACTATCGATGTTAAGGGTTGTTTTCTACGGCAAAAATGATACTGGTTTAAAGTTAGATGGTTTTCACCTTGATGCTAAACCCCGTGAAGTTTTTATTACCGTTTGTTTAATTATTCCCGTAATTGCGATCGGGCTTTATCCTAAATTAGCTACAGAAAGTTATGATTTAAAAACAGTACAAGTAGCAAGTAAAACAAGGGCTTCTTTAGAAGTAATTGTTAATCATTCTGTCATTACTCCTTCGGCTAATTTTATCGTTGCCGAGATTGAGAAGTGACAATGAATCAGCAATGAGCCTCTGACGATGCAGACAAAAGGGGTTGAATATATTAAAAAACCCTAATCGAGTTTCAAACATTTACTTTGAAACAGCCCTGCCCTTGTAAGGGCAGGTTGGGGATAAATAATCTCAATTTAGAACAAACCTAAAGTTAAAGACTTGTCGATGGGGAATACAGAACCTGCACCCAACCAAAGAGTAACTAAAGTACCGAATAAAAACACCGTCATTGCGATCGGGCGACGGAAAGGATTTTGGAACTTATTAACACTCTCAATGAAAGGTACAAGCATTAAACCTAAAGGAATAGCTGCTTGACAAGCAATACCGAGAAGTTTGTTAGGTAAAATACGCAAAATTTGGAACACAGGATACAAATACCACTCAGGTAAAATTTCCAAAGGAGTAGCAAAAGGGTCGGCTGGTTCACCAATCATAGCAGGATCTAAAATTGCTAAACCAACGATTAAACCCAAAGCACCCAAAATACAAACAGGGAACATATAGAGAATATCATTAGGCCATGCAAGTTCACCGTAGTAGTGATGACCCATATTTTGAGCTAATTTAGCTCTCAATTTAGGATCATTAAGATCGGGCTTTTTAATTAACTGAGAATTAGGATTAGACATAGTATGCAATGATCTCCTTAGATGAATGAAAAGAAGGAACAAAGACGATTCAAGAATATTTTTTATTGTATCCTGAATCTTTAGAGTTCCCGTCAAATTGTTAACTAAAATTGAAAAAGACGAGACATAAAGTCATCGCCTTGATTGTTAACTATCAATTTACAAAGGACCAGAAATACCTTGTTTACGGATTAAGAGGAAGTGTAATAACATAAACACTGCCATTAACCAAGGTAAAACAAAAGTATGAATGGTATAGAAACGAGTTAAAGTAGCTTGACCTACACTCGCACCACCTCTCAAAAGTTCTACCATCTGATCCCCTACTACAGGAATCGCCGCAGGTACACCAGAAACGATTTTCACCGCCCAATAACCAACTTGATCCCAAGGTAAAGAATAACCAGTTACACCGAAAGAAACGGTAATAACTGCCATAGTTACACCAACGATCCAAGTTAACTCACGAGGTTTTTTGAAACCACCAGTTAAATAAACACGGAAAACATGGAGGATCAACATTAACACCATCATACTGGCAGACCAGCGATGGATGGAGCGGATTAACCAACCGAAGTTAACTTCATTCATGATGTATTGAACAGAAGAAAACGCTTCGGTAACGGTGGGTTTGTAATAGAAAGTCATAGCAAACCCAGTAGCAAACTGAATTAAGAAGCAAGTTAAAGTGATTCCACCGAGGCAGTAAAAGATATTTACATGGGGAGGAACGTATTTGCTACTAATATCATCAGAGATCGCTTCGATTTCTAAACGATCATTAAACCATTTATAAACAGGAGAATCGGTTACTTGTTTAGTAAACATTAAGCCCTAAACTAAAAATTATTTATGTACATTAAGATTATTAAACATTCTCTCACAAAGAGTAAGAGTTTTAACTGTTCAAGTCGTTAACGAATTTCTCTCAAAAGATATAGATAACAAACTTTTCAGTTAAAGGGGGTTACGCCTTAATTGTCCTCCACAGAAAAAACTGAGAATGTTCGACACAAATCTTCAAAATCTTTCTGCTTAAGGACGACAATTAGTCAATCGGATGATTATATCATGACGTTTCAGCAGAGAAAGGAAAAGTCAAAGACCGTTACTCTTTCATTACTAAATAAAATTTAACATATCTCTAAGTTTTTTAGCTAGTTTTCAGTGCCACTAGACAAAGAAACTTATTAGAGTTCGGAGTTCGGAGTTAAAATCTACTTTTGTAGGTTGGGTTAGCGATAGCGTAATCCAACACAACAAGGAAAAAGTTTTTGTGGCATAGCCTAACCCAACACAAGAAGAAAAAAGCTTTTTGTTGGGTTTCGTTTCTCAATCCAACCTACGATCTATAAAGCATTTACAGTACACTTTACTGAGATTTTTCCGTTATATAGCAATCCTAAATCTTATGTGAGAAATTAAAACTAAGTTCCCCCTTTATTTAAGGGGGGTTAGGGGGGATCAAATTCTCACAACCCGTATAGTAATGTTATAAGTTCTTCCTTTGTTTAAAGGGGGAGCAAGTTCTTACAACTCAGATGGTAATGCCATAGTCTGCAAATTCTGATTATTTCCCTATTTTATTGATTCAAAAAAATCACCAAACCTTTAAAATAATAATTTAATTTATAACGAACTTTACAGGCAAGATGCCTGTTTCGGGGAATTTTAGCCTGTAAATGATAGCTTTCCCTCTGCAAGTTTTGCTGTTGTGACTCTTACTATGAATGAGAAATAATATTATTGTGTAGATCTGTTTCCCAGAACTTCTGTAGGTTATTTAATATCACATTAACCTAGTCAATTTAATCTCAATCTGAAGTAAATTATAAAGAGTCAAAAACAATTAGTTTTGATTAAAATTAATCTTAACGAAAACGTTTCTTGCGACGAGCAACGGCTTTGCGTTTTTTCTTCTCGATGGGGGTTTCATAGTGACGTAAACGCTTAATATCAGCGAAGATACCAGCTTTAGAAACCTGTCTTTTAAAACGACGTAAAGCAGACTCTATATTTTCATTTTGTCCCACAACCACTTGGGTCATGCAAAATCCCTCCTTATTTTCTAAAATTTACTACCTTTTCAATTATATCGTGATCAGAACGTTATATCAAAAATATTCTCATTTTGACATCAGTTTATCCTAGAAATTTTATGCAGTTATCATTTGATTGGCAAAATTTTTTACAGCAATGGAGTCAGGAAGCATGGGAAATTATTTCTCCTGTGCAAAAGCAAAATCCTTCCTCTCTTTTTGAATTGGAAAAGGAGTTTCTACAAAGTCGAACTCTCTTTAAGCCTCCAGCAACTTCCGCTCAAATTGAGGCGTTGGAAAATCGTTTAAATGTTAAATTACCTCCATCTTATGTTGATTTTTTGCAGGTTAGTAATGGTTGGATACAGTTGGCGATGGATGTGGATGACGGACTTCTTTGGTCAACAGAGGAGGTAAAATGGTTTCGAGAACAAGATCCAGATTGGATTGAGGCTTGGTATCATGATGATGAAGTGTGCGATCGCCTCTATTTTGTTTATGGGGAAAAACAAGATTGTGTCCATCTGAGAACTAAATATTTACCTTCAACTTTAGCCATTAGTAATTGTATTGAATCTGCGGTTTATTTGCTTAATCCAGAAATCATTACTGAGGAAGGGGAATGGGAAGCATGGTTTTTCTGTGATGCTTTACCCGGTGCGGATCGTTATCGCTCTTTTTTAGAAATGATGATGGCGGAAAAGGAAAGAACGTTAGATAATTTAAGGGATAGCATTTCATTCCGTTTAAGCGAACCGAGATAGAAACGTTGAATCACTAGCTCTTTTATCGGTTGATATTTTTTATAATTAATTATAGATAAATTAAATCTTCTGGTAATTCTGATAATTTAAACAAATGTTCTTCTTGAATGATAATATCTCGAAAAAGTCTTTTTCTTTTGTCAGGTAAAATTAGCACTTTTTCTGACTTGACTACTGAATTTTTAAAATAATCTAAATTATCACTTGTTTCTAAATAACTGACTAAACGACGAAATAACTTAGGAAGAATAACCACCATTTTTTCTTGTTCAAACAAATCCCAAACACTAAAACCATGATTAGTTAAATCAAATTCCCACAACCCTTTTTTTTGCTCTCTAGCCTGATTAACAGCCCAAGTCATTTTACGTCTTAAAGTAGGAGCTATTCCTCGATAATAAGTGGGATAGGATTGTCCATGAACAAGACTTTGATAATTGACTGATTCAAAAAATAACTCGATGGGTAAAAAGAATTCTTCTCCATCAGGATGATCTATTTTCCCTTTAAAAACAAATGCTAGAGGACGCCCATGTTGATCTGTTTTTTTTGCTAGAATAAAACCGTCTATTTTGTCTTTTGCTGAGACAATAATATTATTTTCTTCATTCCACTTTACTCCTTCTATTTCCAGAGATTCTAACAAAAAATTAGCCGCACTTAATGCCCATTTAACGCTTTGTTGACACTGACGAAAATGGGTTTCTAAACTGTCAATGCCGATTAATCTAATTTGTACATGATTATTTTCGTTTAATTCTGGAGAAATTCCACTCAATTTTGACCAATTTTCCAAGTTATTTGCATGAAAACGAATAGAATCTCCATCAGGGGAGTAATCTAATACATGAAATGTTCCTTTTATTAATATAAATGCCATTTATTTAGATACAATTTCAACGAATAATCAACATTATAACCAGTTATTATATGATAAATTGTTGGTAAAAAAAGATGTCAGGTGTCGCAGTTAAATAATAAATATTAATTCATAACAATTAATTTTTTGTTATTGTTAACGCAATGGCAAAAGAAGTCCCTAATCTCAGCAGAGCGGATTAGTGGATGAATGCTTCGACTACGCTCAGCACAAGTTTTGCCCAACAAAAAAAAAATATCTTATCACAGTTCAGAAAATTGTGATAGGATAAGAACAACCGCACACGGGCGGAATGGCGATAACCAAGCCATATACATAAACATAACTCTATGATACCGTGTGAATGACCTACGGAACGTGGGGCAAAGCCTATCGCCTTGATGTAAGACTCGCTATTGTTTTGCAATAGAAAGCAATTGATTGGGTAGGAAGCTCCCGACTCAGCGATAGCGGTCGGTAGTAGTTCACTCTCATACATTATATCCCTTGTGAGGGGGAAAGAGCTGACTCTCAAACCTTACCTGACATTTTTCCCCAAAAATATACTATTGAAATGAATGGGAGATGAATTTTTACCGACAAAAAATAAAAGTGAAGTTAAATGATTAATTTAACGGGTGAGTGTCAATTTGTCGTTACTAAGGTTAGTTTGATTTCATCATCTCCTAATTGAGCTATATCTGCTGTAATGTCAGGGCCAAAAAATTTAGTGATTTTTTCCTGTTTCTCTCGCCAAGTTTCTAATTTAACTAAGGGAGAATCAAAGTATAAAATTAACGCATAATTATCCTCTATTTTATCTTCTTGTATTTTTGTTAAAATTGGTCTTTCATCATCGGTAGGGCTTAAGCCAAGACGCTGTAAGGCTTCATCTAAGTGGGCTTCCTGCCCGTAACGGTAGCGAGTTACATCTAATCTTAATTGATTTTGAGTGGCGGTGGCTTTTTCTTTTCTTAAGGCTAAAACTTCTGGAGTTGTCTCTTTGGCAAAGGGTATGGGTTTTAATTCGGCGGCTTTTAAGGCTAATCCCCCCAATAATAAGGGAATACCATAGAAAAAACCTGCTAAATTAAGGGTAGAGTTACCAATGGCGTAGGCAACAAAACCAATTACTGTTAGAATTGAACCAACGGTTAAACCAACTAAGGCTAAAGGAATTTTACGCAACATAAATAAATTATATTTCTACTTGGTCTAGTGAAGAATTATTCAATTTTAATGGTTAAAATGTATTTGTGTCACTGCAATTCCTAGAAAAATCATGAAATTAGCCGAGCCCATTATCGAATACAATTTTACCTCTCAAGCATCGCCACAATGGGTAGAAGTATTAGTGGATTGCGTCTATGCCGAAGGATTATACACCTATAAAAATCAACCTGATACCAGTATCAAAGCAGGAGACATAGTTAGTATTCCCTTTGGCAGTAGTATTGTCGGAGGAGTAGTAGTAAAAATTCTCTCTCAATTGCCTGAAAATCTCGATGCTAGTCAGATTAAAGAAATTGATGATATTGTCAGTAGTGGTTTTTTCCCCCCTCATTATTGGCAATTACTCGAACTTACAGCTAATTATTATTTGACGGATTTAATTAATGTAATCCGAGTTGCTTTACCTCCGAAACTATTGGGGCGATCGCAGCGTCGAGTGAGGTTATTGTCTCGTAATATACCAGAAAATCCCGAAGATTTTTGCAGTGTCAAAGAGTGGGAAGTAATTAAACTATTGCAAAAAAGCAAACAGGGGGATTATACCTATCGTTTTATCTGTCAAAAAATCAATAATGGTAGAAAAGCTATTTCTCAACTGGTAAAAAAACAGTGGATAGAAACCTATTTACAACCCCCTAGTAAAGCCAAGCCTAAATTTACCAAAGTTGTCACTTTTTTAGGAGAAAATAGCGATTCCGAAAAATTAACCCCTAAACAAAGGGATGTGTTAAAAAATCTCAAACATCATGACGGGGAATTAGTTTTACAAGAATTACTGAAAATCTGCGAATTAAATAGCGATTCAGTGGTGAAAAGTTTAGAAAGAAAGGGATATGTTGTTATCCAAGAGAGAGAAACTTTGCGTTTATTACAAGACTCAAATCCCCTCGAAGACAAACCAAAACTATTAACCCCCTCTCAAAGTCACGCCTTAGAATTAATCAACAGTTTGCACTCTTTTTCTACGGTATTATTACACGGTGTCACAGGTTCAGGGAAAACAGAAGTCTATCTACAGGCGATCGCACCTATCTTAGCACAAAAAAAATCAGCATTAGTATTAGTGCCAGAAATTGGCTTAACACCGCAGTTAACCGACAGATTTAGGGCAAGATTTAAAGGGAGAGTTTGTGTTTATCATAGCGCCTTAAGCGATGGAGAAAGATACGACACATGGCGACAAATGTTAACAGGGGAAGCCCAAGTGGTAATTGGCACAAGGAGTGCAGTATTTGCCCCTTTACCGAATATTGGTATTATTATACTGGATGAAGAACACGACACCAGCTTTAAACAACATCAACCCATTCCCACCTACCACGCTGTGAAAGTAGCTCAATGGCGTGCAGAATTAGCAGATTGCCCCTTGATTTTGGGATCGGCTACCCCATCCCTCGAAACTTGGCAGAAAGCCTTTTCTGTCTTACCTAAACCCCATAGAATCAATAATATTAATGACTTCTTAGTTAACTTTTACCCTCACTATTATCTTTCCTTGCCCGATCGCATCTTAGAAAGACCACTTCCTCCAGTGGAAATCATCGATATGCGTCAAGAATTGCGTAAAGGTAATAGAAGTATATTTAGCGATCGCCTCAAATTAGCACTGCAAAACCTGAAACCAGAAGGGAAACAAGCTATTTTGTTTATCTCAAGGCGAGGACACAGTACATTTGTATCTTGTCGTAGCTGTGGCTATGTGATAGAGTGCCCCCATTGTGATGTGTCCCTATCATATCATTACAGCCATCACGGCGCAAGGGAATTATTGCGTTGTCACTATTGCAATCATGCGGAATTGCACCCAAAGCAATGCCCTCAGTGCTTTTCCCCCTATTTAAAGTTTTTTGGTACGGGGACGCAAAAAGTGGTTTTAGAAATGGAAAAAGAATTTCCCGATTTGAAGGTATTGCGATTCGATAGTGACACCACTAGCAGTAAAAATGCCCATCGCCGTATCTTAACGGAATTTGCCGAGGGAGAAGCAGATGTCTTGATTGGTACGCAGATGTTAACTAAAGGCATTGACTTAGCCAATGTCACCCTCGTTGGGGTGGTTTCTGCGGATGGTTTGCTGTTTCACTCGGATTATCGGGCATCGGAAAGGGCGTTTCAAACCTTAACCCAAGTGGCTGGAAGGGCAGGGCGCGGAGAAGATAGGGGTAAGGTTATCATTCAAACCTACTCCCCCGAACATCCTGTTATCCATGCGGTGAAAAATCACGATTATTTAGCCTTTTGTAGTCGAGAATTGACGGAAAGAGAGGCTTTAAACTACCCTCCCTATGGTAACTTAATTTTACTCCGTTTTAGTGGCTTAGACGGCGATAAAGTTCGAGATAGTGCAGATGCGATCGCTTCTTTGTGTGCTAATTTATTACCCGATAAAGTGGAAATTTTAGGCCCTGCTCCTGCTAGTATAATGAGGGTAGCAAGACGTTATCGGTGGCAGATTCTTTTAAAAAGTGAGGGGGAATTTAGTTTAGAAATAAAACAAGAGTTAAACAATTTAAGACAATATTGTCATAATTCTGTGTCTTTAGTTATCGATCCTGATCCCTTGCGAATCGAATAAAAGTTTTAATTGATTTAAAAAGTCACTATTTTTTGAAAAAATTGACAATATTGTCGATGCCCTTCAGGAAAAACAAAGTTAACATTGAGTGGCTCATAGGGATCATCTGGATGGGCGATACCTTCTGTCACCATTAAATCACCGTTAATATTTTCTACCTTAATGGGTTTACGGTTTTTCACTTCTCCCCCCGAACTATCTACATAAACAATTATATTGTCACTATTAAACGCCTTACCTATATCTTGAATTAATTGTAAAAAGTTGCGATCGCTCCCCCCTCTTTTGATGATTTTTTTGCCATTTTCCCAAGACACCTGACTATTAACAGTATCTCCAACGCCCATTATTAAAGGCATGGATTCAGGAGAAAAATTATCAACCACTAAATTAACTAACTGTTGATGATCATGGGGGGCTTGTTGAGGCATAAAATCTTTACCGAGGGGATATTTCCCCGTGTGTAGATAATAATAGTGATTGAGAATATATAACACCCCTGCTTCCTTCACTGCACCCTTAAGCATAAATTGAAAATCCGTTGTGCCTGAGTCGTTTTCTGAGGCTTCTCCCATGATTTCTTCTCCCCCCTCATCTCGTCCTAAATTAGGGGCTAAATGAAGAAAGAATGAACCTTTCAAGCCGTTTTTGATAGCCTTGTCTAGTAACTCATCCATTAATGACTTTACCTCTTTTTGTAGATTGAGATAGAGATGAGGATGATCTGCCAATAAAGGGAAAAAAGTATTAAGGTTAATAGTAGGGGAAACTTGATTAACTAAAATGACTGCCTCTAATGCCTCATTAACGGTTTTTTGACTTAAAAATGATGCTTGATTTCGACAAAAATCTCTTAATTTCTCCTCGAAAATTTGAGGAATTGCCGATAAAAACTCTAATTCTTCGGGTTTTACCCCCGGATAGCTAATATTACCGTAATTATCTTGCCATTGCACTCCCCCTCCTGCTAAACCAGATAAATAGTAACCTTCTTCTTTGACAATATTCGGATCTGGGGAGGCTTTTTCAATGATATGATTAACACCAAATTTACCAATATGCTCACCGTTGGTTAAGACATAGAAATGATTGTGTAACTTACGGGCAGCTTTGACATAGTTAAAATCAATGATTCGATGGAGGGGATTTTTCACTAACCCCATACAAACTCCATCCAAGTCTTGAATGATTAGTTTATTTTCTGTACTAATTAATTTTTTAACACATAAATCATGATTTAAAGATAAAGAAAGTTGATGGAGATTAGAATAACTCATGGGATAATATTATGATTCTAGGTCAAAAGATAATCCACAACTGCAATGGTGGGCAATGTTGGGATTTTTAAATTGGAATGCTCCTCCCATTAAATCTTCTAAATAGTCAATCGTCAAATTTTCTACCCTCGCATAAATTTCTGAGTTAGCTACTATCACCATCCCTGAATCATGGTTAAAGGTTAAATCATTTTCCTTTGCTTCTTTCGCAAATTCCAGATGATAGGTATATTCTAAACATCCGCCTTTATTGATACCAACTCGGATTTTTTCACACTCTGGATATTGATATTTTTGGATTCTTTTTAATTCGGCGATCGCCCTTTTGCTAATATTGATCATGATTAAGTAAGTAATGAGTGGGGAGTAAGGAGTAGGGAGTAGGGAGACTTGATTAATTATTCATTATTCATTGTTAACTGTTAATTCCTTGCATAATCGTCTTGGAAACGAATAATATCATCTTCCCCTAAATATTCGCCATTCTGTACCTCGATAATAACTAATTTAATTACACCCGGATTTTCTAAACGATGCTTAGTACATTGAGGTACATAAGTAGATTGATTTGCCGCTAATATCTTTTCTTCCTCTCCACACACTACTTTAGCAGTCCCCGACACAACGATCCAGTGTTCACTGCGATGGTGGTGCATTTGTAAACTTAAACGATGCCCCGGATTAACTTCTATACGTTTAATTTTATAGCCAAATCCCTCTTCTAGGGTGGTAAAACTTCCCCAAGGGCGCGTTTCTGTCACTTGTATTTCTGATTTGTGAGGATGGGAAGTGGTTGATTTGATTTCCGGTGTTTTGGTTTGAATATCTGTTTTTGCCATAAAAATATTGCTACTAATTTGGATTTTATTGCCGTCATCATAGCAATTAATCATGAACAATGTACAATGAACAGTTAAGGGGTTTCAGGTTTCAGGTTTTCGAAAATTTCTTTCATTCTTAACTGATGTTACGCAAAAAGATAATTAATTGTCGATGGGAGGTAGCAGGTAGCAGGTAGCAGGTTAAAAGCATCTGGTAAAAATACAGGCATCTTGCCTGTTCTACGGTGGTAAAATCATAAATATGGTCGAAGTCTAATATTATCAGGATTTTAACATGAGTACAGTAACAGACAATGATTTAAAAGAGTTAAGGGATTTAATTAACTCTAAATTCGAGTCAATCAATGAAAAAATAGAAAGTAAATTTGAGAGGGTATTTGAGGAGTTTACAGTCGTTAAAGTTGAGATAGCTACTCTTAAAGAAGGGCAAAACGGATTAAGCAAAAGACTAGATAACCTTGAGTTTATCGCTCGGAGTGTTATTTATGGGATCTTGGTTGCCTTACTTCTTGGATTAGCAAAAATACTTTACCCTAACCTACTCACTTAATTTTCCCAAAAAGACTCACACAAAAATGCTGTAGTTTACAATTTTTAAAATTTTGTGTTAAATTGTTAAGAAATGTAAATAATTAGAGTAGGTAAAAATTTATACACCATGGCAAATCAAAATCATTTAGATTTAATCAGGAATACAGAAAATTGGAATCAGTGGCGTTTACAGAATCCTTCTCTCATCCCTAATTTGAGTAATGAAGACTTAAGAGGTTATAATTTAGCAGGTGTCAATCTTGCAGATGCTAACTTAAAAGGGGCAAATTTACAGGGTTGTAATTTAACCGATGCCGATTTGACAAAAACTAATTTACGTCAGACTAACCTCAAAGAAACTAATATTAGAAGAGCAAATTGTTATAAGACTGATTTTAGCTTTGCTAATTTGGAAAAAGCCTATTTATCTGAAGCAGACTTGAGTATGGCTAATATGGAAAGTGTTAATTGTCAATATGCTGACTTGACTGAGGCTTATTTAATTAAGGCGAATGTGGAAAATGGCAATTTCAGTTATGCTAACCTTCAAGGTGCTACTTTGATGGAAGCTAATTTATTGGGATGTCGTTTTATTGCCGCTAATCTACGGGAAGCTAATTTAGAAGGGGTAATAGCTACCCACGCTGATTTTCGCAGTGCGAATTTGATTGGTGTTTCTTTTGATGATTGCCATATTGATAATACTACTAAATTTGATTCTCTCTCATTCTCTAATTCCTCTTTTTTCGGGGGAAACAATATAATTAGAGGTGAATCTCGTCATCTTGCTTTCCGTTAATTTATTTTTACCTACTCAGTGAGGGAGGGATTTCTAAGTTATTCTCTCCCATTAGTGTCTTGTCGCTCATAATTTTTTCAGGCATACCATCAGCGACAATCTTTCCTTGATTCATGACTATAACTCGATCGCACACTTCTAATATTAACTCTAAATCGTGGGCGGAGACTAAAATTGTTTCTGGAGAAGACTGTAAAAAGTTAATTAATTTTCGCCTCGCTTTTAAATCTAAATTAGCACTGGGTTCGTCATATAATATTATTTTGGGTTGCATGATCAAAACAGATGCGATGGCAACCATACATTTTTCTCCCCCCGATAACTGATAAGGAATTCTATCGGTTAAATGCTTTACCCCAACCGCCTCAATGACTTGATTAAATCTTTGCTCAATTTCTGAGGGGGATAAACCTAAATTTTCCGCACCGAATATAATATCATCTTTAACGGTAGGGCAAAATAATTGATCATCTGGGTTTTGAAACACTAAACCGATTTCAGGGTGGAATTTTCCTGCTATAATGGGGCGATCGAATAATGTTATTTCCCCTTGATTAATTTTTAAAATACCACAAATGGAGAGAAAAAGGGTTGTTTTACCAGCACCATTTGCCCCAACTATTCCTACCTTTTCCTTATTATTAATAGTTAAACATAAATTCTTAAAAACTGTCTGTTTATTATAACCAAAATAAATACACTTAATTTCTATTGCCTTCATTAATTTGCTTGAAATACTATAATCCGAACTCAGGATTTTGGGAGTTGTCAAATGACAGACTAAGAAATAACATACTCAAAGTCATCAAGGGAAAATTTTGCCCTAAAAACTTGCAGGTGGGCATTACCCACCCGATTAATCCCTATTAGCTCATTTTATATTTACCACCTTTAGCCGGATCTGTCCAGTCACACCCATAGCCTTTCGTCTCTGCTACAAATTGATTCCATGGAATAGGATCAACGGGGGCATCGGTGGCAAAAACAATGTCAAATAAACCGTCGTCTCTTACCTGTCCAATTCTGACGGTTTTCGAGATATGATGGTTAGGTTGCATGGTGACGAGTCCTTCCGGAGCTTGTAATTGTTGACTGATCGCAGCACTTCTTACTGGTTCTAAGTCTGTAGTTCCTGCCGCTTCAGCCGCCTGTTTCCAGAGATAAACCATGATATAAGCAGCTTCCATGGGATCATTTGTTACTCTATCTTGCCCATATTTAGCACGGAATGCCTCGACAAATTTAGTATTTTCTGGACTTTCTACGGTTTGAAAATAGTTCCAAGCGGCATAATGTCCTTTCAAATATTCTACCCCAATTTGTTTTACTTCTTCTTCGGCGATACTCACTGACATGACAGGGTATTTATCAGGGGTTAAACCAGCAGCTTGAATTTGTTTGAAGAAAGCGACGTTACTATCTCCGTTTAAACTGTTGAAGATTACTCCGCCGTTGGGTAAAGCGGCTTTAATTTTGCTGATAATGGGAGTAACTTCGGTGTTGCCCAAAGGAAGATAGTCTTCTCCAACCACTGTGCCTCCTTTGGCTTCTAGTTGAGCTTTGATAATGGTATTTGCAGTTCTAGGAAATACATAATCAGAACCAACGAGGAAAAATTCTTTCCCTTTGTTTTCTAGTAACCAATCTACAGCCGGTTCAATTTGTTGATTAGGAGCCGCACCAGTGTAGAATATGTTTTTAGAGCATTCTTGCCCTTCATATTGAACGGGATACCATAACATATGGTTTTTTGATTCAAACACGGGTAAAACTGCTTTACGACTGGCAGAAGTCCAACATCCAAAGACGGTGGCAACCCCATCTTGATCGATCAGTTTAGTAGCTTTTTCTGCAAATGTGGGCCAATCCGATGCACCATCTTCCACGATCGCCTCTATTTGTTTCCCTAAAACACCTCCAGCGGCGTTAATTTCTTCGATGGCAAGTTGTTCGGCTTCTACTACAGAGGTTTCACTAATAGCCATAGTACCACTAAGGGAGTGTAAAATTCCCACTTTGATGGCATCATCGCCACCATTAGCAGGAGTTTCCGTAGCTGTCTCATCGGCAGGAGGTGTGCCACCACAGGCTTTCAAGAGTAAACTTGTTCCTAATGTAGCTGATCCGTAAAGGAGAAATTTTCTTCTACCTACTCTTGACATAGTATTATTTTTTACTAATTATCTTGTTTTAGACTAATTAATAGTAAAGATAAGGTTAAGTAAATTTTGTATTTTAGAATACATTTTAAGTGAGGGGCGATCGGTGAAGGGAAAATTAATTTTTTTGACGGTAATGTTGATTGCTTTAACAGGAGTCAGTTTGCTATGGATGGGAGGTATTAACCCAGAGATTTTGCGAGATGGTGTCACGAAATTAGGTATTTTTGCCCCCATTATCTATATTTTTCTTTATAGTATTGGTACAATTTTACTTTTTCCCTCTACCCCTTTAAATGTCAGTGGTGGTTTGATTTTTGGTTTTACTTGGGGTTTATTTTGGACTGCGATCGCAGCTATTTTTGCCGCTATAATTAGTTTCATCTATGCCAGATATTTGGGGCAACATTGGGTGAGACAAAGATTCAGCAATTACTTACACACCCTTGACGGAGAAATTAACAAGGGAGGTATGTGGTATATTTTCGCTATTCGTCTCCTACCTTTAATTCCCTATGGTATCGTTAACTATGGTGCGGGTTTAACTTCCGTGACGGGGAGAGATTATCTTTTCGGTACGATTTTGGGTACAATACCCGGTATATTGCCTTTTGTGATGATGGGAGCTGGTTTAGCAGAAGGTGATATTTTCCCTGTTACTATTGCTTTGAGTTTAGCTGGTTTATTATTGATGGGGGCGACTTGGTTGAAAAATCGGAAATAATCGACAATTTTGGAGTATTTTCCCCCCTTGTCCCCCCTTCTCGTCTTCATTATTTTTTTTATACGGTTCAGTTTTAGTTACTATTAGTCCTTATAAGACTCTGCCCATCTGTTAGCTAAGACTGATAAAAGTGACTTTAAACCGAGAATAAAAGGTGTTTTTTCTCTGATGTTTTTTGCTTCCCCTTTGATGTCTAGCAATTCATTTTCTAAATGGTATTTGACTTCTTCCCATAATGTTTGATTTTTGTCTTCTGGTGGTTCTTCATTTTCATTTTCCTCATTTTTATTAACGGGTTTTTGGGGTTTATAATCGGATTTACTTAGGGGTTGAATACTATGAATTTTGAGAGTCTGTAACCCTGTATGAAATTCATAAAGGAAGTTCTCTAAATGGGTTAATTCGGGGATGTCAAATTTGGTGATATTTCCTTCTAAATGAAGTCTCGATCGCCACTCTTTATGTTCTTTGTGTTCTTGGTCATCATCGTAATATTCTACATAAAAATTCTCCCCTGCGATCGCGTCTGTTTCGGTATTTTCTGTAATGCCAGTCAATTCAGTTTGACTGAGAACTAAACCACAGGCTACCTCATGTTTTGGACGTTTACTAAGTTGAGTTTTTTCTTGGGTGTCTTTAAATTCCGAACCTTTACTCAACATATAGCTAAGTAGTTTGTTAAAATCGGCACTGCTGTTGTATATTCCTGTAGGCGATAACCAATGGAAGAATTGAGAAGCGTTACCGCCGACATAAACAGGGGTAATTTTTGCCTGACTGTATTTATTTTCTTGGTGTAAGGTTTTGAGGATTAAACCCACATAGTAGTATAAACCTGCGATACCTAAAGCCGTGAGGGTAATAAATCTTTGAAAATAGGCATCATCATTTTTGTAGGTTCTTTTTTTCTTTAACCATTCTTCAGCAGAATATCGTAAAATTACGTCTATACTGGTCATCAAAGATGATTTACTGGATTCTTTCCAGTCTTGCCCTGTAAATTCAGTCATCAGTTTTTTAGCATATTTGGGGTTTTTTGCTAATATTTCGGAAAAAATGTTTCTTCCTGCGAATAATACAGAACATTGGTAAACGATACGGCGATTTTCCCAGATGGATATATCGGAAGTGCCTCCTCCCATGTCAATACAAGTTGTACGCACTAGGGGATGTTCTTCTTTATCGTTAAAATATTGGGCTAAAGCTACACTTTCGGTGCAAAAACGCTGATTATCGTCCATTACTGGGGTAGAATATTCGATTCCTGTTTTTGGACTCAATTCTTCGGCTATTTCCTGCCAATTGCGATGAAATGTGATTCTGTCTATGTAGGAAAAGGCACTGGGATAAGACACACTCCACTCGATTACATTCATACCCTCAGAAGATGCGATCGCGCTTATGTGTAATGCTAAATGACGTAAAAATAGTTTAGCATCTTGCAAATTCGACCATTTTAGATCCGATCGCATCCATTGTTTATCGGGATCAAAATTCATGTCAGGTAAATAAATACGCCCGTCTAAAATAGCTTCCAGTTGTTCTGTTGTTTGAGCATTTTTTGTCGTGAGTAAGGTACACAATGGCAGTGGTTTTTCTGAAGGCTCAAAGGTTTCAGGCACAAAGTTTTCCCTTAAACTTATCACTCTGGTACTAGGCAAACTCTTGGTAATGTTAAGTTGTAGATTTTTATTCACATCTAGGGAAACCCCCTCCGTGTTTTGCCCTTTGACATAAATATTGGTAAAAGAAGTACCAAAGTCAACTCCCACTCGCCATATGCCTCTGGAGTTCATTTCTGGGAGAGTGGGCAGTAAAATTAAGCCTATATCGTTGCCATAGGAGTTTTTACAAGCCACATAGTTAGGTATTTCTTCGAGGATAGAAAGTTGATAATTGCCTGTGCCCTCGGGATCTGGAAAAATGCGGGGTTGTGAGATAGCATTGGGAAAATAGACTTGGAAAGTTTCATCGCCATAGTTACCATCGTAATAATAAGTATAGTAAGTCTGCCAATTTTTCGCACGGAAATTAGGCCACACTGTTAACACAGGTAAAAATGTGATGGCGTTTTCTTCCTTGAGAATATAGTCTTTTTGCAGACGGAGACTGTTAAATTGTTTCTGATTGCCCTCTCCGATGCCCGATAAGGGGATAGTTAAGGTTAGGCGAAGCCCCTGCCCGTTAACATTCATAAAAGGCTCTAATTCGATGTTTTTGAGCAAATCTTCTGGGGTGAAATATGACAATAAAACAGGGTTGAGAGGCAGTAAAGGTGTGATTTTTTCCCCGTTAAATGTCATCGGTATTTGAGACTTAGGCGCGATCGCCCCCGGAAAAGCACCTTCCGAGTCAATAAAAGTTAATTCTTCTAAAAACAGATCCGAAGATGCGATCCAGTTGACATCATCCCAAATGAGATTACCATTTTTGAGATCCTTAATATTGAGGGAAGCGAGGGTTTTATCACGGTGTATCCAGATATTTTGCGGTGCAACCCCCCAATATTCAGCGATATTTTCATCAATGACAATGAGGGGTTTTTGAGCAGTTTTAACAGCACTGGGAATCACTCGGACGTTAGAGGGTTTCGGAGGAATTTTCAGAGGTTGATTGAGTAAAATTAACCCTCCTCGGTTGATGGGTTCACCGAAATAGTTAGGATTACTACTTAATTGTAGTGGGTTCAATCCCTGTTCATCGATGCGTAAATCGTTGCGGAATTGGGAAATTAAACCAATCATACGGTTTAAAGCATTACCAGAACCCTGATAGTTAACAATTTGTGCCTGTACATTTTCCAACCAACGCCACAATAACTCTTTTGATTCTTGGTTTAAGTAGTTTTCAGGGCTAACTAACATCCCATTTTGAAACCATCGCAACCCATTCCAGTTACCTTCTTCCGAAGGACATACAAGGGTACTAGGGCTAGTCATGCCAACGGGTTTACCTCGCCACAAAAACACATAAATTTCTTCCCAAGGGTTTTTATTATCTCTGGTGTAAAGGGCGTTAACAGGTTCGGGCATCAGTTGATATAAGGCATCCCCAAAGGGTTGATAGCGATATTGGGATAAGTCTAAAAATTGGGCTTTTAAATCAAATCCCTCTACCTCCGCAAGCGCGATCGCAGCTATCATTCCCCGCCATTGATCCACCATTACCTTATGAATGGGGTGTTTGGTATCATAGAGAGCCATTTCTGTAATCAGAGGTCTAGCCCACATAGTGGGAACAGAACTAACGCTTTTCATTGCCCCCGGTGCTTGATAATCAAGACTATCAGCCACATCACGGAAAGCCACATCGCCTTTACTATCCCATTGTCCGGGTTGTCCTCTGGTGATGGTAGTATCTTCTTTTAGTTTGGATAAAAGTAAATCAGCCATAGTTGTTAGTTAATAATTTCTGAATAATTGGGTTAGGGGAGTTCGGAGTTCGGAGTGGGAGCGTCTCGCTCCCTTTATTAATAATCCTTTATGAGTAAGTATGAGTAAGGAGTAAAAAATTAGACGGTGTATCACAATCCGCCAACGGACTCATAAATGAGTCTGTTAACCCAACACAGGTAAAGGTTTTTGTTGGTTTTCGTACCTCAACCCAACCTACTATAAATCAACTGTTTACAGTATAATTCTTAATTCTTCATTGATTTAGACTTTGCAACAGACATAAACCGCTTTTGCCAATCCTGCTACTCCCTGATTTGGTTCGCCAAAATTAGTGGTGTCTAATTCCCCTACTTTATTTTTCAAAGTAATAGAGTTATCATCTTGCAAAAGTTCCTTTGAGCGAGAATCATCCCATAATAAATCTGAGAGTTTTTCCCCTTTCAAACTCTTGGGATTGCCGAAATATTCCCTAGCTTTAAACAGTTGTATTCTTTCGTTATCGCAGTAGTGAATATCTTTTAACCATCGCAAAAAGTCCTCACACCAAGCAGTAACGCTTTTAATGGCATCCTGTTGATCAGATTCGCTCAAATCAGGTAAATGCGCCCTTTGATAACCTCCAATAAGTCTTTTTGTTCCTCTAAAGAATTTATCAAACCACGCTAAACCGTTTAATTCTTTGATTCCCGCAGTTTTCGCTTTCTGCAATTGATCCTCAAAATCCGCCAACCAGATAAAGGCAAAACGGGCGGCGTTGACTAGCTTGGTTTTTACTTCTTCTACTTGGGGTATATCATCCCATTGCAAAATACCCGCTTGGTTGCGACTCATGACATGAACTCCATTAGGGGGATTGTCACAAAAGAAATGACGGGCGGCTAAACCTGCGTAAAATTCCACAAAGTGAGGGCGATTGACTTGGGTATCTTTCCCCACACTGAATTCCCCTAGTTTTTCCATACTCTGATTGCCGATGAGATATTTGGTGTCAAACTGGTGGGCTTGTTCTTTGTAATATCTTAAAGCGGCTTCGGTATTGAGTAGGAACAGATCGGAACTGGCGTAAACCTGTTCATTAGTATTACTGTTTTTGGGAAAATTAAAGTAGGGTAAGCCAAAAATACAGCCCATTTTGACGCTATTTCTAACTCCGTCTTTTTCCAGTTTATTGGCAATTAAACGCCCAATGGTGGGTAAACCTGACGCACCAGTACCACCAAAAATTGACCCACATAGTAATACTTTGGTTTGAGATCCCCCTCCTGCGTTGTTTTCGATTTCGTTGATCAAACTGCGCCAAGGTTCTTGCTCAAGGCTTTCAAGGTTGATCTGAGTCATAATACTAGATCCGATCGCAGGTCTGCCCCTAAAGCCCACTTCTAGGGATACTTGTCTTTCATCTTCGGTGTAAAGTACATCGAATAAATTACCCAATGGAGGAGAAGTCTGTTTTAAGGTTTCGTAGGAGAAAAAAGCTCCTAGTTTGCGATCGGCGTTATTATTGGTAAAGGGCGACCAAACCCCGTAAGATTGAAGATTAGTAGTCATCCATGGACATTCTTGATGCTTCCCTTTCAGTAGTTGATAACATCTTTGATAAATACTAACAGTTGACTGCGATCGCTGTAAGTTACCGTTTGTCTCGTCTGCGTCTATATATAAAACCTTCAACATATTGGTAGGGATTAAACCCACAGAAGCCAACTGCGCGATCGCCTCTATACATTTAGCCCCCGTGCCACCAATACCGATAACATAAAAACTCATAAAATTTTCCTCAATTTGAACATCAATTTCTACCGATTAAATCGTTAATCGCAATAGCAAAAGGAACGGTTTGGCGTCGTAATAATCCGGGGGTACTGGTGACAGTGGGCAACCAATACAATAAAAAAAGAGAGTTAAACAAAAATAAACCTGTCATAGAGACTACCGTTTCTTGAATTAACTCCCCATTTCCATCCTGATTATTAAAATACATCGCCAGAAATACCACTATCGTGAGGACAAATAAGCCAATATACCAAAGTAATCGGAAAGAACTGGCCCTTCCCCCCTGATTTTTCAGTAAAATGATATACCAAAGAACAGTAAATAAAAGGGAAAAACCAAAAACAATCCAAGCGGCGACATAATATTGTTTAATCCAATCACTAATGGGAACACTTTTAATTACACCGAAAAATCTCTGCTCATAAAGAAAGGGTTGTAACCACATCATCATAATGAAACCCACTAAAGCAAAGACGATAATCCTAATAATTTCTCCGACTTTCATCGATTGACAGACCATTAATTAAGTGAATGTAAATATCAAAACTCATTAGCTGTATTTTACACTCATTCAATAAATAAGACTTATTAAGTTTTTTTTCATTTTTTTTGAGACTACTTGTCCTAACCTCATGAGTTTCCTGAGCTTAATTTTGATTGACAAAAAGCAACAAAACTTAACTATTTTCTTGGGAAAATTGCACGAAATTTGCACAAACATTCTGTTTAAATAATCACCAAAGTTAAACAAAAACCTTTTTTAACAAATAAAACAACATTTATTAACATCTGATCATCATGAAAACACCCTTAACCGAAGCTGTGTCAGGAGCGGACTCTCAGGGACGTTTCTTAAGCAGTACCGAAATTCAAGTCGCTTTTGGACGTTTTCGTCAGGCTACCGCTAGTTTACAAGCAGCTAAATCCTTAACCGAAAACTGCGATCGATTAATTAACGGTGCTACCCAAGCAGTATATCAAAAATTCCCCTACACCACCCAAATGCAAGGCGCAAACTTTGCGGCAGATCAAAGAGGGAAAGACAAATGTGCCAGAGATATTGGTTATTATCTCCGTATGGTGACATACTGTCTTATTGCAGGTGGTACTGGTCCTATGGATGAATACTTAATTTCTGGTATCGAAGAAATTAATCGCACCTTTGACTTATCCCCTAGTTGGTACATCGAAGCCCTTAAGTACATTAAAGCAAATCATGGCTTAAGTGGCGATCCTGCGGTGGAAGCTAATTCTTACATCGATTACGCTATCAACGCTTTAAGTTAAGGCAATCTATCTTTTTTAATTAATTTACTCAATTTCTGAAAAACTCATATTAAGGAGGAAAATAATGGCTATTACCACTGCCGCATCTCGTTTAGGGGTATCTGCATTTAACGACTTTAAACCTGTCGAATTACGCCCTAATTGGACAAAAGAAGACGCACAACTCGCTATTAACGCTGTTTATAAGCAAGTTCTCGGTAATGATTATATCATGAAATCCGAGCGTCTCACCAATGCAGAATCTTTATTATCTAACGGTTCAATTTCTGTGCGTGACTTCGTGCGCATGGTAGCAAAATCTGAGCTTTACAAAAAGAAATTTTTGTATGACAACTTCCAAACCAGAGTAATTGAGTTAAATCTTAAGCATTTACTCGGAAGAGCGCCCTATGATGAGTCTGAGGTGATTGCACACTTAGATTTATACCAAAATGAGGGTTATGAGGCAGATATTGACTCTTATATCGATTCTGAAGAATATGCTCGTAGCTTTGGGGAAAATATCGTTCCTTACTACAGAGGATTCAATACTCAACCTGAGCAAAAAACAGTTGGTTTTACCCGTATGTTCCAATTATATCGTGGTTATGCCAATAGCGATCGAGCCCAAGTTGGAGGTAATAAATCCCGTTTAGCATCCGAATTAGGACGTAACGGCGTTTCTGCGGTAGTAAATCCCTCTGGTAGTGGTGAAGGTTGGGCATATCGTCCATCTTCTAAAGGTGTTACCCCCAATCAAACCTTCAGAAATTCTACCCGTGAAGGACGTATTTATCGCATTGAAGTAGCAGGGATGAATTTACCCCGTTATCCCAAAGTGCGTCGTATTAGCCGTGAATGGTTAGTACCTTACGAAGACTTATCCACCACTTTACAAAAAATCCAAAAAATGGGCGGAAAAGTAGCTAGTATCACCTTAGCTTAATTATTCAACTATCAAGGAGGTCAAAAAAATGTTAAGTACATTAGTTAGTGGTAGTTCTTATTCTCCTGCTAAAAATCGTGTTTTCGTTTATGAAGTCACAGGATTAAGACAAAGCAGAGAAAATGATAAAAACGACTACGCTTTCCGCAAAAGTGGCAGTGTTTTCATTCAAGTGCCTTATGCTCGTATGAATGAAGAAATGCAACGCATTAACCGCATGGGAGGCAAAATCATAAATATTAGTCCTCTTGCCATTTCTGAAGGCGGAAGCGAAGATTCCGAAGAATAAATAAAAATAAGATAAATTTATTTATTGGTAAGGGTTGAATATTATTCAACCCTTCATATTTGCGTTACTAGGCGTTGCATCATTGCAGGATGATTTATTATAATAGACGTCTCAAGAAATCAGGTTTTGCTTTTTTTCCTAAGCAAAATGTCAACGAGTATCGCTTACTATTGAGTAAATTTAGTGAAAAGATTTATAATCATTGATCATTCTTTACAAGACTTACAAGGGCATCATTATGAATGTAGCGTTTCTGTTGCAGATGCGATAAAAAAATACGGTTTTCTTCCTCTCATTGTCGCTCATAAAAATTTTCCCCCTTCCTTATATCCTCAAGGAATAGAAGTAATTTCCGAGTTTGAAGTAGATTGGTTTAATAATTCGACGAGACAAGTCAAAGGGATTAAAAAATCTCTCAAATATATCCATAACTTATTAACTAATTTTAGTTTTGAAAATTTAACGAAGGATTACAGAGAAAAAATCGAATATAAAATTTTTACCATTAAAACAACTAAGGCAAAACTAAGCCTTTTCCTTGAAAAAGTAGAAGGGAGTTTATTACGCTTTCGTCAAGGTTGGAAACAAGATATTCAATTAGTTAAAAATATTCCCTTTAGTCATACAGTATGGCGAATTTTTAAAATCATTCTTGGCTTAATTAAATTTACTTTTAATATTATACTAACAATAGTCAATAGACTTTTAGATAAAGTAATTAGAGTTAATCATAAAAGTTTTAAAGAATCATTAGAAACGATTATTAAGCAGTTGCAATTAACTCCAGAAGATCATATTTTTATTCATACCATTAGTATTGAACAAATAGAAGATTTACTCCTTCTTTTAAAAAGTCAAAATATATCGCAATTACCTCACTATCATCTGATGTTAAGACGTGATATAGATGATAACTTAGTCAAAAATGCTCAAGGAATAGGAATAAAATCCTGCTTTGACTTATTTTATCAATCCCAATTATATCCTGAGAAAGTAGAATTTTATACAGATACTCAAGAATTAGTGAATCGTTATAATAGTCTTTCTACAGTGAGATTAAAGCTAATTCCTGTGCCTTTTCGTCAGGAAATATTGACAGAAAATATCGTCAAAAAATCATCAAATAAACCTATACATCTTGTGTATTTAGGAGATGCAAGAGAAGAAAAAGGATATTTACATTTACCTCAAATAGTTCAGGATTTATGGGCGGATTATTTATCAACAAATAAATTAAAAATTACTATCCAATCTAATTTTAATATTAATAGTGGAGAAACGGGAATATTAGCCAGTCGTTTACAATTAGAAACCTATCCAGAAGACAAAGTTACTATTATTAAAAATCCTCTTACTCCCTCGGCTTATTATCAACTGTTAAATAGTGCTGATTTATTAGTTATTCCTTATAATAATGTCAGTTATCGTTACCGCACTTCGGGAGTTTTAACAGAATCTTTAGCGGCAGGAAAACCAGTGATTGTGCCTGAAAATACATGGTTAGCAAATCAAATTGATGACAGTAGAGGGGTGACATATCAACATCCTCAAGAAATTAGTCAAGCTATTATTAAGGTAATTAATAATTTAAAAACTTATCAAGAAAATGCAGAGGCGTTTAGGGTTAACTGGCTTAAGCAAAATTCTCCTAACAACTTGATTAAAACTCTTTTGTCTCCCCTGCCATTAGTAAATAAACAGCAAGATTTAAAAATTGATAATGTAGAAAATAAACTCTTACTTAATCAGCGTCATTTATTATTGGTGATTGATGGAGACAAATTATTAACCCTAGAGAATAATCAACAGTTGCTACTCTCTTACATGGAGTTTCTTTCTTCTCAAAATGTTCAATTATCTCTCATAGTTTATTCCCTAAAAAATAACTCTAATAGTCATAATAAAAATCATTGGCAAGATTCTGTTAATGATTTAGTATTTTGCTATAATTTAACCAATATCTGGTGTTTGTTTAAAAATTCTTATCCTTCTTTCTTATCCAGTTTAGATAAGGATAAATATTTACTTAATCTTTATCAGCAAAACCATACTTTAACTAGATATTTAATTGATATAAATAGTCTTGATGTTAATAATTATTTAGTTGAGTATTTTTCTAACCAAAATATCGATGCTATTGTCTTAGATTCTATTGCTAGTAAAGTTTTAGTTAATAAGATATTTGAGAATAAGTCATTAAAAAGGATTAATATTGTTTGTCAAGTATCAGAATTATTCTCTTATCAATCAGCTATTATAAATAATATCGATGTTGATCTTCAAGAGTTAAATCAAGAGTTGAGTTTATTTAGTCAAGTTAATAGTATTTTACTTAGTCAATCCCATTATGGTGAAAAATTAGTTAATTCTCATCCTCATTTACAAATTTATAAATTACCCCCCTATAATCTGTTAAATGGAGAGGAAAAACTAATCAAAAAAACAAAGGTAAATCCTTCTATCTGGGGTAAATATCAATCAAATTATGAAAGGATATTGACTCAGGTATTATTAAAAGAGAAGATACAGGAAATAAATTCAGAAATAACAGATATAACAATTAGTAAAAAGAATGAAGTTAAGAAAAGAATTGCTATTTTTTATCCTTGGGATGATATTTTAGACAGAAAAGCAGGGGCGAGTCAACGGGTAGGTTTATTAATAGATTATTTACAACTAAAGGGTTATGATGTTTGGGTATTTACAACGGGAAAAGAAAGGGATTTATTATTAGATGGCATTCGTTATACTTTCTATGAACAATTTGAGAATAACCTCTCTTTAGTTAGAGAAATTTATAGTCATATATATTCTAATTTTTCGACTCTTAACCTCTGTAATCATTCTCTCAATTCTCCTGTCTCCATCTCAGAAAATATCCCTCAAATTATGACTGATTGGCGTTTGTCAATGTATTATCAATATAGAGGCGATCGCACCTTTGAAATGAAAGTAAAAAAGGTTATTAACTGGGCAGATATTGTCTTTTTAGAATATCCCTTTTGGTCTAACATAATTACTCCGATTTGTCAAGAGGCAAATGTTAAATTAATTGTCACCACCCATGATATTATCTGTGAACAAATAGCGAAGAATAACCCCTTGTATAATATTCTTTTAGCGGAAGAAGTTGCTAATCTCAAAAGGTGCGATCGCATCGTTACGGTGTCAGAAGAAGATCAAAAGTTTCTGGGAAAATATGATATTAATAGTATTGTGATACCTAATCCAGTAGCAATAAAGAAAAAGAAGAAAATTATCGATGAATCATTAAGGGAAAAATATTTTAATACTTATACTTGGTTAGACGAAAACTACTGCTTATTTGTCGGTAGTGGACATTTTCCTAATATAGAAGCAGTTAATAAAATTAAAATTATAGCCCAGGAGTATCAGCAAGGAAAATACTCTCCAGAGTGTAAATTTATCATCATTGGTAGTTGTTGCCAACCAGAAAAAGAAGATAATTTTATCGCTTTAGGAAAAGTAGATTTAGACTTATTAACCATAGCGTATCAAGAGGCTAATTTAATTTTAGTACCAATGTTGCATGGTACTGGATCTTCTTTAAAAATAATGGAAGCCATGAGTTTTTCAAAGGTAATTTTAGGTACAAATCTAGCTTTCAGAGGTTATCCCGTTGAGAATAAAGTAAATGGATTAATTGAGGATGACTTAACTTCTTACCCTGAAATAGTTGCCGATTGTTTAAATGAGAATAATCGAGAAAACATGAATAAGATAGGCAAAAATGCCTTTAAACTAGCCCAAAAATACGATTATCAATATTTATATCAAAATTATGAACAATTATACAGTTGAGGAGTTGGGAGTTGGGAATTGATGAGGTAGAATTATTAGATGATTAGTCTATCTAGTAATGTGATAATCTTTTCCTTATTGAGATTTTACTCAAAAGGGCTATAGAAACAATATTTTTATGAATAACAAAAATCTTTTAGTCACAGGCGGTGCAGGTTTTATTGGTTCTAATTTCGTCAACTATTGGCACAAACAACACTCCCAAGATAATATAATTGTGCTTGACGCTTTAACTTATGCAGGAAATCTAAATAATTTAAGTGAATTAAAAGATAGTCCCCGTTTTAGCTTCATTCATGGTAACATCTGCGATCGCACCTTAGTTGATCAAATATTAAGAGAGCATAACATTAACATTGTAGCGCATTTTGCCGCCGAATCTCACGTTGACAGATCGATTTATACCCCAGAAACCTTCATTCAAACCAATGTTATTGGCACATTTACCCTCTTAGAAAGTTTCCGCACCTACTGGGAAGAAAATCATCAACCTTCCGATTATCGCTTCCTTCACGTCTCGACAGATGAAGTATATGGTAGTTTAAATCCAGAAGATCCCGCCTTTTGCGAAACCACTCCTTATGCACCTAATAGCCCTTATTCTGCCTCAAAAGCAGGAAGTGATCACCTAGCGAGGGCATATTTCCATACTTATAAATTACCCACCATCATCACTAATTGCTCGAATAATTATGGCACATATCATTTTCCTGAAAAACTAATTCCCCTGATGTGTATAAATATTCTCTTAGGTAAACCCCTACCCGTGTATGGCGATGGGCAAAATATTCGAGATTGGTTATATGTAGAAGACCATTGTACAGCATTAGATACCGTTATTAATCAAGGGAAAGCAGGAGAAACCTATAATATTGGCGGTAATAACGAAGTCAAAAACATAGATTTAGTGAGGTTAATTTGTCAAATCATGGATGAAATCGCCCCAGAATTACCCATCAAACCATCAAATCAGTTAATTACCTTTGTCAAAGATCGAGCAGGACACGATCGCCGCTATGCTATAGATAGTAGTAAAATCCAGAAGGAATTGGGTTGGAAACCTCAAGCTACCCTAGAATCTGGGCTAAGAGCAACTTTACAGTGGTATGTGGATAATCCTCAATGGTGGCAACCCCTTTTATCGGAAGACTATCAAAAATATTATGCACAAGTTTATTTGACATCTTCCCCCATCTGAGGCAGCACAGCTGTTTCAAAGTAAAAAATTAGATTAGCTGAGATTAAGTGAGAGTAAAATGTACAAGGATTTTTGGCTCTTCTACAGTAGTTATGACAAATTATTAGAAAATAATTGCTATAAACCTTATAAAATAAGGAAGGAATTTAACAAAAATATAATTTTTATAAATTAACAGTTTTATTTCACCTGAAACCTGACACCTTTTCCTAACCAACAATTTACATATTCAAAGTAAGAGAGCCGGATTTTTTTCTATTAGACATCTCCCTATCTCCCCCTCTTTTTTGTGAATTCTTTAACTTAATACCTAACACATTTCGACATTGCGACAAGCTCAATGCACCGCCTGACAACTTAACAAAACCAAATATTTTATATCGAACTCAGGTAAGATTGAGGGTTATGATATAATTAGTTTTAGGGTGATTTTATCTAAGGATAAGTTTTACTAAACAAAAAAGTAATGCAAATACCTCTATTTCGCCCTTAATTATTTATCATCGGGAGTTAATAAAGTGATTTCGATTTCCCTACCTATCAAAGTTGGTAACTGGAAAACAGTCAGTTTTGCTTCTACATTATATCTTTCTCCCGTCCTTGATTTACTGTTAAATAAAGTGCCAAAAAGGCTTCACCCTGAGATTCGTTTGGGTTTGCAGGAGGCATTAGTCAATGCGGCTAAACACGGCAATAAACTAGATCCCGCTAAAAGAGTGGTAGTAAAATTTTGCTATCATCGGGGGGAGTATTCTTGGATTGTCTGTGATCAAGGACAAGGTTTTATTCAACAGTGTAGTTGTGCCTTAGACGAACCTCTTATGCCTCCAGAGGAGGCGGAAAATGGTCGAGGTTTATGTATTTTACATCAAATTTTCGATCGAGTTCTCTGGGATTCTCAAGGTACTCAGGTGACACTTTCTAAACAAGTACCCCAATATTCTAAGGCATCTTTACTCATGTTTCTCTGAGTTTTTTTTATGTCCATGAGTAGGACAGGGTAAAGGATCTATACTGCGATCGAGCCATCCTTGGGCTTGATGGATTCTGAGTAAGGCTTCTTCGGTTTCCCCATTGAGTAAATAAACCAGACTGGCGGTTAATTGTTGGGAGGCTTGGGCTTGTCTATTATTCTTAAGTCTATGCCAATCATAAGAGCTAATAGTCATTCTTTCTGCTAAAATACGAGCTATTTCTAAATTACTCATTGCCTCAAGGTTTGATTTTGTCTCTACTGATGAATTCATCGGTTATAATTCCCTTTAGTGTTTTGTTTTTATTGTAGAATGTCTGACCCTGAAAATACCCCTGACTCCCCCAGTGAATTAAATATTGAAGATGCGATCTCCCAATTAGAGGCACAGTTAGCACAAGTAAAACAACGGCATCAGCAGATAATTAACGATAAACAGAGGAAAGAACAATTAATTGCTAGAAAAAAACAAATTAAAACCTTAAAAGCTGAAAATAATCCCCCGGACTCTTTTAAAAGTGAATTAAAATATATTGAAGAAGAATTAGATGCGATCGAAATCCGTCTTGAAAGCGAATTATTCAAATGGAGTAGTTTAAGTGAACCTTTTTGGCAAATAGTGAGATTTGGTGGTATTGGTATTATTATTGGTTGGATTTTAAAAACAATAACAATCAAATAAAAATAGGCTTACATATAAGTTAATAATTATGACAACCACAGTAGATGATATTTGGAAAATTTTAGCAGAATTAGCCCAATCTCAAAAAGAAACAGAGCGTATTCTCAGAGAGCAATCTTTAGAAACAGAAAGGCGTTTTCAAGAAACAGAAAGGCGTTTTCAACAGAGCGATCGCATCTTTCAAGAACTTACTAAAGAAGTTAATAAACAAATTAGTGCGGTTAATAAACAAATTAGCTCATTAGGAGGTAAATGGGGGCGTTTTGTGGAAAATATGGTTGCACCTTCCTGTGAAACTATTTTTTTGAATAGGGGTATAGATGTTCACCAAGTCAGTCAAAGGGTGCGAAAACGGGTTAATGGTGATACTTTAGAAATTGATGTGTTAGTCACTAATCAAGATGCGGTTTTGGTAGTGGAAGTGAAAAGCAGTTTAGGAGTAGAAGATGTCAAGGAATTAATGAAGGATTTAAGGCGATTTCGTCACTTTTTCCCTGAATATGAGCAAAAACGCCTATACGGTGCGGTAGCAGGAATAGAAATCGAAGATAGTGCCGATACATACGCCTATAAACAAGGTTTATTTGTACTAGCACAAAAAGGAGAAGCTGTAAGTATTCTCAATAAACCAGAGTTTGAACCAAGAGTATGGTAGTGATAAACTAAAGTAAAAATAGCTTTGTTTAACATTAAAAATCATGGCAAATCCTCTTTCTTGGCAAGAGTTAGAATCCTTAACCGATTTTCAGATTGATAGGGTGAATGGCGTTACAAATTCTCAATCTTTACTCAGACTATTCAATCAACCCGAAGAAAATGTGAGAGTCACCCTTTATAGAGATCATCATGCTTGGTGTCCCTATTGTCAAAAAGTATGGCTATGGTTAGAAGAAAAGCAAATTCCTTATCGTATTCGCAAAGTAACTATGTTTTGCTACGGGCAGAAAGAGAGTTGGTATAAGGAAAAAGTGCCTTCGGGGATGTTACCTGCGGTGGAAATTGATGGGCGAATAATTACTGAAAGTGATGATATTCTCAAGGCTTTAGAGAGAGAATTTGGAGTTTTTGGTTATGGTATGGAAGATGAAAAAGTTATTTCCTTACGGCGGTTAGAAAGGCTATTATTTAGGGCATGGTGTACATGGTTATGTTATCCTACGATGTTTCCTCTCCAAGAAAGTAATAATCGTCGTGGTTTTGTAGAGGTAGTCAAACAGGTGGAGGAGGTTTTAGAGATGACGGATAGCCCTTTTTTCCTCGATGATTTTAGTGTAGCAGATATTGTCTTTATTCCTTATGTGGAACGGATGAATGCTAGTCTTTATTACTATAAAGGTTATTCTCTACGGGAAGAAAATCCTCGTTTATCTCGTTGGTTTGATGGTTTGGAGATGCGACCGAGCTACAGAGGTACACAAAGCGACTTTCATACCCATGCCCATGATTTACCGCCGCAAATGGGGGGATGTTATAGCAACAATGAGAAGCAAACTTTAATTAATCAGGAAAGAGTCGATCGTGGCGAGTGGTGGGGTTTACCAGATGTAAACTATAATGAACCTGACAATTCCCGTCAAGAAGCCTTATATCGAGTTTTAAAACATCGTCATAATATCATTAAAGTTAATCCTGCTGATGATAGAATGTTTGATTTGGCTTTGCGTTGTGCTTTAACCTACATGATGACAGGAGAAGAATGCAATCCGCCTACGGATGCTGATTTGGCTTTAAGATATTTGCGCGATCGTATCTCCGTACCCCGTGATATGTCAATATATGCTGCAAAAAGACTCCGCACAGCCTTAGAGTCAACGGCACAATTAGTAGGGGATAGACAACCAGAAGCATTACCTTTAAGACATAGGCGCGATCAAAATCCTGCCAATTTTCAGACAGTTTAAGCTCTATTTTTTAGCAAAAATCTTTTTACTTATCTTTCATGAAACAACTACAATCTAGTCTTGTTATTTCTTGTCAAGCACCTAGTAATTCCCCTTTACATGATGCGGATATTATTGCTAAAATTGCCCTAGCCTGTGTTAATCAAGGGGCAAAAGGATTACGCATAGATAGCCCCAGTCACATTCGAGCTGTGAGAAAATTATTGCCAAATATTCCTATTATTGGTTTATGGAAACAAACAGGCTTGAATTCCGATGTCTATATTACCCCTCGTTTAGAAGATGCCATCGCCGTTTCCGAAGCAGGTGCGGATATTATTGCTATTGATGCCACACAAAGACAACGCCCTAATCAAGAAAGGTTATCAACAATTGTTCCCTATATTCAACAGAAATTGGGGAAATTAGTCATGGCGGATATTGATACCAAAGAAAATGCGATCGCAGCTAGAGATTTAGATGTCGATTTCATTGGTACAACCCTTTTTGGATACACGCAAGAGACGAAACAGTTTCAGCTCCCTAATTTTCAGTTAATAGCAGAATTAGTCAAGGAAATTGATAAACCCATTATTTGCGAGGGAGGAATCAAAACCCCTGAAGAAGCAAAACAAGCCTTAGAAATTGGTTGTTTTTGTGTGGTAGTTGGAACTGCCATTACTGGCATTGATATACTAGCAGAAAAATTTATCAAAGGGCTTTTCCGTGAGGAATGAGGAATTAGTAATTAGACATCCCCCATAGACATCTGGTAAAATTGGGATTTTTCCTTGGTAGTTCGGGCTTATAGCCTTATTTCACCTGAGTTCGATATAAAAATAAACCTGAAAATACTATAATTTATTTCGTCTTTCTCAAATTATGATAAGCAAATAACTACAAGCTATTTTCTTACATCGAACTTAGGTGATTTTTGGAAAATGTCTATTTCAAAATACTGATTAAGGGAGATGTCATCCAGTTGACGGCAACGGCAATTTGATGCTCTAATGTTGGTAATCGATAAAGGTAAATTAGTCGTCTTGCTAAATAACCGACATTACCATCGAGGGAAATACCTAAACCACTAATAGTGGCGTTATCTTTTCCTAGGGCTAACATTTCTCCTAGAGGTTGATATTTGAATGGTAGTAGGGGTTTATTTTCGATACTTGCCCAAATGTTCCAAGCACAGTAATCTGCTTGTTGAAAGGCAACTTGAGCAGTTGCTGGTAGTTTTTGCCCTTCCTGATTATAACAGTCAACCAGATCCCCGATCGCGCTTATGTTAGGATAATCTTTGACTTGCAGTTGTGGATTAACCTCGATTTTCCCTTGAGGAGTTTTGGAGAAGGGAAGTTTATTTTCTAGCATTACTGGTTTTGTTCCCACCGTCCATAATACCAGATCTACGGGAATGGTATCGATTTGATTTTTGTAGGAAAGACTGATTTGTTTATCGGTAATGTTGGTAACTTCTGTTTCTAAATCAGTCCAGATTTTGCGACTATTTAAGGCTTTTTGGGCAGTTTTACGGTTAAATTCGGGAGAATCTTTGAGAATTTCTAAGTTGCGATCGACTATCCTTATTTTAGCTCTATTTCCTAATCTATCGGCTATTTTTAAAGCCAATTCTACCCCACTATAACCGCCTCCAACCACTACAACTCTAATAGTATCGGTATCAGAATTTTCCAGTATTCTCAATTTTTCTTTTACTTTGTAGGCATCTTCTAAAGTGCGGAAAGGAATGGCATACTCTGACGCGCCAGATACTTGATTAGTGGGAGTTTTGCCCCCCAATGCCATCACTAAATAATCATAGTTCAAACTGTCGTGATTTTTGAGGGATATTTGTTGAGAAGTCGGGTTAATATCGGTAACGGTATCCTGAATAAAACGAATAGACGTATTACTTAACAATTCAACATAAGCAGGAGCAATTTCCCAACTCTGCATTTCTTCGGTAATTAATTCGTATAATAACGGTGAGAATAAGAAGCGATCGTTCTTATCGATTAAAATAATTTCAGGATTAGACTCTCTTTCCCAAATAAATTGAGTCAATTTGAGTGCAGTATATAAACCACCGAAACCGCCACCGACAATGACTATTTTTTTCACCTTAACCTTGACTCCTTACTTAACTATTCTTCATATTTTAGCTTTAAGTTGCCTGATTTTAGGATAAATCAGATTTGGATTCTCCCCTCTGTCATGCAAATAATTATAGGAATAGTTTTTTTACGAAGTCGTTAAGGGTGGACAAGGGAGGAAAACCGTACAAAATGAGTTCGGTTGAGTACATTACAAAATTCTCTAAAAACCCGCCCTTGTGAGGCGGAGATTCTCCTATCAAGAAGAAAGTTTCCTCACGCCGAAATCCAAACTCAGATCACATTGAGCATGGTGACGTAATAAATGATCACATAATACTAAAGCAACCATTGCTTCTACCATAGGTACTGCTCTAGGTAATACACACGGATCATGTCTTCCCTTTGCCGCTAATACCGTTTCTTCACCTTTTTTGGTGACAGTATTTTGTTCTTTTCCAATGGTGGCAGTGGGTTTAAATGCCGCTCTTAAAATGATATTTTCACCATTACTGATTCCTCCTTGAATACCTCCTGAGCGATTGGTTTTAGTTCGAGTGTTTCCCACTTCGTCAAGGTAAAATTCGTCATTGTGTTGACTACCGGTTAATAATGTACCCTCAAAACCTGAACCAATTTCAAAGCCTTTTGTTGCCGGTAAAGACATAATCCCTTTGGCTAAATCCGCTTCTAATTTATCGAACACCGGCTCTCCTAATCCTTTTGGTACGTTTCTGACGACACATTCCACGACACCCCCTAAAGAGTCTTTTTCCCCTCTAATTTGCTCAATTAATTCAATCATTTTTTCTGCGGCGATCGCATCTGGGCATCTAACTATATTACTTTCTACGTCTTTTGGAGTGACAGTTGCTTGATTAATATTAGCACTAATATCTTTAATGGTTTTCACATAGGCAATGATTTCTACCCCTGCCACTTGATGTAAGATTTTTTTTGCGATCGCACCTCCTGCCACCCTACCAATAGTTTCTCGGGCGGAGGAACGCCCACCCCCTTGCCAATTACGAATACCATATTTAGCGTCATAAGTAGCATCCGCATGGGAAGGGCGATATTTCACCGCCATTTCATCGTAATCTTGAGAACGGGCATCCTTGTTTCTGACTAAGATAGAAATAGGTGTACCCAAAGTTTTACCTTGAAAAACCCCCGAGATAATTTCGCACAAATCTTCCTCTTTGCGAGGAGTAGTAATTTTGCTTTGTCCGGGTTTACGGCGATTTAATTCTGCTTGGATTTCCTCGGTAGTAATTTCAATGCGAGGAGGACAACCATCGACAATGACGCCAACTCCACCGCCATGGGACTCCCCAAAGGTTGAAATAGTAAATAATTTTCCAAATATACTGCTCATTAATAATAAATTCAACTAAATGTAATAGTAATTTTATTGATAAATTGACGGATTACCAAGTTTTCTTTTTTTTGCTTCTTTACCGTAGCTATATTGAAGAACCCTACCTTGCTACGCAGAAGGTAGGGATTCTAACCGCCAATTAGGTAGAGTCGATGGGTGGTATTATCCACCGCACCTCTCTGTTAAATCCGTACGTGCGACTTTCACCGCATACGGCTTCCGACTTAATTTGGGCTTGATTCCCATTTGCTCATGTGAATATAATCGTGGCAACTCCAAAGGCGATGGTCTGCTTCACTTACAATATACGTTAGTAACAACACAGCTAGTTGACCAGAACTCAATCCCTTGCGATTACCGTGAGGTGGCAATAAATTCTCAATTTTAACCTTTATTTGCCCATTATCTTATTTTATTTGAGCGAACGATGAGTCTAATAATCCAGAACCTAATTCAACGTAAATATTGTAAGCTACATCAATAATTACCCTTGCAATTTCATTCTCATTCATAAAAACCTCCTACTCCTAAAAAAAACTTAGCGAACTTCTTTGCGCCTTTGCGACTTTGCGTGATACAAAATAAATTCTCTCCTAAAATTTGATTCTTTTGATAAAAATATTTTGTAATTTATATAGCATTTCAGGACGAGTTAAAATACCTTGATTCGGACTAAATAATAAAGCGATTAGAAATAAAATACTTGCCACAAGCACGATCGAAGCTCCTGAAGGTACGTTTAAATAATAACTTAAATAGATGCCAATTATCCCACTAATACTTCCAAAAACGCCTCCTAAAATCATCATTTGATGTAATTCTTTAACTAATAAATAAGCAGTAATACTAGGTGCAATTAACAGAGAAACCACTAACACAACTCCTACTCCTTGCATACTAGCAATAATGGTTAAAGTTATGGCAGAAATGAGCATTAAATTAAGCCATTTTACGGGTAAACCTACCGCTTGAGCGCCTAAAGGATTAAAGGTATAAAATAGTAATTCTTTATAAAATAGTTTGATAAATGTTAGGACAAAAATAGTAATTATTAAAGTTCTTAAAACATCATTCCCTGTGACGACTAAAATATCGCCAAAGAGAAAACTATGCAAATCTATTCTACTTTTTAAAAGGGTAATTAACATAATTCCTAATGCTAAAAAACCAGAGAAAACTAATGCCATTGCTACATCTATTTTTATCTTTGATTCTTCTTTTATCCAAGCAATTATTAAGGTGCTAAATATTCCCGAAATAAATGCACCTAAAAATATATCTATCCCTAAATAAAAGGCGATCGCCAATCCGGGTAACACGGCATGGGCAATCACATCTCCTAATAATCCCATTCTTTGAACAATTAAATAACTTCCTGTTACAGCACACAAAACCCCTAAAAAAATAATTATAATTAGAGCATTTCTCATAAACTCAAACTGTAAAGGTTCAACAATTATATCGATAAAATTAGTCATTTTTAGCATTACCTTCTAAGAAAATTACATTATCACCATAGGCTTTTTGGATATTAGTAGCAGTAATAACTTCTTGACGAGTACCATCGGCAATTAAAGTCTTATTAATTAACAAAAATCGATCGTATTCTCTCGTGGTTTCCCTTAATTCATGCCCCACCACTAATAAAATTTTGCCTTCAGATTTAAGCTCATCAAATACCTCAAAAAGCATTGCTTCCGTTTTCTTATCAACTCCCACAAATGGCTCATCAAATAAAAATAAATCGGCTTCTTGTGCCAATGCTTGGGCTAAAAATACCCTCTGTTGTTGCCCCCCTGATAACTGCCCAATGGGGCGGTTTTTCAATTCCCACATTCCCACCCTTTCTAAAGCATTTTGAACAATTAGCTTAGATTGACGAGAATAGGAACGAAATAACCCTGTATGACGTATTCTCGCCATCATTGCAACATTTTCTACGGTGATGGGATAATCCCAGTCAATTTGCGCTCTTTGGGGAATATATGCCACCTGTTTTAATTGTCCCGACAAAGTGCGAGAATGAAATTTAACAATGCCTTTTTCTACGGGAATTAAACCTAGAATTGCCCTTAAAAGTGTACTTTTCCCCGCCCCATTTGGCCCAATAATTCCCACGATTTCCCCCGGCAATAAACAAAAACTAATGTTATCAACTGCCATTAAGCCTCGATAGTTGACAACTAAATGCTTTACTTCTAACATATACTTAATATGAGAATGATTATCATTATTTTAGATTAAACAAGTAACTATGTTAAGAAAATTGGGTATTTTGACTATTTTTATCGGTTTATGGGGTTGTACTCCTTCTCAAAATGTAGAAACAACGGCGGAAACTTCATCGGAAAATCTTCCTTTGGTGGTAGCAACTACTAGCGTTTTATGTGATCTTACGGAGCAAGTAGCACAAGATACGGTAAACTTGAAATGTTTAGTCGGACCGGGAATTGATCCTCATGTTTATCAGCCTACCCCTGAAGATAGACAATCGATCGAAAATGCTGATTTAGTTTTTTACGGCGGTTATAATTTCGATCCTAACCTCATTAAATTAATCAAAGCTACTAGCAATAGTAACCCAAAAATTGCCGTTCATGAACAGGCAGTGCCAAATCCGATTATGGCTAGTGAGCATAGTCACGGAGAAGAAGATCACGATCATGATCATGGTAGCGAAGAAAAAGATCATGATCATGAACACGATCATGAACATGGTAGCGAAGAAAAAGTCCCCGATCCTCATGTCTGGCATGATCCCAAAAATGGGATGGCAATGATTGAGGTAATTACTCAAGGATTGACTCAACTACAGCCAGATTTAGCACAAACCTATCAAACTCGATCGAATCAAATCACCACAGAATTAGGTAAAATAGATCAATGGATAGGAGTAGAAATTGCCACCATTCCCCCAGAAAAACGTAAATTAGTTACTACCCATGATGCCCTCGGTTATTACGTTACTGCCTATGACATCGATTTTCAAGGAGCTTTATCAGGCTTGAGTACGGAGGAATCCCCTAGTGCTGGTACTGTAGGAAATTTAGTCAAAGATATTAAAAAAACTCAAGTACCCACTATTTTCGCTGAAAGTTCGGTAAATCCAAAGTTAATTGAAACGGTGGCAAAAGAAGCGAATGTGCAAGTTTCACCACAAGAGTTATATGCAGACGGTTTAGGAGAAAAAGGCACAGAAGGAGAGTCTTATCAAAAAATGTTAATTAGTAATACTAAGACTATTGTGGAAGGTTTAGGAGGGCAATATACCCCTTTTAATTCTAGTAATTAGATGTCAAGAAAATAAATAGAAGGAGAAAATATCATGAAAATTGCCGTTATGTCTTGTCTTCACGCTAATTTACCTGCATTTGAGGCAGTGTTAAAAGATATTGAAGCGAATCACTGTGACGCTATCTACAGTTTAGGGGATTTAGTGGGATATGGACCTCACCCTAACGAAATTGTGGATAAAATTCGAGAGTTACAAATTCCTTCAGTGCAGGGTTGTTGGGATGAAGATATAGTAGAAGGGTTAAATTCCTGTGAATGTAGCTATCCTTCTTTATTAGCAGAAAAAAGAGGTGTAATCGCCCATGAATGGACAAATCAACAAATTACTGCGGAAAATCGTCAATTTTTAGCTGAATTACCTCATACTCTCAAACTTAATAACCTTTGTTTTGCTCATGGTAGCCCTAACAGCAATCATGAATACATTTTGCCCGAAATGGATGCTTTTACTGCCTTAGAGCGGGTTTTAAGTAGCGATGCGGATGTTTTATTTTGCGGGCATACCCATATTCCTTATGTTCGGAATTTAACAGAAGGGATGTTACAAATAAAAATTGAGCAACCGACTATAGAATCTACTCAAGAAAGACAGTTTAACACTCCCTTAAAACGTATTATCAATGTAGGCTCAGTTGGTGAACCTCGTCACGGAAGACCAAATGCAACCTATGTGATATACAACAAAGAAACGGAGGAGGTAATTTTAAGGGAGGTAGAGTATGACTATCAGTCAACTTGTCGGGATATTATCGAAAAAGGTTTACCGCCGATTTTTGCATGGCGCTTGGCTAGAGGTTTAGAGTTTGCTGAAAAAGCGGAAGATGCAACCCATGTTTGTCAACGATAATTAAGAATTAAGGATTAAGAGAATACCAAATAACAAATGATCCAATAGTAATTAAAGATTTATAAATTTACATCATTAACCGCCTTGCAATAAATTGACAAGGCTTATAGCTTAAATCTGCTAAAGCGATTATTGAACAATAAAATAAATGGCTCATTATTTTCATGGATAACTCTAAGAATTAAGAATCAAAAAATTTTCTCTCCCTCTCCCTTTCTCCCTATCAACTATTCACTATCAACTATTCACTAAAAAAATGTGGGCAATTTTAAGCGGAATTGAAGGCAATCTAAAGGCTTACGAGGCAGTTTTAAAAGACATTTATCAACAAAACTACCCCATTGAGGATATATATATCTTAGGTGATGTGGTGGGTATTACCTCGGACAATGAAAGGGTTATTGAGAGGATAATTAACCCCCCTAGTTATGAGTTAACCCCTCATGTATGTCGTGGTTGGTGGGAAGAGCAATGTTTAATTCTTCATGGGTTACATTCTACCGCAGAACCTACGGAATTGATTGATCTATTTGGGGTTGATGTCACTAAAAAATTATGGGATTGTGTCTCCCGTGAAACAGTCGAATGGTTACGAAACTTGGATTTTGGTTTTGTGGAGTTTGATTGTCTTTTAATTCATGGTAGCACTGTTAGTGTGAGTGAGGCTTTAACTCCTGATACTTCCCCTTGGGTAATTTTAGATCGTTTACAACGGATGAATGTTAATTATCTTTTTTCAGGGCGATCGCACCTTTTATATGAATATAAGTTACAACAGGGGAATATAACCTCAACGGTAATGACTTTAGATCATCAAAATAGTTATAGCAAGGAGGTGAAAGAGAAAAAAATTATTGGTGTGGGGAATGTGGGCAAAATACCCCATCAAGCTAGTTATAGTTTGTATAGTCCTTATAATAATCAGTTAATTTTAAAGACTCTATTTCGGGCTTCTAGCCCGTTTTCTGGAGATGTCTAATAATTGTCTTATCTCGAATTAAATCTTAACAACAATTAAATGAGGTTGTTTCTGTTAAAGTATATTGATAATGATTATCATTTTAACATTTATCACTAAAATATGATTGATAAAATTGTCCCCCAGTTAAATGAAACCTTAAAGTTAGAGAGAATCCGTCACACTTGCGCCCATGTTTTAGCCATGGCGGTACAAAGTTTATATCCCGAAACTAAAGTAACGATCGGTCCTGTCACAGACACAGGGTTTTACTATGATTTCGATCATGAAACGGCGTTGTGCGATCGCACCTCCTCCTTTACTCCAGAAGATTTAGAGAGAATAGAAGCGAAAATGAGAGAAATCATCAAAGCTAACCTCCCAATTATCAAAGAAGTGGTAGAAAGAGGGGAAATCAAAGCCGAAATAGAACAACTAGGGGAAAATTATAAACTGGAAATATTAGATAGTATTCCCGAAGAAGAAACCATTACCCGTTATTGGATTGGCAGTCCAGATTTTGGGAGAGTATGTTGGTGGGATTTGTGTCGAGGACCTCACCTTAATTTTACGGGAGAAATTGATCCAAAAGCCTTTACTTTAGAAACCGTAGCGGGGGCGTATTGGCGAGGAGATGAAACCAAACCCCAATTACAAAGAATTTACGGCACTGCGTGGGAAACACCCCAAAGATTGCAGGAATATCTCACCCAAAAAGAAGAAGCGAGAAAACGAGATCATCGTAAACTAGGCAAGGAATTAAAACTCTTTAGTATTCAAGAAGATGCAGGAGGGGGGTTAGTTTTTTGGCATCCTCAAGGCGCAATGATGCGTTATCTCATCGAAGATTATTGGCGCAAAGCCCATTTAGAAGCTGATTATCAACTGCTTTATACCCCCCATGTGGCTAACTTGGATTTGTGGAAAACCTCTGGGCATTGGGACTTTTATCGAGAAAATATGTTTGATTCTATGGAAGTTGAACATCAAACCTATCAAATTAAACCGATGAATTGCCCTTTCCATGTTTTAACCTACAAACAAGAGTTATATTCCTATCGAGATTTTCCCCTGCGATGGGCGGAATTAGGCACAGTTTATCGTTATGAGAGATCAGGTGTTCTTCACGGTTTAATGCGGGTGAGGGGTTTTACTCAAGATGACGCTCATATTTTCTGCTTACCGGAACAAATTACCGAAGAAATTTTAGGAGTTTTGAACTTAACGGAGAAAATATTATCGGATTTTGGCTTTAGCAACTATGAAATTAACCTCTCTACTCGCCCTGAAAAATCTGTCGGTAGTGATGATGTATGGGATTTAGCTACTCAGGCATTGATTAACGCTTTAAATCAAAAACAATGGAATTATATCGAAGATAAGGGCGGGGGTGCTTTTTATGGACCAAAAATTGATCTCAAAATCCAAGATGCCATCGGTAGAATGTGGCAATGTTCGACTATTCAGGTTGACTTTAATTTACCTGAGCGATTTGATCTCGAATATGTAGCTGTAGATGGTACTCGTCAACGACCAATTATGATTCATCGGGCGATTTTTGGCTCATTAGAACGCTTTTTCGGGATTTTAATTGAAAATTATGCAGGAGATTTTCCCCTATGGTTAGCACCAACTCAAATTCGCTTGTTACCTGTCAGCAACGAACAAAGAAACTATGCTCATCAAATAGCCCAAGATTTGAAACAAGAGGGTTATCGAGTGGAAATTGATCAAAGTGGAGAGAGATTGGGGAAACAAATTCGCCTTGCAGAATTAGAAAAAATCCCTTTAGTGGCAATTATTGGACAAAAAGAATTTGCTCAGAATAATTTAAGTGTTAGGGTGCGAAAATTTGGTGATTTAGGTTCAATCAGTCTCCCTGATTTAAAACAAAAATTAGCAGATGCGATCGCACATAAGGTGAAATTTAATGATATTTTATGAGGTAAAAATGAGTTTATCACTAATCAAAAATAACTGGATTTTGTTAACTATAAAAATAGGTGTAAACAAGCACAAATTATCAAAATAAGTAATATTAATTATTGGTTTTTAGAAAAAATTATTTTCCCCCAAGAAAATTTTTTGTTCTATGCCCCAAAAACTGCCAAATTAGAAGTTTACAATGGTTGTAGTCCTCACATACTCTTAGAAGATAAAATTCCCTGTATAGATTTAAAAATATCGAGCAACCGAGATATAAAATGTGCCTAAGTTGACCTTAATAAAAGTATAAATTATGAATCAAACTATTGACAATCCCATACCAGTAACAATTATCACTGGATTTTTAGGAAGTGGTAAAACTACCCTATTAAACCATATATTAAGCCAACAAGAAGGGTTAAAAATTGCAGTTTTAGTCAATGAATTTGGGGAGATTGGCATCGATCACGATTTAATTATTGCCACAGAAGATAATATAGTAGAATTAAATAATGGTTGTATTTGTTGTACCATTAATCAAGATTTAATTGCTACGGTGGATAAAATTTTAAATCGAGGGAAAAAGGTAGATTACTTAATAGTAGAAACCACAGGAATAGCCGATCCTTTACCTATTGCTCTTACTTTTTTAGCTACTAATTTAAGATCAAAAACCCGTTTAGATTCTATTATCACTTTAGCTGATTGTGAAAACTTTAGTTTAGATAAATTTGAGCATAGTGAAGCGGTAATTAGTCAATTCACTTATGCGGATATAGTCTTACTTAATAAAACCGACTTAGTTGAGGTGAATAGGATTCAAAAAATTGAAAGCAAAATTACTAATTTAAAGGAAGGAATTAGAATTATTAAAACCACTAATTCTCAAGCACCTCTCCCCCTAATTTTGAGTGTTGGATTATTTGAATCGGAACAGTATTTTAATGGAGAAAAACAGCCTAATAACCATGATCATGATCACGAACATCATCACCATCATGATCATTCTCATCACTTAGAAAACGATGGTTTTGTTTCTCTTTCTTTTGAGTGCGATCGACCTTTAAGTATTAGGAAATTTCAATATTTTTTAGATAATAAACTACCAAAAGAAGTATTTAGAGCAAAAGGTATTTTATGGTTTGAAGACAGTGAATTTAAACATATTTTTCACCTCAGTGGTACAAGATTTACCATCCATGATGAACAGTGGCAAACTCCTCCAAAAAATCAATTAGTTTTTATAGGCAAAAACCTAAAAAAAGAGGAATTAAAGAGCCTATTAAAATCATGTTTTATCTTTTAAAATTAACAAAAATAATATTGATTAATCAATGATGAAAAACCTAACAATGAACCTATCGGATGCTCTGCCAAATATCCCAAAAATGGGATTGCCTGTAACCATAATCACAGGATTTTTAGGCAGTGGTAAAACCACATTATTAAACTATATTTTACAAAATAGGGAGGGATTAAACGTTGCTGTTTTAGTGAACGAATTTGGAGATATTAACATTGATGCTCAATTATTAATCTCCATTGATGAAAATATGATTGAGTTGGGAAATGGTTGTATTTGTTGCACCATTAATGATAATTTAGTTGATACTATTTATCAAGTTTTAGAAAGAGAAGATAAAGTCGATTATCTAATTATTGAAACCACTGGATTAGCCGAACCTCTTCCTATTATTCTCACTTTTTTAGGTACTGAATTAAAGTTTTTAACTCGTCTTGATTCTATTATCACTGTGGTGGATGCGGAAGGTTTTACTTATGAGCATTTTGACAGTGAAGTAGCTTTAAATCAAATTCGTTATGCAGATTTGATTATTTTGAATAAAACTGACTTAGTAAATGAAAAAAAATTACGAGATTTAGAGGCATTAATTAGGGATGAAAAAGAAGGAGCAAGAATTTTAGATAGTCAATTTTCTCAAGTGCCTTTAGCCTTAATTTTAGATATTCATTTAACTAAAGAATCTCATTATAAAAGCCAAATTCAAGACTTTAGAAAAAATCATGAAAAATATAGTAATAATCACCTAAAAAATGAAGGTTTTACTTATGTTTCTTTTAGGTGCGATCGCCCCTTTGATATAGAAAAATTTGAGCATTTTCTCGCAGAAATAATGCCTGAAGAAGTATTTAGGGCAAAAGGAATATTATGGTTTAATGTTAGCAATGCCAGACATATTTTTCAGTTAAGCGGCCCTCGTTATGACTTAAAGGAAGAAGATTGGACAACAGAACCAGAAAATCAATTAGTCTTAATTGGCAAAAATTTAGATCAACAAAATATTTTACAAGAATTAAATAATTGTCTCGTGAAAAAAGAAGAAAAAAATTTATTTATCCTAGCTGATTTACCCTTTTAAAACTGTGAATAATCCCATTAATAACAATAGATATATCCAATAATTCCTAAAATTCAATCAAGATGGCTTAATCGGTGCGATCGCTCCCTAAAGAACACCTAAAATAATACTTTATGACAAAACTTCCCTCCTATTGCTAAAATATTGATAACGATTATCATTTTATTTTATGTCTTCACTATTACATCGCCCAAGACGTTTACGCAGTACAGAATCACTTCGATCGATGGTACAAGAGAACCATCTGACTATCAATGATTTAATTTATCCAGTATTTGTGATAGAAGGGGAAAACATCAAAGAAGAAATCCCCTCCATGCCGAATTGTTATCGTTTTTCCCTCGATTTATTACTTTTAGAATTACAAGAAGTTTTTGATTTAGCCATAAATGCCATCGCACTTTTTCCATTAATTGCTGATGAAAAAAAAGACAACGAAGGTAAAGAAAGTTATAATCCTAATGGTTTAGTACAACGTACCGTTAAAGCTATTAAAGCAAAAATACCACAATTAACAGTAATTACCGATATTGCCCTTGATCCTTACTCTACTTACGGCCATGATGGTATTGTTAAAGATGGAGAAATATTGAATGATGAAACTGTGGAAGTATTGGTAAAAATGGCGTTATCCCATGCTGAGGCTGGGGCGGATATGGTTGCCCCTTCCGATATGATGGATGGTAGAATTGGGGCAATTAGAAAAGCATTGGATGAGGAAGGCTGGATAAATACAGGAATCCTAGCCTATTCAGCAAAATATGCCTCAGCTTATTATGGACCGTTTCGAGATGCTTTAGAATCAGCACCAAAATTTGGAGACAAAAAAACTTATCAGATGGATTACGCCAACGGTAAAGAAGCGATTAAAGAAGTCGCCTTAGACATTAAAGAGGGTGCAGATATGGTAATGATTAAACCAGCTTTAGCCTACTTAGATATTATTCGACGGGTGCGAGACTATACCAATTTACCCGTAGTCGCCTATAACGTTAGTGGCGAATATTCCATGATAAAAGCCGCCAGTCAAAGAGGATGGATTGATGAAGATAAAGTAGTGTTAGAAACCCTTACCAGTATGAAAAGAGCAGGTGCGGATTTGATTTTAACCTATTTTGCCAAACAAATAGCCCAACAATTAAGCCAACATTCATAATATATTCTTATTTCGATCGTACGATCGTAGTAACTCCTTTAGGGGTTATTAAAACAATGATTATTAAAAAAAACGATCCCACAGCCCCAGATTGTACTTATTAGGATCGCCAATATGAAATATTATTTATTTAATTAAGATTTCTATTTCATTATCTGTGAAGCCAAATTGTCTGAAAATCCTTAATACATAAGGAGGAGACATTTCTTTTGCACCTATATCAATGGGAACAACTCTTTTTTTTCCCTCAAATTCACGAAAGTATAAACGATGATCTCCTTTTCCTTCTCGATAATATTTACACCCTGCTTTTTCTAAAATTTTAATGGATACGAGTGAGAAGTCCCTAGTTTCAGTGGAACGAACTAGGGATGAAAACGAGTCCTAACGTGTTATAATATAGCTGGTCATTGACCCACCCGACCGACTAAAAGGGTTGCGAACTACTAGCGGTAGATCGGGGAAGCAATCAACCCACTGACCCTCTGAACAAGTTTTTATGGACATGGTTGAGAAGCGAATAGAATTTGTATTCTATGGAACTGCGGAAGGCGGTTTCCTGCTCGGGTTGGCGAAAGCCATAAAGCCTAGAAATAGGCAGAGATGCTGAGTAAGACTCGACAATACTTAGATTTAGTTCGGAGTATGGTAAAGCGTTGGCAGATGAGACGAGAAGCTCACATTTCAGCGAAGCGAATGTGAGTACTTCACTTAGTTCTTTAGGTTTGAGAGAAGGTATATTTTTAGGCATATACTTTCCTCAATTCGTAAATATCCGTTTCTTCTTCTATGGTTAAAAATTCATGTAATTCCTTAATTGAGAGAGGAGATGAATAAATATTATTTTCAGATTGATAAATTTCTTCAAAGGAGGCGATCGCTTCTTGAAGTTTATCAATAGCTTGTTGTTGAGTTTCACCCTGTGCCACTAAACCATTCTCTAAACATAATGAAACCCAACATTTTTTACTTTCTCTTAAAATTATTGTATGGAAGTTCATTGATTTTTACTGATATTTATAACTAACTTATTTTAGCTTAATTTATCTACCTTTTTAGGGTAGAAAACGTTAATTTCTTCACTCATTACTCTTCAGAAACTAAAACTCATAGTTAGTAGCTGAAAGCGTTACTATAAGGCAGTTTCTGAGGTTATTTTGCAGGAACTATTTACCTATGTAGATTGTCTGTGATTCAACTACTTTCACACGGATGGTTCTGCCTAAAAGAAGATCCTTGACTTGTTCTTCAAACTTACTCAGAGGGGGAATTTCTCCGTCTCCCAAGAGGAGGAGATTTACTGTTCTGTCCGCCGTTTCAGCATCAACCCTCAGAAGACGATACCCTGAACCGTCTAGTCATTCTTGTGCAAGGGCATAGGTTCTGGAGGAAATCTTATTAGTGACGATCAGATAGATCGATTAAATGGGGTGATGTACGGATCATAATCTGCTGAATTGCATCCGGCTCGGTGACTTCGGCGATGGGCAGTGTCAGGATGAATCCCACCCCGATCGCCATGGCAATCCCTGCAAAGCTGACAAGCATTGTGCTGACAATTTTGCCCTGATCTCCAATGCTCACACTGAAAGCCAAACCCATGATCGGTAACATCAAAGGAGCAACGATCATCGCACCAATTATAACCGCTACGGAGTCCCCCAAAAGCCCAAATGTGGCGATACTTGCCGCCAATACTAGCAGACAGGCAAACTTAAAAAATTTTGGTCCGCGCCATACTCTCTCAAATATTAATTCTTCGGAGACTCGTTCTACTTCCTCCTTCAGACAAAAAAATGCCGAATAAAAATATATTGTAGCTCTAGCAGACTCCAAAAGAACTGAACTCGAGCAGCTAACCAAGAAAGGAAAAATAGCCGATTACGAAATAAACCATGCCAGAATACTGCTTAGGGTTTGCTGAAAAAGTTTTTTGATGAAGAGAGGGAAGAGGGAAAAGGGAAGAGTGAATAAGTCACAAAAATCAAGGTTTCGAGGCTTTATATTAATACATAATACAAAGGTTGTTTTAAATAAAACTTAGTAAAAAATGCTCAGTTTTTAAGTAAAAATTGCCAAAAATGCGCACTTTTTTTCAAAATATAGCAATCAGGAATGATTTGTGAGATTTTAATGGAAAACGATTCTCCCCTCGCCCTCTGGGAGAGGGGTTGGGGGTGAGGGCAGATAGTATTATGTTCTCATGACTGATTCCTGATTGCTATAATTGATTTTCTAATTATACAAAATAACATAATGAGCAAAGATTTCTTCTTCAATATTTTTCACTTCTAACAACTTTAAACTAATAGGTAAAGATAAATTATCTAAAACAGAAGATAATAAAAAACTAGGAGCATTGACACTACCTATCAATAAAGGACAAATAGTTACCCATAAGTCATCAATTAAACCCTCTTTTAAGAAGGATGATATTAAATTACCCCCTCCTAAAATAGCAATTTTATTTAAGTTTAAATATTGTATTTTTTTCAGGAAATATGTCCAGTTAATCTGCGATGATTCTAATGTAAAAACATGATGAAAATAAGGCTGATTATCTATATTTAACAGTGATTTTAGCTTATTTTCATGGACATTTAAAACATTTTTGAGAGAAAAAGCCTTTAGGTTTTCCTGCCATTGATGCAACCCTTCTTGAGTCGTAATTAAGCCACGAGGTAACGGTTGAGAAAAAAAAGCCCATTCAGGTTGTAGATTACCAGAAGGTGAACAAACTAGGTGTAACGGTTGGGGCGGTTGTTGTCGTGCTTCCCTTTGCCTTAATAAATCGGAATCTTTAATTGATAAACTTGTACCATAAGCTCTGAGAGTATTTGCCCCAAAAATCACCGCATCACATAAAGATACTTGAGTTTCTAAATGATGAAAGTCATTGGGAGAAGTAAAAGTTGCCCTCATATTGACATCGATGCCAATCTTACCATCTAAACTCATGGCAATAATGGCGGTAATTTGGAACTTATTTTGGTTAAACATTAACATCATCAGGGTAACTATAAACCTCAATGCCTTATTTTACGAAGTTTTTGACATCAAACTCAGGTATCTTGCTCCTAACGATCCGATCGCACTGTAATTATGCTAGAATTCTATCAAATTCACTATCCGTTTTCTCCCTATTTATTTATAAACGGCGTTCGATCGCGCCGCCCCAAGTATCAGCGATAGTATTAACATCGAGGGTAATAAGATTTTGTGCAGGATTATTGATAACTAGAGAATTACCCTTAATAACCCCGATTTTTTGCCAATTATTGCCTAATTTTGCCGTTAATTTAGTTTCCCATTGCTCTTGATTTTCACCAGACACAGAAACGAGAATTAAACTAGCTAACTCTCCGAATAGCATGGTATCAAGGCGATTATCTCCCGTTAAAAGGATGACATCACAACCTAATTTTCCACTAATGCAACATTCTGCTAAGGCAGTAGCAATACCTCCTTCCGCACAATCATGGGCAGATTTGACTAAATCCGATCGAATCCCCTCACAACAGACAGATTGCACCGCTTTTTCTAACTCATAATCCAATTCTGGCGGTTTTCCAGCAACGGTATCATGAATAATCTCTAAATACTCCGATGCACCTAAACTGGGGTTAAATTTACCCAATAGGTAGATAATATCCCCCTCTTTTTGCCATCCTTGTCCGCAGATATGATTAATGTCTGGAATTAAACCCACCATACCAATGACAGGGGTGGGATAGATAGGTTGCGGACTGCCGTCACTGTCAACGGTTTCGTTATAGAGAGAAACATTCCCCCCTGTAACTGGGGTTTTAAACTCCTTACAAGCCTCAGAAATACCTCGACAGGCATGGTGTAATTGCCAATAACCAACGGGTTTTTCAGGGCTACCAAAGTTCAAATTATCGGTAATTGCGATCGCCTCTGCCCCCACACAAGAGAGATTACGGGCGGCTTCGGCTACGGCTAATTTCGCCCCTAAATAGGGATCAAGATAGGTATAACGGGAATTACAATCAGTGGTGGCGGCGATACCAGTAGTGGCTAACTCAGGTTTACCGTTAAGGGGGCGCACCCGAATAATTGACGCATCCGCACCACCGGGAGGAATGATGGTATTGTTTTGTACTTGGTAATCGTATTGGCGATAAATCCATCGTTTAGAGGCGATCGAAGGGCTATCAAGGAGCGTTAAAAGGATTTCACCCCATTTTTGACCCTTTACTCCTTCTTTCGAGCATTCAGGCAATGCTGACTCATGCCAAGTCCATGCTTTTTGGGCATACTCAGGGGCTTCCTTGATCAATTCTTGATGATAAACGGGGGTATTCTCCGCTAAAGCCATGCAAGGCACTTCGGCGGCGATTTGCCCTTGATGGAAAATACGCACAATGGGATCTGCGATCACCTCTCCTGCCACTACGGCATGGAGTCCCCATCTTTCAAATATATCAATTAATTCCTGCTCTCGTCCTTTTTGTGCCACAAAGAGCATTCTTTCCTGAGATTCTGACAGGAGATACTCATAGGGAATCATCCCCGTTTCCCGGGCGGGGATTTTGTCTAAGTCTAATTCAATACCTAAACCGCCTTTAGCCGCCATTTCTGAGGTAGAACAAGTGATCCCTGCCGCTCCCATATCTTGTGCAGATACTACAGCTCCAGTTTTAAATGACTCCAAACAGGCTTCAATCAAAGATTTCTCTAAAAAGGGATCACCCACTTGTACGGCGGGGCGATCGTCCATAGATTCATCGGTTAATTCGGCACTAGCAAAACTTGCTCCTCCCATACCGTCTCTACCAGTAGTTGAACCAACGTATAAAACGGGATTTCCTACCCCAGAAGCCCCTGCTTTGACGATTTCATCAGTTTCCATCAGTCCGATGGCCATGGCATTAACGAGGGGATTTCCCCGATAGGCACTGTTAAAGTAAACTTCCCCCCCAATGGTGGGTACTCCAACGCAGTTACCATAATGTGATATTCCTTCTACAACCCCTTTAAAAATACGCTTAGTATGAGGATTATCAAGATTTCCGAATCCTAGAGAGTTGAGAAGGGCGATCGGTCTTGCTCCCATAGTAAAGATGTCTCTTAATATACCTCCTACCCCTGTAGCCGCCCCCTGAAAAGGTTCGATCGCGCTTGGGTGATTATGGGATTCTATTTTAAAGGCAACCCTTAAACCATTACCAAAATCCACAACCCCCGCATTTTCACCCGGTCCCACTAAGATGCGATCGCCCTCAGTAGGAAATTGAGAGAGTAAAGGTTTAGAATTTTTATAACAACAATGCTCAGACCACATTACACCGAACATCCCCAACTCAGCTTTGTTGGGGTGTCTGCCTAAGCGGTTAACAATATCGTCATATTCATTGAGTTTAATACCTTCGGCGGCGATTTCTTCAGGGGTAAAAGGGGAGGTCATAATTCAGTCCACAATCAAAATATCAATAATGTATCTATCATCAAATATACCATTTAATCACATTTGAGTTTGAATAATCAAAAAAATTCCACCCATAGTAAACCGAGATCTTGCGCATTAGTTAAAAACATTTCTGTTTTCAGGTTGTAGGTTTATTGAAATTATGTACAGTAAGAGCTTTAGCACTTTTTTACTGAAGACATCTCCAACAATCACCTCAGTTCGATATAAGAATTGTTGATTTAGGTAGGTTTCAGGTGTCGGGTTGCAGGTTTCAGGTGGGGTTTTTTAAGATTGATTAATCAATCAAGGTGCTGAAAAACAATAAAATCAAT
>CAYPDC010000012.1:0-51932 GCA_964409355.1 uncultured Cyanobacterium sp.
GGTGATGAGGTGATGAGGTGATGGGGTGATGAGGTGATGGGGTGATGAGGGGAAGGGGAGGAAATTGTATCCAATTCCTAACTCCTAACTCCTAATTCCTAACTCATGTTATTTTCGCCATACGGTTTTAATATTCATAAACTCTAGCATCCCTTCTATACTTAATTCTCGACCATAACCAGAGCGTTTTATCCCACCAAAGGGAAGTCTGGGATCTGATTTTACCATACCATTAATAAATACTGCCCCTGCTTCTATGTCTCTGATGGCTAAATCGATTTCCTCTTGATTGTTACTCCATACCGATGCGCCTAAGCCGAAAATCGTACTATTAGCGAGGGCGATCGCATCTTCTATGTTTGTAAATGTAAAAAGCAAAGCTACAGGGGCGAAAAATTCTTCACTCATCCCCGGAGAGTCAGGGGGAATATCTGCCAAAATTGTAGGGGGATAAAAGTAACCTTTTCCTTCTAAGGGTTTACCCCCAATCAAAACTTTTGCCCCTTTGGCTACGGTATCATTGACTTGTTTGACTATATCTTCTAAGATAGTTTCTGTCGCTAGTGGTCCTATATCCACCGTTTCATCAAAAGGATTTCCTATCTTTAATTTTTCGTATTCTTTGACTAATAATTCCGTAAATTGAGGTGCGATCACATCTTCAAGAATAAAACGTTTAGCGGCGATGCACGATTGCCCATTATTCAACATTCTCGCTGTTACGGCTACTTTTACTGCTTCTTCAAGATTAGCGGATTGAGTGACGATAAAAGGATCACTTCCTCCCAATTCCAAGACACTTTTTTTCAACTCATCTCCTGCCACCGAAGCCACTTTTCTTCCTGCTAATTCACTACCAGTGAGGGTGACAGCTTTGACTCTCCTATCCCTCAATACCCCCTCTACCTGATGAGAGGAAATCAACAACGATGGGAAAACCCCTTCAGGAAAACCTGCCTCCAGAAAAATAGATGCGATCGCCTCTGCACATTGAGGCACATTAGAAGCGTGTTTTAACAAGCCCACATTCCCCGCCATGAGGGCTGGTGCTGCGAACCTCAAAACTTGCCAAAAAGGGAAATTCCAAGGCATTACGGCTAAAATAATTCCCAATGGTTGATAGTTTATGCCACTATAGGAAGCATCAGAGGCGATCGCTTTTGGTTGTAAAAAAGACTCAGCATTTTCGGCATAGTAACGACAAACCAAAGCACATTTATTTATTTCCGCAACGGCTTGTTTGATGGGTTTACCCATTTCCAGAGTCATAATTCCCGCCCATTTTCGGGCATTATTCTCCAGTATTTCTCCCGTTTTTAATATTCTTTCTCGGCGATACTCAAAGGAAGTTAAGCGATATTCTTGATAAGCAGTTTCTGCTAGATGTAATTTAGTTTCGATTTCCCCTGCTGTCAAAGGAGTAAATATTTTTAAGGTTTCTTCCGTGGTAGGGTTAATAGTTGCGATGGGCATTTATTTTAATATAAGAACTAGAAAAGAACTAATTTTATCATAGACGAGTCAACTAAGTATTTTTGGCATTGCTGATTTAGGGGATGAATCCTATTTGTGAAGTAATTAGTGATAAGCCTTTGACGAGGCAGGGAAAAGGGGTAATACTTGCCTCGCAAAATCACCTCATTACCTCACCACCTCATCACCTCACCACCTCATCACCTCACCACCCCTTCCCCTCATCACCCCTTCCCCTCATCACCTCACCACCTCATCACCCCTTCCCCCTAAATCCCTAATTCAGCAACGCCATATTTTTAATGGTTCGATTGTTTCCCAGATAGATTAGGATTAGATATAGTCGTTTTTGGGGTTTATTTGTGTTTTTTAGCGTCATAATTCCAACTTACAATCGTTTACCGATTTTACAAAAATGTCTGAAGGCATTAGAAAACCAACAATTTGACACAGACTTAATCTCTGGTTACGAAATTGTCGTGGTGGACGACGGATCAACAGATGCTACTATTTCATGGTTAGAGATAGAAAAAGACAGTTTACCCCATGTTAGCCTATTTACTCAAAATCATCGAGGGGCGGGTGCAGCCCGTAATTTAGGGGTAGAAAATGCTCAGGGCGATCGCATCATCTTCATTGATAGTGATTTAGTGGTGACAGATAGCTTTTTACAAAGTCATGCTCAAACCCTAGTTACTGCCGAAAATAAATTACAGTCTGATTTGATTTTCACTTATGGTGCGGTTATCAACACTTGCAATTTCGACAATCCAACTTCCGAACCCTATAAAATTACCGACTACTCTGCCGCTTACTTTGCGACTGGCAATGTAGCCATTAAGAAAAAGTGGTTAATACAAGCTGGGATGTTTGATACCATGTTTAGTCAATATGGATGGGAAGACTTAGAATTGGGAGTTAGACTTAAAAAACTGGGCTTAAAATTAATCAAATGTCCTTCCGCAGTAGGTTATCATTGGCATCCTCCCTTCAATCTCGAACAAATACCCCAATTAATTGAAAAAGAGATAGAAAGAGGCAAAATGGGGGTACTATTTTATCAAAAACATCCTACCTACGAAGTCAAAATGATGATTCAAATGACATGGTTACATCGACTACTATGGGGAATTCTGTCACTTGGCGGTAGTTTAAACGAAAAAACCATGCAACCTTTATTGCAATGGTTAATTAATCGGGGAAAACCCCAACTTGCCCTAGAAATTGCCCGTATCTTCTTAAATTGGTATAACGTACAAGGAGTGTATAGTGCTTATAAGTTAAGTAAAAACACTTAAATTTTATAAAAAAAAATAACTAAATTAAATTTATCCATATAATACTGTTAGACCAAAAATAAATAAAAACTCATTAAAAAACTCTATATAAAAAACACACGGAGGAAAAAATAATGCAACTCTTATTAGGTTTAATAATTGGCTTTATTGTCGGTGCAGCGATATTATGGTTTTTAAATAAGGATAAAGTCGATGTTGCCTCTCTTGAAGAAGAAAAACGAAAAGCCTTAAGTCAAGCCGAAAACAGCTTTGAAAATCGGAAACAAGAATTAATTGCTTCTTTACGTCAAGAATATGATGCCGAAGCCAATCAAAAAGTTGCTGAGGTGGAAGGTAGCTACAGCAATCAAATTCAAGAATATCAAAATCAAGTTAGTGAACTACAATCTAATGTCAGCTATTTACAAGCTCAAATTTCAGAATTAGAAGGTAGTCAAACGGATTCTGACGAAACCGAAGTATTAACCGGTAGGATAGCAGAACTAGAGCAACAATTACAACAGCAACAACAACAATTTGAAGAATATCAAACCCAACTTCAACAATCTTTTCAAACTCAAATTGAAGAATTACAAAACAATCATCAAGCAGAAATAGCAGAATACCAATCCCAAGTTGAGACTCTTAATCAACAAATTGCCAGTTTCACCGACACGGAATCTTTAACTATTTCTCAAGAAGAAAGAGTGGATGAAGGGTATGTTTCTGAAGTCATGGATGATATTTTAGGGGAATCTGACACAGAAGAAACTCCTGATTTTAGTGGTGTGACGGAAGAAGAGGCATTCGTAGCGACGGAAATTTATTCTCCCCTCGAAACGGTGGAAGAAGATGAAGGAAATTTATTAGATTTTGCTGAAAATGATAATCCTGATTTGACTATTGAGGAAATTAGTGGTGAGGAGGAATCTCTCTTTGACTTTGAGGAGAATGAGAGTGAAACTGCTACCTCTGATTTTTCTTTAGAAGAAATTGAGGATGAGGAGGAATCTCTCTTTGACTTCGAGGAGAATGAGAGTGAAACTGCTACCTCTGATTTTTCTTTAGAAGAAATTGAGGATGAGGAGGAATCTCTCTTTGACTTCGAGGAGAATGAGAGTGAAACTGCTACCCCTGATTTTTCCTTAGAAGAAATTGAGGATGAGGAGGAATCTCCCTTTGACTTCGAGGAGAATGAGAGTGAAACTGCTACCCCTGATTTTTCCTTAGAAGAAATTGAGGATGAGGAGGAATCTCCCTTTGACTTCGAGGAGAATGAGAGTGAAATGGCTACTCCTGATTTTTCTTTAGAAGAAATTAGCGATCAGGATGATTCTAACCTCGATTTAGCAATGGATGACAGTGACACGGAAATCGATATGTTTTCTTCATCGGAGGATGTATCTGATGATGATTTAGGAGATGACTTTAACTTAGATGCTTTTGGTGAAACCGAAACTGCTTCAACTCCAGATGAATTAGAAATGTTTTCTGATACCCCTGATTTTTCAACTGGGGATGATGAGTTATTAGAAATCAGCAATTCGGATGATGAATTTAATTTCGATTATGGTAGCGAGTCTGCTAGTGCATCGGCGTCTGTTGATTCTGATGATGATGATATTTTAGCTAACTTAGAATTGTCTGATAATGATGACGACAATGATTTAAGTTTGGATTTTGATTTAGATGATGATTCTGAAGAAGAGGATTTCGATTTAGATAATTTTTTGGATGATTCTGACAAGGTGCGATCCGTTTAGTTTAAAACAACGTAGCCCAAAGCCGTCTCTAAGCCTATATAAACACTAGCAAGGTTAAATAGACTTAGACTGAATTTTCGGGCTTCTAGCCCGAAATACGGTGAAAAAATGTTATTTTTTACCAGATGTCACCTGAATTCAGAGTTCGGAGGATTTTCCTCCTCCTCTCTCCCTCTCGTCTTCATTATTTTTTCTCATATCGAACTCAGGTGATGTCAATAATGATCTCGATGTTATGGCGATCGCCTCTTAATTGTTGCGATCGCCTTTTTGGCTAAAGTTGACACCAATAAATTATGCCGTCACTAGGACTTTATTATTCGTTTTGCCTTTACTGGTTTTCTCCCTTAAAGCGACTAATAATCCATCAATATTGGCTTTGGCATCGCCGAAAAACATTCGAGTATTTTCCTTATAGAATAAAGGATTATCAACTCCTGCATAACCAGTGGCTAAACTACGTTTCATGACAATAGAGTTTTGAGCTTTCCATACCTCTAATACAGGCATACCTGCGATCGCACTGTTAGGATCTTCCAATGCGCTAGGATTAACAGTATCATTCGCACCAATGACTAACACCACATCAGTATCAGGGAAATCATCATTAATTTCATCCATCTCTAATACTATGTCATAGGGAACATTTGCCTCAGCCAATAATACATTCATGTGACCCGGTAAACGTCCCGCCACAGGGTGAATCCCAAAACGTACATTAACCTTGCGATCGCGCAATAATTTTGTAATTTCCGAGACCCCATGTTGAGCTTGGGCAACTGCCATACCATAACCGGGAGTGATAATCACACTTTTAGCATTGAGTAACAAATCGGCAACTTCTTCCACATTGGTAGCAATGGCTTCTCCTACCTCTTGCTTTTGAGCAGAATTGCTAGAATTAGAACTTCCTTCTCCAAAACCGCCTAAAATTACACTAATAAAAGAGCGATTCATCGCCTTACACATGATATAACTTAAAATCGCTCCACTGCTACCCACTAACGCACCAGTGATAATCAATAAATCATTATTCAGCATAAAACCAGCCGCCGCCGCAGCCCATCCCGAATAACTGTTTAACATAGAGATAACCACTGGCATATCCGCGCCACCAATGGCGGCAACTAAATGAATACCTAATAAACAGGCAATCCCTGTCATGATGAGTAAGGGTTGTAAAGCCGATTCGGTGTTAAGAAAGACGTAACCGAAATAAATCGTTGCACCCAACATCCCTAAATTAAGAAAATGTCTAGCAGGTAACATCAAAGGTTTAGAACTAATGATAGCCCTTAACTTGCCAAAAGCAACTATTGAGCCTGTAAATGTGACTGCACCAATAAACACCCCGACATAAATCTCGATTTCATGGATAAATGCTTCTGCACCAGTTAAAGTGGATTCAGGTTGTAAATAGTTACCTACTCCCACCAACACGGCGGCTAAACCGACAAAACTATGTAAAATTGCCACTAACTCAGGCATGGATGTCATTGCCACCCTACTCGCTAAAATTGCACCTACTATCACCGCAGGAATAATAGCAGTGATTAAAGTTGTATAGTTTGTTACTTCTGCACTTAAAGCTGTGGCTAAAAATGCGATCGCCATTCCTGCGATACCGTAAACATTGCCTTTTTGGGCTGTTTCTTGATTGGATAATCCTGCTAAACTGAGGATAAATAAGGCACTGGCGCCAATATAGGCGACTGTGATTAGGTTTTGACTCATAAAATTTGATTAGTTTTTAGTTTGCTTATTCTCAGGTTATAAAATTTATCGAGTTTCAATTGTTAAGATTCTTTATTTAATTGCACATTCCCCATATTTCGAGACGATACTGACTTAAGTACATAAATAGCATTTTTAAATTATGTAAACTTACAGAAAGTTATCCAGTAGTTTAATTAAATTCAATTTTGATGTCTAAGATTGTAAATCGAGTTGCAAATATTGGGGTGATTCATCTTAATAGAAGTTTTTAGAATCAAATACCCCTGACTTAAATTGATTACAAAACTCCAAAAATTTTTCTACTTGGGGTAAAAAATTAACAAAATGAAGATGTAAATAAGAGGCGAAAATATTGTGTTTTTGCCATCCTTGATAAGAGACAATTTTTTGGCTATAGTAATCCTTAAATTCTAGCATGGGAGATGAGGGATTAAAAGAGTCGATCGCACGGTGAAATTCATGACCGATTAACTTATCACCCAGATTGAGAAAATTATTATGGGTAAGTGTCTTTACTTCTCGATAGCCAAGAGTTAATTTCTGACTCATTACGGTAAAATGAGGCAAAACTCCCACCATATCCCATCGTTTACCCTCAAAATCTTCGATTCCCTGACTCAAATACATCATACCGCCACATTCTGCATAGGTAGGGATACCTTTTTCAATCATAGCTTTGACACTTGCTTTGAAAGAATGATTTGCCGATAATTGAGAAGCGAAAATTTCAGGGAATCCTCCCCCTAAATAAATGCCTTGTATATCAGGGGGTAAATGTTCATCTTCTAAAGGACTAACTTTAATTAATTCTACTCCTAAATAAGTTAATATATCTAAGTTATCTTGATAGTAGAAACTAAAACTTTTATCCTTTGCTATGGCAATTTTTAAATTAAATTGTTGATATTTATTATTTATAAAAAAAATACTTTTATCTACTTTTTTATCAGTTTTTAAGTATGTATTAAGCAATTGCCAGTTAAAATTCTCTGTAGCTAAATCGGCTAATTGATTAAATATTTGCTGATGATGACTAATTTCTTCGGTGGGAATTAACCCTAAATGTCTTGAGGGTAATTCTATTTTTTCATGTCGATACCAGACACCCAGAATGGGCATATTTACCTGTTTTAATCCTGCTTTTAATAAAGATAAATGTTTCTCACTTCCCACTTTGTTTAAAATGACTCCGACAATGTTAACATCAGGATCAAGATGACGATAACCGAGTGCGATCGCGCCTACAGAAGAACTTAACTTACTGCAATCAAGAGTTAAAATGACGGGTAAATTCAACAATTTAGCCACATGAGCGGTGCTATCATAATAAGGATAATTCGCAGATGGAACGCCGTCAAATAAACCCATAACTCCCTCAACAATGGCAATATCCGCATCTTGGGAATAATAGTCAAAACACCATTTAACATAATCTTCAGAAGTTAAAACGACATCAAGATTGCGACAGGGATGCTGAGTAATAGCAGTATGAAACATGGGGTCAATATAATCAGGACCAACTTTAAAAGACTGTAGAGACTTTCCCTGACGAGTTAAACAAGCAAGTAGTGCGAGAGTAATTGTAGTTTTTCCCACACCACTTCTCTCCCCTGCAATAATTATGCCCATAGTCCAATTAAGATTCATTCATATTTTTATAAGTAGCCACCGCAGAGGGAGAAATGCGATTAAGATAACGGAAAATCCAGTATTTTAACACCGTATCGAGAATAACGGGGAAAGTAGCAATAAAGAGAAAATTAAAATCCCGATTCTCTGGTAAGCCAAAATGACGGCTAACACTTTCTAATATTACCTCCCAACCGTGAGGGGAGTGGAAACCGACAAACATATCGGTAAATAAAATAATTAAAAAAGCCTTTGCCGAATCACTCAAACCATAGATAGTTTCATCGATAAAGGATTTTAAAATCTGTAATTCTCTTTTGCTGTAAAAAATCACAATTCCAAAAGCCATTAAGGAAAATATATCGGCAAAAATATTCTTAATGGCATTAGCGCTTTGACGGCGATATTCTTCCCCTAATTCTGTTGCTTTTGCCTTAATTTGTTCCTCTTTTTCTTCATGGGATAATTCTGGTATTATGCCTAACATTGCCTTTAAATTTAAGTTTTCTTCAAAGGTTTTTAATTCCATTAATGCTTCTTCTTGCAAATCTTGATTGATAAAAACTATTTCTTCATGATGACGAAAATAAGGATCAACAAATGCTTTTCCTAAAGCAATTTTAGCCACATTATGCACTAATAAAGGAACAATAATTAACAATAATAAAAACTTAATAGAAACTGCGGTTTTATACTTAGATTTTCTAAATTTATTAAGTACATCTTGTTCAGTTTCCGATGATTGTGGATCTATTTCTTGCTTGATTCTATCAATAGTTCTCAAAAATGAGCGCGGTAAAATACTGGTTTTATCAGAAACGGTTTCTAAATTTGGTTCAATATTATTATTACTATTTTTATCCAGTTTTTGACTTTTTTGCTTTGCTAAACTAGGATTATTTTTATTATTAGCATTATCTGTATCGGCTTCTATTTTCTCAGATAAAGTTTCATGGTAGCGACTATTATATTTATCTAAAGTTTGGTCAATAAAATTCAGTTTTTCTAATATAATTCCCTGTTCATATTCTAAGTTATAATCCCCAGAATATTGATGATAACTACCATTTTTTGTATTAGATGAGAGAAAATTATGAATAGATTTATTCGTTTTAAATTGATTTATTTTAAGTTTAATAACTCGTAAATGAGAATTTAATTCATTATCAAAATAACTCCAAACACTCTCGCCATAATCACAATTGTCAAAGGATATTTTTTGACCTTTAAAATGTTCTTCTTCAATTTTTTTGATAGTCAATGCCCTTTGATATGCTTCTTCGAGGGCATTTTCTGAACTATTACTAATCCAGCGTTTTGTGGAACGAAAAACACGATTAAACATCGAATACGAGCTAAATTGATAGGATTAATTCTTTATATTATCCTATAACAATTAATAATGAACAATTAACAGTTAACGTTGACTTCTGGTAAAATTATGATTTTTCTACCGTAAAACAGGCATTTTGCCTGTGTTTCTATAGTTCGATCGAGCTTACTTACTCTGAAGTGTGATGATGTTGGGTTACGAATCACGCTAACCCAACCTACGAGAATAAAGGGGTAATTAGGCTTGTAATGCCAATTCGACAACTTTTTGGAATGCCTCAGCGTCTTGAATCGCTAATTGTGCTAAAATTTTACGGTTTAAGCTGATATTAGCTTTCTCTAATTTGTTGATTAGTTGGCTATAACTAACACCGTGCATTCTAGCGGCGGCATTGATACGGGTAATCCAAAGACGGCGAAAATCTCTTTTTTTCTTACGACGATCGCGGTAAGCATTACGCAAAGCCTTCATTACTTGTTGATTAGCCGTGCGGAACAGTTTAGAATGAGAACCACGAAAACCTTTAGCTAGTTTTAATATTTTCTTACGTCTTTTACGGGCGACGTTACCTCTTTTTACTCTAGTCATTTTTTTACTGTGATTTTAATAATTATTGACAAAATATAAACAATACTTACCTCATACTTACTTAACTCTTATCTTTTAGAATAAGGCAACATTAAACGAACTTCTTTTTCATCGTTCTCATGTACTAAGGTAAGATTACTTAAACGACGGCGTTTTTGTTCGGCAGTTTTATGTTCCAATAAATGGTTTTTGTTTGCTTTACGACGCAAAATTTTCTTCCCACTGCCCGTAACTCGAAAACGTTTAGCGGCAGATTTCTTAGTTTTTACTTTAGGCATAATATTTTCTATTTTGACACAATTCACTATTATAAGATTAAATTTACCCTAATGACTATAGTTTTGTTAAAAATTTTCAATATTAAGAATTAGTAAAAAGTTGATGAGTCGCAAAAAATTTTTGATAGGATCGTGGGGTAGTTATTGGCATAGAATACATAGAATATGGCGAAAACCAAAACTGTTTATATCTGTAACTCCTGTGGTGCAGAATCGGCTCAATGGTTTGGTAAATGTCCTAGTTGCGATACCTACGGTACTTTAGATGAAGTTATCCTCAACGGTAATGGGAATTTTAGTCGGGGGGGATGGCAGTCGAATGCTCGTCCTCAACAACGCAATGTCACCCCCGCACAACCGAGAATTTCTGTCAGGTTTGCCGATATAAAAGAAGAAGAACAACCTCGCATGAATTCTGGTTATCAAGAGTTAGATCGGGTTTTGGGGGGTGGTATTGTACCCGGTTCATTAGTTCTTATTGGAGGCGATCCGGGCATCGGCAAATCGACTTTGTTGCTACAAACTGCTAATCAGTTAGCTATTCGTTTCCCCCGCATTCTCTACGTTTCGGCGGAGGAGTCTGGACAACAGGTAAAATTAAGGGCTTCTCGTTTAGGGGTTGGAGTGCCTGAGGAAGATGAAGAAAAAGAAGTTAATCATAATGGTAATGGTCATAAGCCTTCAAGTAAAAAGGAGAATCATTCCACTGGGGAAGCGAATCTTTATGTTTTAGCAGAGACGGATTTAGAGGAAATTTTGCGGGAGTTGGAATCTCTTAAGCCTCAAGTGGCTATTATCGACAGTATTCAAACCCTTCATTTTGCCACCCTTAATTCTGCCCCCGGTTCGGTTTCTCAGGTGCGTGAATGTACCTCCGCCTTAATGCAAGTGGCAAAGCGTGATGGTATTAGTTTATTTATTGTCGGTCATGTGACAAAGGAAGGTGCGATCGCAGGTCCTAGGGTTTTAGAGCATTTAGTGGATACAGTTTTATATTTTGAGGGCGATCGCTATGCTTCTCACCGTTTATTAAGATCTGTGAAAAACCGTTTTGGGGCAACCCACGAAATAGGTATCTTTGAAATGGTGGATCACGGTTTAGATGAGGTTTTAAACCCCTCGGAGTTGTTTTTGAGCAGTCGAGATGAATTAGCACCGGGTACGGCAACCATCGTTTCTTGTGAAGGTACTAGGTGTCTGGTCGTTGAATTACAAGCGTTGGTTAGTCCTACCAGTTACACTTCTCCTCGTCGTTCTACTACAGGGGTTGACTATAATCGTTTACAACAAATTTTGGCGGTTTTAGAGAAAAGAGTAGGGATTCCTCTCTCAAAATTGGATGCTTATGTCGCTTCGGCTGGTGGTTTGAACGTGGAAGAACCTGCGGCGGATTTGGGAATGGCGATTGCGATCGTGGCTAGTTTCAGAGATCGCACCGTTGATCCTCGTACGGTATTAATTGGCGAAATTGGGTTAGGGGGACAGGTGCGTTTAGTGTCGCAAATGGAATTACGACTGAAAGAAGCAGCTAAATTAGGTTTTAAAAGAGCGATCGTGCCTAAAGGGCAAACTTATCCTAGTGATTTAGGTTTAGAGATTCACTCTGTCAATAAAGTTATAGATGCGATCGTCCTTGCTATTCCTAATCAATCTTCTAAATCAGAAAATGAAGAAAAAGAATATGAGACAAAATAAATTAACATTTATTAGGGACGATGGCCAATAGTCACCTGAGTTCGACATAAAATCTTAAGTGATAAAAGGTGTCAGGTATCAGGGGATGCACTGAGGGTAGCCGAAGTGTGTTAGGTGTTAGGTTAAAGAATTGATAAAAAACATATCTTTATTGTTTTTCAGCACCTTGATTGATTAATCAATCTTAAAAAAAACCACCTGAAACCTACCTAAATCAACAATTCTTATATCGGACTGAGGTATAGTCAAACACGTTTAAAGATAATAAAAAAAGTCTTTCCCGTTCTATCCATAATTTAAGGATAGGTGAAAAAGACTTTTTCATCAAATTTTAAGAAGTGAGGAAATGATTAGAACTCACCATTTTGTAAGATAATTATTTTTGGATTTTGGGGGGTTCACGAAACGCTACCGCAAAGAATAAAACGGCGATCATCATCGCTAAAACTAAAATATAAGCTACACTTTCCATTTTTGTTCCTCTATATTTTTAGTGATTATCTACTTGTTTATTTTAGGGGGATAAAAGACAAATTAACAAAAACTTGTCTTTTTCCTCACCTAAGGTGGTTTCCAAGAAAGAATTTACCAATCTTCCTTATAATTCCCCCTTTGTGTTTTGGGGGGTTAGAGGGTATCATGCAGGTATATTTATTATTAGAAATCACCTAAGAGTGAAAAGCAGAAAAGTTAGATAGATTCTGCACGACGAGTGGATTTGTCACCCACTTTCTGGAACATACCCCACTCAACCTGTTCAGGATCTAAGTCAGGGTCAATACCAGCAAATACATCACGGAACAAGGTCCGAGCGCCATGCCAGATGTGTCCGAAGAAGAATAAAAGGGCAAAACAAGCATGACCGAAAGCAAACCAACCACGAGTGCTAGTACGGAATACACCATCAGAGTTGAGGGTTTCAGTGTCGAACTCGAAGGGTTCACCTAATTGAGCTTTACGAGCGTAACGTTTTACGTCTAAGGGATCAGAGAAGGTTTGACCATCTAATGCACCACCTAAGAAGCTAACGGTTACACCAGTTTGCTCAATACTGAGAGCGGATTCTGCACGACGGAAGGGAATGTCTGCACGGACAACTCCATCAGCATCGGTTAAAACAACGGGGAAGGTTTCAAAGAAGTTAGGGAGACGACGAACGGTTAATTCGTTCCCCTCTTTATCTTTAAAGACGGGATGTCCAACCCAACCTTGAGCGATACCGTCACCCTTATTCATTGCTCCTGTACGGAATAAACCACCTTTAGCAGGGCTATTTCCCACGTAGTCGTAGAAGGCTAATTTTTCAGGAATTGCTTCCCATGCCTCTTGGGGGGTTGCACCGTCAGCGATACTAGCTTGTACACGGCGTTGGATTTCTTGTTGATAGTAACCTTGATCCCACTGATAACGGGTAGGTCCAAATAGTTCTACGGGGGTGGTAGCGTTTCCATACCACATTGTTCCTGCTACTACAAAAGCGGCAAAGAATACGGCGGCGATACTACTAGAGAGTACGGTTTCAATGTTCCCCATCCGTAATGCTTTATAAAGTCTTTCGGGAGGACGAACACTGAGGTGGAATAATCCAGCTATAATACCAACGATTCCTGCCGCAATATGGTGTGCTACTACACCTCCGGGGTTAAAGGGGTTAAATCCAGCAGGTCCCCATTCGGGTGCTACGGGTTGAACATGGCCTGTTAATCCGTAAGGATCTGAAATCCACATTCCAGGTCCCCATAAGCCTGTTAAATGAAATGCTCCAAAACCGAAGCAGAGTAAACCAGATAAGAATAAGTGAATGCCGAACATTTTGGGTAAGTCTAAGGCAGGTTCACCCGTACGGGGATCGGTAAATAGTTCTAAATCCCAGAATACCCAGTGCCATACGGCGGCTAAGAATAATAATCCAGAAAGGACGATATGCGCGATCGCAACTCCTTCAAAAGACCAGAAACCGGGGTCAACACCAGTCTCGCCAGTGATACTCCAACCACCCCAAGAACCGGTTACGCCTAAACGTGCCATGAAGGGTAAGACAAACATTCCTTGTCTCCACATGGGGTTTAAAACAGCATCACTAGGATCAAAAACGGCTAATTCGTATAAAGCCATAGATCCCGCCCAACCTGCGACTAATGCGGTGTGCATTAAGTGAACCGCAATCAGGCGACCGGGATCATTAATTACAACTGTGTGTACTCGATACCAGGGTAGTCCCATTGACTACGCTCCTCCTATTGATTTAATTTTTTTTTCTAATTTTGGGGATAAGTCTAGTTTAGTATAACCTTTTTGGGTTTTTGCTTTTATGGTTTTTTGATAGAATATCCCTAAAGTATTAATTTTATGTTAAAAATTCTATCTTTTCTTAGAGAGAATGGCAAGAGTTATTGTATTAGGAATTAGAAATTAGAAACTAACCATTCTACATTCTTCCTTCACCCTTCCCCTCTCGAACCTTACCCCCCTTCGAAAACATAAGCGTTTTGATACTAACTTTGAAATTATCACAACTACTGTAAAGAACCAACTTAATTAATTGTTAGTCATGTTTATAAGCACCTGATTCGGGATAAAAAGGTGCGATTTCTCGATCGAGATTTATCCCTAATTTCACTAGCATTGATTCTAAAACATGATCGGGGGAAAATCGTAAATAATCCCGATTAATTTCTAAGCTGATATGACGATTCCCTAAATGATAAGCTACTCTTAATAAAGTTAAAATGTCACAAGACTTTACCGTGATAACAGGCTCTAATTTTGCCTTAATTTCCACAAAAAAATCCTCTCTGTCGTTCGTTAAAATGTCTCCTTCCTCCATAATACTTCCTCTAACTAAGTCAAATTTTATATATTCTTCACTGGCTTCATTGAGAGTATCAATTTTTATTTTTTGTTTCGCTTTTACCCTTTCTTCAGATGTTAAATAAAGCTGATAATCAACTGCTTGATTAATCTTTAATTGACATTTTTTTATTAAAGTAATCATGACTCTTTTGCTTCTCCATTCGTGATAAATTTTTGGAAAAAAGGTGCCAGGTTCAATTAAAACTGTTAATTTAAAACTGTTAATTTATAACAATTACATTTTTTTAAAAATTAAAACTATAGCCATTAAAGTTTGTGTTAATTATTTTCTATTAATCTATCATACCTACCGTAAAAGAGCCTTATTAATTAGACATCTCCAGAAATTATTTTTTACTGGCTCGTAGTAACGGCTTAAGCCCTTAAAATGTCTATTATTGAAGATCTCTATTTACAAAGATATTTAAAGAAACCGTCTTGCCGATTGCCTTTTCTCACCGAAAAACTTTTTCATCACACCCTAATTACTAACTGATAGGATGATGTACAGTGACTAATTTTGTACCATCAGGGAAAGTCGCCTCTACCTGCACTTCTTCAATCATTTCAGCAATCCCCTCCATTACTTCATTTCTAGTTAATAATGTGCGCCCATAACTCATTAAATCAGAAACACTACGCCCTTCCCTCGCTCCTTCTAGTATAGCCAATGAAATATAAGCAACTGATTCGGGATAGTTGAGTTTTAAGCCTTTGGCTTTTCTTCTCTCTGCTAGTAAACCAGCCGTAAAGATTAACAATTTATCTTTTTCTTGAGGTGACAATTCCATTGTTGAATAATGATTGATAATGAATGGCTTTTTAATAATATAACTCACTTTCCGCACATCTCAATAGATCTTGATATTTGTTTACATTCAGTAGTGGCAGATACAAAAAACTTCCCAATCGAAAATAGATTTTTGCGATAATTATTATGAATAATTGTTTTAATGAAAATATCGAAATATGGTCAATTTGAAAGGTAGAGATTTACTAAGTATTGCGGATTTAAACAAAAACGAAATAAGAAGTATTTTGAATTTAGCGGCGGATTTAAAAAGCAGGAAAAAAGAGTTTCGTAGCAATAAAACTCTTGGTTTGTTGTTTTATAAAGCCTCCACTCGCACCCGTGTTTCTTTTAGTGTGGCAATGTATCAGTTAGGAGGAAATGTGATTGATTTAAACCCCAGTCGCACTCAGGTGGGAAGGGGAGAACCACTACAAGACACTGCTAGAGTATTGGATCGTTATTTAGATATTTTAGCCATTCGCACTTTTGCCCAAGAGGATATACAAATTTTTGCAGATTATAGTGATATTCCCATTATTAATGCTTTAACAGATTTAGAGCATCCCTGTCAAATTCTAGCAGATTTACAAACCATTGAAGAATCTTTTGGTGCTTTGGAAGGGGTAACGATGACTTATTTGGGAGATGGAAATAATGTCGCCCATTCGTTGCTGTTAGGGGGTGTTTTAATGGGAATGAATGTGAGAATCGCTACTCCTGAAGGATACAAGCCTAATAAAGATATTGTTAAACAGGCTCAAGCCTTAGCTACTAAACCTGATCAAATTTTGATTACAGAGGATGCTAAAGAGGCGGTAGAAAATGCCCAAGTTTTATATACTGATGTGTGGGCTAGTATGGGGCAAGAGGAAGAAAGTTTGCAAAGAGATCCTATTTTTCAACCTTATCAGATTAATAGTGAGTTGTTAGGTATTGCTGACAAGGATGCGATTATTTTGCATTGTCTTCCTGCTTATCGGGGTAAGGAAATTACGGAGGAGGTGATGGAAGGTAAGCAATCTCGCATTTGGGATGAGGCAGAAAACAGAATGCACGCACAAAAGGCTTTGATGGCTTGTTTATTGGGGTTAAATAATTAGGGGTTGCCTCAAAAAGTATTTTTCCTTTAATCATAAAGGGTTGAACAATGTTCAACCCCTACGTTAAAGTATAAATAAAGTATTAATTATGAGACTTTTTCTAATTCTGTTACGGCATTTTCTGTAGCCACTTCGGTTTCTGGTTTCTTCAATACCAGTTTTAATAACGGTGGTGCTAAAAAGGTGGTTAAAATTACCATGATGATAATAGCGGCTTCAAGGGGTTTGCTTAATACGCCACTGGTTGAGCCAATTCCTGCAAATACCAACCCTACTTCTCCCCTAGGTATCATGCCAATACCTATGGCTAAACGGTTAATATTGGGTTGTCCAAATACTGCCCAGCCTGTGATCACTTTACCAATAATCGCCACCACGATTAAGAAAGATGCGATCGCAAGTCCTTCTCTGTTTTCGGGAATAATGGGATTAAGTACACTCAAATCAACTCTAGCACCAACGGTAACGAAGAAAACAGGTACAATCACATCGGCAATGGGAATAACTTGTTTATCTAACTCCTTACGTTTATCGGTTTCATCTAAGACTAAACCGGCAGCAAACGCCCCTAAAATTGCCTCTAAGTGAATGACATTGGCTAAAAATGCCATTAATAAAGCAAAGGTGAAAGCAGGAATCACCAGATTACCTCTAGTTTTGAGTTTATCTGCGATCGCCATGAAGGATTGATTAAAGAATTTACCGAGTAAAATCGAACCAATCAGGAAAGCAGAGGCACTAACAATTAAGAGAATAACCTGAGTGAGATTAACTTCACCAGTTTTTGCCAAACTAGCCACTACCGCTAAAACAATAATACCTAAAACATCGTCAATTACCGCCGCACCGACGATAATTTGTCCTTCTTTGGCTTTTAAATAGCCTAATTCTGACAACACCTTAGAAGTAATACCGATACTGGTAGCCGTTAAAGCCGCCCCTGCAAAGATAGCAGGAATAGTGGGAAAATGGAAAAAGTACATTAACCCGGCTGTGCCTAAAGCAAAAGGTGCAACCACTCCCACTACAGCCACGATCGCAGCTTGAGAGCCAACGGATTTTAACTCTCTCAAATCAGATTCTAAGCCAATTTCAAACAGTAAAACCACTACTCCTAACTCTGCTAAAACAGAAATAACTTCACTTTGAGAAGCAAATACTTCCGAGAGAAATTCAGGATTCCTAGGGGTGAAAAACTGCAAGAAATTCATAATTTGCGAACTACTTGCCTCACTGCTTTCCGGAAAAACGATGAAATTAAGGGCAGAAATCCCCACAATAACACCACCCACTAATTCCCCTAAAACGGGAGGAAGATTGACTAAACGGGATAACTCACCACCCAATTTACTGGTGATATAGATAATAGCAAGGGTAAGCAAAACTCCTGTTAACACTAGAGGTGCTTTGTCAGCTTCCGTTGCCGTTGCTAAGAATAAATTTGGTACAGAAAAATTAATCATCATTATTATTGTTTAGTAAATAGTTACAGAAACAGGAAATTATGGATTTAATTGTCAACTTTTAGTTAGCAATACTTGTTTGAAAATGTAGATTGTCAACTTTAAGTGATCGAAAGAAATTAGATTCGCTAGGGGTTGAACATTGCTCAACCCACTAGAAAGAGAAGGTTTTAATTATTAATTATTCATTACTAATTGTTAATTGTTCATTGTTAATTCTTAATTGATCAGTGCTTTGCTTTTCCCGTACAATGTTTAAACCTTCTTGTAATGCGGAGAGGCGATCGCCCATCCAGTGATATTCAGGAATTAAACTAGCAATACCAAGTTTTTCTAAACGAGTTCTGACTTTACCCGTTGCACCCACAATAAAGACTTCATGCCCATTATCTACGGCTTCTTGAATGGCATTTTCCAAAGCAAGGGAAGAAGTAACACCGAGTAAAGGCACTTGAGCTAAATCCACAATTAAAACATCATAGTTAGAAATAGCATTATGTTCCCGGGAAATCGCTTTAGCCACACCGAAAATCATAGGACCATCTAAATGGAATAGTAATACACGCCCTCCTGCTAAATCCAAAACTTGTTTTTCCTCTGGAGTTAAAATGATTTCGTCATCGGCGGTACTAACAATTTTTACGGACTTCGATCGCAACTCGGAAAGTTTATCAATAGTCATGATATTGGCGATAAACACGCCAACACCCACAGCTACCATTAAATCAACAAATACCGTTAAAGCGATAACAATATAAACAATTGCCGTTGCTTTCCAAGAAATTTTATGAACTCGTCTTAAGAAACCCCAGTCCATAATATTAATACCCACTTTCAAAGCAATCCCTGCTAATACTGCTAAAGGAATACTAGAAGTTAAAGGAGCGGCCCAAACCACAATAATGAATAAGATAAAAGCACGAGTTAAACCAGATAAAGCCGTGCGCCCCCCCGTTTGGATGTTAACTACCGTACCCATTGTTGCACCAGCACCAGCGATACCACCGAATAAACCAGAGAATAAGTTACCTAAACCTTGTCCGATTAGCTCTTTGTTAGAATCGTGTTCAGTACGAGTTAAACTGTCAGCAACGACGGAGGTTAACAACGCATCAATACAACCCAACATACCTAAAACCATGGCATCAAAAACCATTAATCGGATTTGAGAAAAATCAAAGGTAGGTACTTGTAAAGCGGGTAAACCCGTGGGAATTTCACCGATACGACGAATCTCGGCATCCCCAAAGAAAACCAGAGAAACCACCGTACACAAAACTAAAGCCAACAGTTGAGGGGGTACAATCCTTTTATAACGGGAAGGTACAATGTAAAGGATAACTACAGTCAACACCGCCAAAATAGTTTCTAACGGGTTGGTATTGGAAATTAAATTAGGAAGGTTTTGAATCGTGCCGATAACACCACCTTTAGGACTAGCTTGACCCAAAAACGGAGCAGTTTGCAAGATAATTAAAATCAGCCCAATCCCTGACATAAAGCCCGAAATCACGGTATAGGGCATCATGGTGACATATTTCCCTAACTTCAAAAACCCGAACAGAATTTGAAATAATCCTGCCATCATCACCACTGTAAATGCGATCGCCATCCCGTTTTCTTGCCTGGCAAAACTAGCAATCACAGCAGTCATAACCACAGTCATCGGACCTGTAGGCTCAGAGATTAAAGTCGGAGTACCACCAAATAAAGCAGCGAAAAAACCCACTAATACCGCCCCCCATAAACCAGCCGAAGCCCCTGCACCAGAAGCTATACCGAAAGCTAGTGCCATAGGTAAGGCGATAACCGCCGCCGTTAAACCTCCGAATATATCTCCTTGTATATTGCGAAAATGTATTTTATTCGTTATCTGCATTTATTTTTCCTCTTTAGATTATTAATCTGTCTTCTTATAGAATTATATCAATGCAACTATTTTTAAAATAGAAAAAAATCTATATGGGTATCTTAAAACAAAAAAGGGAAAATGAAAAGTAAGTAAAAGTGATTATCTTTTATATTTTTAATTAACTTTACTAATTAATTAACCTGATTAATCTTTTATTTGTAACCAGACTAATATTTGTCTATATTTTCATTAAAGTTTTCTAATACTAAAATCAATATCTCCAAAAATAAAAATGTCTCTTAATTCTTATGCCGTTTGGCGTTTAATTCCTTTAATCAGTGCAAATGGGAAACAACAAATGGCGATCGACTCTTGGTTATTAAAGCAACATAGAGAAAACAATCATCCTCCTTGTTTAAGATTTTATACATGGAATCCTCCGGCAATTTCTGTGGGGGTAAGTCAAAAACGTCATATTCCTCAACATTGGCAAAAGATTATTTATCAGAATCAACCCTTACAAATTGTTAAGCGTCCGACTGGGGGAAGAGGAGTATTGCATCAGGGGGATTTAACCTATAGTGTGATCACTTCTTCTTCTCAAGGAAGTGTCGAAGAAATTTATCAGGAAATTAGTCAATTTTTAATTCTTGGTTGGCAAAAATTGGGAGTATCTCTCCATCTAGGAAAACCAAAACAACAATATCTACACTCACCTAACTGTTTCTCTTTGGCTACTAATGCTGATTTAACCGATATTGAGGGCAATAAATTTATTGGTAGCGCTCAGTTAAGACAGGGCAAACATATTTTACAACATGGCTCAATGTTATTAAGATGCGATCGCACTTTATACGAACAAGTATTTAACTCATCCCCCCCCCAACTGAAGATTCCCCAAGATTTGGCGTTACCACAGATAGTTAATGGGTTAGTTGAAGCGGCGGCGGAGTATTTTCAGTGTCGTTTTCAGATACAACCTTTATCGGCGGAGGAAATTAGACAAATTGGTCGAACTAGGGAGTGAGGAAGTATCGTTTTGTGGTTAAATGTTAACGGTATTGATTAACTATAAAACCAGAAATAAGGACAATATTAAACATGGATTTATCTCGTATTCCTGCCCAACCTAAACAGGGTATCATCAATGTTTTAATCGAAATCCCCGGCGGTAGCAAAAATAAATACGAATTTGACAAGGACATGAATGCTTTTATCTTAGATAGAGTTTTATTTTCCTCTGTTAAATATCCCTATGATTACGGTTTTGTACCGAATACTTTAGCAGATGATGGCGATCCTCTTGATGGTATGGTAATGATGGATGAACCTACTTTTCCCGGTTGTGTTATTGCCTCCCGTCCTGTTTGTATGTTAGAAATGATTGACGGAGGCGATCGTGACGAGAAGATTTTATGTGTACCAGCAGAAGATCCTCGCTACGATCATGTTAAGTCTTTAAAAGATGTTGCACCTCATCGTTTAGAGGAAATTGCTGAATTTTTCCGTAGCTACAAAAATTTAGAGAAAAAAGAAACTCAAATTCTTGGTTGGAAAGATATTGATCAAGTTGCTCCCTTAGTGGAACAATGCATTAAAGCCTATAAGTAGGAACTAGGAATTAGGAATTAGGGATAGACATCTATCTGTTAGAAAATAAAAATATTAGTATTAGTTCGTAGTGAGGACTTTAGCCTAGGATGTTCAAAACAAGCTAAATGCTCAAATTAATAAATTAAGCTACTATGTATGGAAGTATTGACTACTGAGCTTAAATTAAAGCAAAATCATTAAAACAACATGGATGGATCATTTACTCTTACCATACAAATTGTAATTACTGTTGTCGCAGGTATCAGTGCCCAAGTATTGGGGGAATATTTTAAAATCCCTAGTATAGTCTTTCTGCTCATTTTCGGCATTGCGATGGGTCGTGATGGTTTAGAGTTACTACATCCAGAATTATTAGGCTCAGGATTAGAAGTATTAGTCGCCCTTTGCGTTGCGATTATTTTATTTGAAGGGGGCTTAAACTTAGAGTTAAATAAATTAGGGCAAGTATCAGGGAGTATCCGCAATTTAGTCACTATTGGCACCTTAATTACCTTTATCGGGGGGGGGATGGCTGCCCATTGGTTTGCAGAATTTCCTTGGCAAATAGCCTTTTTATACGCCTCCTTAGTGGTGGTGACAGGACCTACCGTAGTAGGTCCATTACTCAAACAAGTTACTGTAGATAGACGAGTCGCAACTCTGTTAGAAGGAGAAGGGGTATTAATTGATCCAGTCGGTGCTATTTTAGCAGTAGTGGTGTTAAATACTATTTTGAATCAATCTGCCGATACCCTTGATATTATCTCAGGTTTATTGTTACGTTTAGGATTTGGGGCAGTTTTAGGGGGGTTGAGTGGTTGGCTATTAGGCACTTTTCAGAAAAAAGCCAATTTCCTCAGCGATGATTTAAAAAATTTAGTGGTATTAGCAGGGGTTTGGGGTACTTTTGGACTATCTCAAATGATTATCAGTGAGTCGGGATTAATGGCAACGGTTACGGCTGGTATTATTCTACGGGCGGCGGGTATTCCTGAAGAAAGGCTATTATTAAGGTTTAAGGGGCAATTAACGACTCTGGGGGTGTCGGTGTTATTTATCCTCTTAGCGGCGGATTTATCCATTGCCAGTATTTTCGCTTTGGGTTGGGGTAGTGTTGTCACTGTATTAATTTTAATGTTTATAGTACGCCCTCTGAGTATCTTAATTTGTACTTGGGAAAATGGCATGAATTGGCGACAAAAGTTCTTTTTAGCTTGGGTTGCCCCTCGTGGTATCGTTTCTGCCTCTGTTGCTTCTTTATTCGCCATTTTACTCACGGAGAATGGTATTAACGGCGGAAGTTCCATTAAAGGCTTAGTTTTCCTTACTATTATGATGACTGTCTTTATTCAGGGATTAACCGCAAGCGCGATCGCTCGGTTACTAAAAATTACATCAGATCAAGCCAAGGGGGCGATGATAGTCGGCTGTAACCCATTAGGGAGATTAATTGCCAGTTTAATGCAAGGAGAAGGGGAGTCCATAGTTTTAATCGACACCAATAAGGAAGACTGTGAGAAGGCAAAACAAGATAATTTACCAGTATATGAAAGTAGTGCATTAGATCATGAATTATTAGAAAAAGCGGGGATTGAATCTTTCGGCACTTTTATCGCTTTGACAACGAATGCAGATGTTAACCTAATGATTACTCAAAGGGCGTTAGAAGAATTTTCTCCTCCTCGACTTTTAGCAGTTTTTCCCAATGAAGAAAATAATAAAATCAAAACCAATAAACAAAAAATAAATCAAGCATTTATTGCTAGATTCTCTGTCAAAGAATGGAATCAATATCTCAGAGAAGGGCAATTTAAACTTGGTAAAACCGTTATTAAATCTCAAGTAGAATTACAAACTGCCCATTTAAAAACCATGATTGAATCAGGGGAATTATTGCCTTTAATTCTGAAAAGAAAAGGAAAATTACAGATTATAGGAGTAGGGGAAGAATGGCAACCTAATGATGAAATTATTTATTTACTCCACGATTCTCGCCCTCAATTATTAAAACAACTGTCAGGCAATATGGTTTCTTCTCGCTTTAGTTTAAGTCAATTACCAGAAGTAGAAGAAGTCCCCATTGCTACCCTTCTCAAAGTCGCCAATTAAAATTATGGCGTTGCTGAATTAGAGTATGATTTAGGGGGATAGGGTGATGAGGGGAAGGGGTGATGACTTAGGTGATTTCTAAAGGCAAAAGGCAAACGTTTAGGAGTGGGAGCGTCTCGCTTCCTTTTTAAGAATAGTTCTTTTTTAAGAATGCTTCTTTTTTAAGAATACTCTCTTTTTAGGAATTAATAAAAAAAGAAAGTTAAATGGGTTTTAGCTTATTCAGGTTAGACATCGACCTAATTCGGGCTAGAAGCCCGAAATACGATGTAGAAATCATAATTTTTGGAGAAGTCTATTGATCAAATTTGAGCAAAATAGTCCAACTATTTAACAAAAAATAACAATGATCGGTTAAGATGAAAAGAATATATGAATAATCATTACATTAAGTTAAATATTTATGTCTCTCCCCATTCGCAACGTTGCGATTATTGCCCACGTTGACCACGGCAAAACCACATTAGTTGATGCTTTATTAAAACAGTCTGGTATCTTCCGAGAAGGTGAAGAAATCCCTACCTGCGTCATGGATTCCAATGATATTGAACGAGAAAGAGGAATCACCATCTTATCCAAAAACACCGCAGTACGTTATAAAGATACTTTAATTAATATTGTAGATACCCCCGGACACGCCGACTTCGGCGGTGAAGTAGAACGAGTTTTAGGGATGGTTGATGGTTGTATTCTCATTGTTGATGCCAATGAAGGACCTATGCCTCAAACCCGCTTTGTACTCAAAAAAGCCCTTGAAAAAGGTTTGCGTCCTATTGTTGTTGTTAATAAGATCGATCGCCCCCGGGCTGAACCCGATACTGCTGTGGACAAAGTATTTGATTTATTTGTCGAATTAGGTGCAGATGATGATCAATGTGATTTTACCACCCTTTACGCCTCTGGTTTATCAGGATTTGCCAAAGCAAACCTCGATGATGAGGAAGTAGATATGCAACCCTTATTTGAGGCTATTTTACACCATGTTCCACCCCCAGCAGGAGATGCCGAAAAGCCTTTACAATTACAAGTTACCACCCTCGACTATTCTGAATATTTAGGGCGTATTGTCATCGGTAGAATCCATAATGGCACGATCGAAGCTGGACAACAAGCGGCTTTAATGAAAGAAGACGGTAGCATGGTTAAAGCCCGAATTAGCAAATTATTAGGTTTTGAAGGCTTACAAAGAGTCGAATTAGAGAAAGCGAGTGCAGGTTATATTGTGGCGGTGGCTGGTTTTTCTGATGCAAATATCGGTGAAACTATCACTTGCCCCAATGAACCTCAAGCCCTACCCTTAATTAAGGTGGATGAACCTACTTTAAGAATGACTTTTTCCGTTAATAACTCTCCCTTTGCAGGGCAAGAAGGTAAATTCGTTACTTCCCGTCAAATCAGAGACAGACTTACCCGGGAGTTAGAAACCAACGTGGCTTTAAGGGTAGAAGATGGGGAATCTGCTGAACAATTCATCGTTTCTGGACGTGGGGAGTTACACTTAGGTATCCTCATCGAAAATATGCGCCGTGAAGGTTTTGAGTTCCAAGTATCTCAGCCTCAAGTTATTTATCGTGAAGTCAATGGACAACCCTACGAGCCTTTTGAATATCTCGTTTTAGACGTGCCAGAAGACGCTCAGGGTAGCTGTATTGAGCGTTTAGGTCAAAGAAAAGCTGAAATGCAAGATATGCAGTCTAGTGGCAATGGACGCACTCAGATGGAATTTGTCATTCCCGCACGGGGTTTAATTGGTTTCCGAGGAGAATTTATCCGTATAACCAAAGGGGAAGGTATTATGAACCATAGTTTCCATGAATATCGTCCTTTAGTGGGTGAATTAGAAACTCGTTACAATGGTGTTTTAATCGCCTTTGAGGAAGGTGTTTCGACTTTCTACGCTATGAAAAACGCTGAAGACAGAGGTATATTCTTCATTCATCCGGGTACAAAAGTCTATAAGGGTATGATTATCGGTGAAAGTAACCGCGCTCAAGATGTAGAGTTAAACGTTTGTAAAACGAAGCAGTTAACCAACCATCGTTCTGCAACAGGAGATGAATTAGTCCAGTTACAAACTCCCATTGAAATGACTTTAGAAAGAGCATTGGAATACATAGGACCTGATGAGTTAGTAGAGGTTACTCCTGAGTCCATTCGTTTACGCAAGTTATCTAGTAAGAAACTAGCTAAAAGATAAATCTCTGGATAATACAGGTATCTTGCCTGTTCCACATTTATTGTTTATTGTAGGGTGGGCATTGCCCACCGTTTTCTGAATACCCTTAGTGTAAAGTTTACTTCATCAAAGCCCTAAAATAATAGGTATTTTGAGAATAATAGATTTATGACAACTACCTCTGAAGAAGTTTGGCAATTATTGAAAGAGTTAATTGAGGCTCAAAAAGAGACAAGACAGTTACTCAAAGAACAAGCTGAAGAAGCCGATCTCCGCTCTGTAGAGTTCGATCGCCGCTCTGTAGAGTTCGATCGCCGCTCTGTAGAGTTCGATCGCCGTTTTCGAGAGACAGAAAGACTGTTGAAAGAGTTAAGTATAAAAACAGATGAGCAAATTGGGAAACTGGGTAATCGTTTAGGGGAGTTTGTGGAATGGCAAATACGCCCTGCCGCAGTACGCTTATTTAAAGAAAGAGGTATTGAAGTTCATCAATTTTACCCAGAAATTTCCATCGAACGAGGGGATGAGGGTTTAGAAATCGATTTATTAGTAGTCAATGATACTGATGCGATTCTCATTGAAGTTAAAAGTAAATTAACCCAAAAAGATGTGGATGATCACATTGAAAGGCTAGAAAAGTTTAAGCGGTTGATGCCCCGTTTTGCTGATGTAAGGGCATTGGGTGCAGTAGGGGGCATGGTAGTGCCGAAAGAAGTAGCTCGTTATGCGTATCGTCGGGGATTTTTTGTCTTGGCACAATCAGGAGAGAATATCGTAATTTTAAATGATGAGAAATTTAAGCCCAGAGAATGGTAAAAGGTAAAACTCTTGCTCAACGGGCAGGTGTTGCCCACCATAGAAATCAATTTATTTCGTCAAGCAGTACAACAAACCCTGTAAGGCAACTTCAGAATTTTTAACAATATTTAAAGGCATTTTTTCTAACAAAGGCTTCATTCTCCCTTTACTTAAAAAAGTTTCAACAAAGTCACTATCTTCAATTAAAGGTAAAATTTTAGCGGCGATTCCCCCTGCAATATAAATACCGCTATAAGGCAAGATTTTCAAGGCAAAATTTCCTATTTCTCCAGCATAAGCATCGAGAAACATTGCCATAGTTTTAGTGGTTAAAATATCATTTTTGGCTAAGGCAGATTCTCCAATAATCGCCCCGGCATCGATGTTATTATCTCCAGTTTCCCATTGTCTAATTTTCTCCGCAATTTCAGGAGATTCGGAGGCAAATTTAGTGTCTCTTAAAAATTGATAAATACAGGCTATACCTTGCCCAGAAACCACTCTTTCTACGGAAATTCTGTCTAACTTTAATTGCTGTTTTAAATAGTTTAATAATTGCCATTCCAGCTCATTTGTAGGGGCAAAATCAGTATGGCCTCCTTCGGTGGAAAAGACTTGATATTTGTCTTCAAATTTAACTAAAAAACTTTGCCCTAATCCAGTACCTGCACCCATTACGCCTATGGGTGAATTGTCTTGTTTTTCCCCTATTTGTAAAGTAAATAAATCTGATTCTTTTAAAGTTAATACACCATAACTAATAGCCGCAAAATCATTTAATATACTTACTCTTTTACAGTTAAATTCTTTTGCTAATTCTTCTCCCTGAAGATACCAATTTAAGTTGGTTAATCGACAAGTATTATTAATCACTGGACCTGCGATCGCAATGCAGATTTCATCAACGATACTATTATCTAAAAAGTCTTGAACGATGAGAGAAAAATTACTATAATTTTGACTGGAGTATAAACCTTTTTGAACGACGGTAACTTCTTCAAAATTAGGACTTATTTCGATTAAATTTAATAGAGTTTTAGTACCGCCAATATCACCGATTAAAACTAACATTTTACCTCTTAATTTATTTTATATATTAATTAAAAATTATGATTTTTGCCCCGTATTTCGGGCTTATAGCCCGATTTCTAGGTATGTTTATTATATTATGGTAAATTTTGGGTTGAACAATGTTCAACCCCTACAAAAGAGAAGATAATTAGAGAAAGGGAAGATAATTATAACAAAGACAAGACAATTATAAAAAGATAAGACAATTACAAAAAGGGAAGACAATTACAGAAAGGGAATAAAATTACGGAAAAAGAGAAAAATTTGAACCATGAGAATTATTGCTTATAGTTATATAGAATCTTTAATAGATACTATACCAGAATCAAACATTTCGGGTTGGGAAATTAATGAAATTTATCAAGATATAGACTCCAGAGAAAACCTTAAGCAATTAATCCTTGAAGCTAAACACAATCCCCCTGATTATTTATTAATTAACAGTCTCCATGAATTGGGGAATACTTTAACAGAAATAGAGAATAATATTAATATTTTAGAAAAATTAAATATCGAGATAATTTCTTTAAAACAAGATTATGAAAGCAAAAAGTTTAGAATAATAAAAGATAAACAAATTAGAGCAAAGTTGTTAAAAATTTGGCAAGAAATAGAAAAGATAATTAAGAGTCGAAATTTACAAAAAGCCCATGCAAAAAATAGATTAAATCTTCTTCCTCCTCCGGGTAAAATTCCCTACGGCTATTTAAGAGGAAAAGATAATTTAATTGTTAATCGTGCGATCGCACCTATTTTAAGAGAATTTTTTGATCGTTTCTTATTATATGGATCATTGCAAGATACCGTTAATTATATCAGAGAAAAATATAACAAGCAAATATCCTTATCAACGGCAAAATATTGGTTAACCAATCCAATTTATCGAGGAGATTTACATTATAAAAATCAGCAAATTATTCCCGATACTCATACAGCAATTATTACTAGAGAAGAATCGGCACAAATTGAAAGAATTTTAAAAAGTCATCACCGAGTTAACACTAAAAGTGCCTCATCGGAACATTGTCTCGCAGGTTTAGTCAAATGTCAATTATGTCACTCAAATTTTCGAGTAAATAAAGTCACAAAAAAAAATAAAATAGAATCATATTTATATTTAACTCCCGTTAATTGTTGCAAACAGAAAAAATGTCAATCTATTAGTTATAACTTAGTATTTGAAAAAGCGATCAAGATTATTTGTGACAGTTTTAAAGAGATTATTTCCCAAGATAAACAACCTGATTTAGAGTTAATAAAAAATTATGCTCAAAAAGAGATTAATCAAAAAATAGAGATAATTAAACAATTAAAGCAATTAATTAAAGAGGGTATTTTAGATGAAAAAACAGCAAAAATTAGGGAGTATAAAGTGCAACAAGAAATAGGAGAATTAAAACAAAACATAGCACAACTACCTCCGAATAGCCTCAATACCATTGCTAATACCTTATGTTTACCACAATTTTGGTATGATTTATCATCAGCAGAAAAAAGATTTTATCTAAGAGAATTTATCCAAATAATTCAAATTATCCCCTCAGAAAATATAGACAAAAAAGCAGATATTCAGCTAAATTTCATTTTTACTAATGCACAATTAAACAATTCATGGCAAAATAAGAAAAAAGATGCCAATAAAGATTAACGAAAAGAAATCATAATGCGTATTTTACACACCATGTTAAGAGTTGGAAATCTGGAAAAATCCCTAGATTTCTATTGCAATGTTTTGGGAATGAAACTATTGCGTCAAAAAGACTACCCAACGGGTAAGTTTACCCTTGCCTTTGTTGGCTATGGTGATGAAAGCGATAATACCGTCATCGAATTAACCCACAATTGGGATACCGATAGCTATGATATTGGTAGTGGTTACGGACATATTGCTCTCGGGGTCGATGATATTTACGGCACTTGTGAGCAAATTAAATCATTAGGTGGTAAAGTGACTAGAGAACCGGGTCCAATGAAACACGGTTCGACTGTAATCGCTTTCGTGGAAGATCCTGATGGATATAAGATAGAGTTGATACAATTAAAGAATTAGGCCCTCTTACTTTGACCATGATAAATTAGGCGTTGCTGGATTAGGGTATGATTTTGAGGGATGGGGAGATAGGGTGATGAGGGGAAGGGGTGATTACTTATTACTTATTGCTTATGACTTAAAAAAGAGATTCATACCTTAAATCAGCAATACCATAAATTATTTCTTGAAAAAGGTGTCAGATGGCAGGTGGCAGGTTAAATTAAAACTGTTAATTTATAACAATTATATTTTTTAAATAATCAAAGCTATAGCTATCAAGATTTATGTTAATTATTTTCTATTAATTTATCATAGCCACTGTAGAAAAATCAAGAATTTATATTAATAATTAATTAAAAATAAATACTATGACAGATATAGAAAAAAAGCTATTAAATACAGAAAAAACAGAGGAAGAAAAACAAAAAATTACCCCTTTTCGTTGCTTTACAGGGGCAAGTATTTCCGCAGGATTAGCGGTTGCGGCTTATTTGTTAACTAAGTCAGTAATATTAACTTACGTCAATATGCCTATTAAATTTAATAACCAAATGGCGGCAAGTATTGCGAGTACCGTTAGAACTTTAATTATGGGTTTAACTACTATGGCTACTTTCCTATTTTTAATGGTTACAATTGGTTTATTTGCACTAGGAATTAAATTATTTATTGAGGAAAAAAGAGTTCAAAGTTAGGGGTTAGGTGGTAGGTGTTAGGGGTTATTTTTTATGATTAATTGTACATTATTAATTATACATTATACATTATTAATTTTATTGAGAGATTTTATGGATAATATTCAGGCAATTAGAGGCACAAAGGACATTTTACCTGAAGAAATTTTTTATTGGCAGTATTTAGAGAAAACCGCCGCCGATATTTTGACGAAAGCGACTTACAAGGAAATTCGTACCCCTATTTTTGAGCAAACTAATTTATTTGAAAGGGGTATTGGTGAAGCTACAGACGTTGTGGGTAAAGAGATGTACACTTTTACTGATAGGGGCGATCGCACCTTAACCCTTCGTCCTGAAGGTACAGCAGGAGTAGTTAGAGCATACATACAAAACAAATTATTTGCTAGTGGTGGAGTGGAGAGATTATGGTACACTGGGGCAATGTTTCGTTATGAGCGTCCTCAAGCGGGCCGACAGAGACAGTTTCATCAGATAGGCTTGGAGTTGCTAGGCAGTAAGTCACCCCGTGCCGATGTGGAAGTGATAGCGGTAGCAAATGATATATTGACGGCGTTAGGCTTAAAAAACCTCAGTTTACAACTCAATTCCGTAGGAAATCAAGAAGATAGGCAAAAATATCGTCAAGCTTTAGTGGATTATTTAACACCCTACAAAGCCGATTTAGATGCCGATTCCCAAGAAAGATTAACCCGTAATCCTTTGCGAATATTGGATAGTAAGGATCAAAAAACCCAAGCAATCACCGAAAATGCGCCCAGTATTCTCGACTATTTAGGGGATGATTCCCGTCAACATTTTGAGCAAGTTTGCGGTTTATTGACGGATTTGGGCATCAATTATCAACTCAATCCCCGTTTAGTGAGAGGATTAGACTACTATACCCATACGGCATTTGAGATTCAGTCGGCGGATTTAGGCGCACAGGCTACGGTATGCGGTGGCGGTAGGTATGATGGCTTAATCGCCCAATTAGGAGGTAATGAAACCCCTGCTATTGGTTGGGCGATGGGTATGGAAAGGTTAATTTTATTATTGCAGAATCTCAGTCCTTTGCAACCCCAAGCCCCTGATATTTATTTTGTCTCTAGGGGAGAAAAAGCAGAAAATCAGGCTTTAATTATGGCTCAAACATTGCGTCGATCGGGCTTTAGTGTAGAATTAGATCTCAGTGGTAGTAATTTCGGTAAACAATTCAAAAGGGGCGATCGCAGTGGTGCTAAAATGTGTTTAATTCTAGGGGATTCTGAAGTGGAAAATAACACCATTCAAATTAAATATCTTGCCACAGGAGAGCAAAAAACTGTTTCTCAAGATGAATTAATCGGCGTTATTGAATTAGCGCATGATTTAGGGGGATAGGGTGATGAGGGGAAGGGGTGAATCCCTACTCCCTACTCATTACGAATTAAAATGAGGTAAGGATAGAGCAAACTATCCTATACCCTTAGTAAATAAATCAAATTCTGTTATGTCAGAAGAAAGACTCAAACGAATTGAAATATTGTTAGAAACTTGTGCTAAAGTCACTGTTAACAATCAAGCAGATATTCGCTCGTTGATTGAACAAACTGCACAAAATCAAGCAGAAATAAGAGAAGTTCGACAACAAGTTAACCAACTTACAGTACAAATGACATCCCTCAGTGAAATGTTTGCTGAAAGCGTAGGTATTATGCGTAATATGCAATCAGATATTAAAATCATGCAATCAGAAATTAAAGGATTGCAAACGGAAAATAAAAGAATATTAGATCACCTGTTTGGAGAAAATCAAAATAATTAGACATTGCCCATCGAATTTAAATCTATTAGACATCTCCATAAATTATTTTTCTGAAGGCTCGTAGTAAGGGCTTTAGCCCTTAAAATGCCTGTTCTACCAAGATAAAATAATAAAAATTTGTGAGTTCATATCCTTGAGTATATAAATCAAATTCTATTATGTCAGAAAAAAGGCTCAAACAAATTGAAATATTATTAGAAACTTGTGCTAAAGTTACTGTGGCAAATCAAGCTGAAATTAAAGAAGTTCGACAAGAAGTATCTGAACTTTCTCGGCAAACAAATCAACAAATTAGCCAACTTACCGCACAAATGGCATCCCTCAGTGAAATGTTTATTGAAAGCGTAGGTATTATGCGTGATATGCAATCAGATATTAAAATCATGCAATCGGAAATTAAAGGATTGCAAACGGAAAATAAAAGAATATTAGATCACCTGTTTGGAGAAAATCAAAATAATTAGGCATTGCCCATCGAATTTGAATCTATTAAACATCTGGTAAAAATATGAACACTTCTACGAAATTAAGAAAAATACTAAACTCTATTGAACAATTACAACCGAAAAAAGATAATATTTCCCCCGATAATCCTTGGATTAAATATGCAGGAATGTTTAAAGATGATCCTCAATTTGAGGAATTCATTACAGAAATGGCATCTTATCGACAAGAATTAGATAGTGAAGTCAACAAAAAATTAAAATTGGCATACAGGATTTAAAAATATAGCAATCCTAAATCAGTTGTGAGAAATAAAAGTATCATAATCAACACCTCCTAAAACTAACGATTAGACTAAATACCTTGATTTATAAATACTTCTCCTGACTCCTACCTTCATGATAATCTCACAACTCAAATATAGCAATCAGGAATGATTCATGAGAAATTTAAACTAGATTCCCCTTTTATTTAAGGGGTTTAGGGGGGATTGTATTCTCACAACTCATAACGGAATGCTATAGGAGCGCTATAGCCTCTATTGCTTTAGCAAATAATTCCGTTTTAGTTACTCGTAATTATCGTGATTTTTCACAGATTCCTCACTTAAAATTAGAAGACTGAAGTTTCCCTTAAAATTAGTTAATAATATCATATATGCCTATTTGGTTGTTGATTTCCTTAATAGAAAGTTGTTTTAAGTCAAATTAAAACTAATCGCAATATTTATTAACATTCATTTTCTGTTAATCATGCTTATAATTTCGATGATTAATAATTCTCTTTATCAATAGATGAATAAAAAATATATTGCTGAATTTTTTGGGACTGTCTGGCTAGTGCTAGGAGGTTAATGAAAAGACATAAATTTCTGAGATTATTAGCTGTTTCTTTCGGTGCGGGCGCGCAGCGTGCCTTTGGCATCGCCTGTGGTAATCAATATCCTGTAGTTTCACAACAAAGTTTATCAGATGATGACATCTGGTTAAAGTTACAAAAACAGGGAGAACTTTATGCTGTCTTGTTTCGACACGCCATTGCACCGGGTACAGGAGATCCCCCAAACTTTACTCTTAATAATTGCTCAACTCAACGCAATTTATCCTCAGAAGGAAAAGCCCAAGCTATTCGCATGGGAGAAGCCTTTAAAAGCCGTCAAATCAATGTCACAAAGATTTTATCAAGCCAGTGGTGTCGTTGTTTAGACACGGCAAATCTAATGAATCTAGGAAGGGTAGAACCTTTTTCCCCTTTAAATTCATTTTTTAGTAATTCTAGTCGTGCTGAGAAACAAACATACGAATTAAGAAAATTTCTGCTAGAAGAAACTCATCAAGACGGGGTGATAGTTATGGTTTCACATCAGGTTAATATTACGGCAATCAGTGATATTTTCCCTCGCTCTGGTGAAGGAGTGGTGTTACACATTCAGCAAAACAATAATAAAATTGAAATGTTAGGAAGAATATTTCCTTACTGATTGTCAATGAAAAATAATCATTATAAGAATTAGGATAAAGATTAAATAAGGTGCGATCGCACCCTCTTATCAAAAAAAAGATCGCACCTTACCCACCTCTAATTGTCACATTATGTATTCAAGAATTTAATGATTGATTAACTCATTCTCTTTCTGATTTTACAACAAATCTCACACTCATGAGATGCAATGCCTTCATCCACAGCGTAGCTGTACGCATCCACCCTCTTATTTTAAAATTGTTAGAAATGTCTATAGAAGTTACGCTCTCGTTCCAAAAATCAACGCTCTGAGATTCTTCGCGCTAGGCTCAGAATGACAGTTTTATTCAAATTAAGAATAGGTTAAGATTTTTCTGAAAAAAAGAGTATTAAATTTTAATAAATCTTTAGTTATTAAAAAGAATAAAAACGGTAAAATAAAAATATATCAAAAAAACTTGAAATGAGAATATGTTTAATAATAATGTCTTGTTTTTACGCAAAAAACACCTTGTTTGTTTAGCTATTATTAGTCTTCTTTCCGCCTGTGGTACTAAATCTTCTCAGGAAAGTCAACCCGTTAGTATCGATGGTTCGAGTACCGTTTATCCCATCACCGAGGCGATCGTATCTAAGTTCAACAGCACTCAAAATTCCCCCATTGAGGTAAAAGTTGGTTTTTCTGGATCCATTGGAGGGTTTAAGAAGTTTTGTGAAGGAGAAACAGACATCAATAATGCTTCTGTTCCGATTCCTTTACGTTTTATGGAGGAGTGCAAAAAAAAAGATGTTGCCTATATTGAGTTACCCGTTGCCTTTGATGCTTTAACCGTTGTGGTTCATCCTACTAATAATTGGTCAACAACTATGACGGTAGAAGAATTAAAAACTATCTGGCAGCCCGAAGCAGAAAATAAAATTAAAAATTGGAGTCAGGTTAATAGTCAATGGCCGGATCAAACCATGAATTTATTCGGGCCGGGTAGGGATTCTGGTACATTTGAATTTTTTACCGCTGCCATTGTTGGGGTACCGAATGAAAGTCGGGATGATTATGTTTTCAGTGAGGATGATGACGCTTTAGTTAATGGAGTAGCACAAGATCCTAATGCTTTAGGTTATTTTGGTTATGCCTATTATTCACAAAATAAAAATAGGTTACAAGCAGTAGCCGTCGATAACGGCAACGGGGGAATTTTACCATCGAATCAAACCATTCAGGATAACAGCTATCGCCCCTTAACCCGTCCTTTATTCATTTATGTTAACGCCAAAAAAGCTCAAGAAAATCCTGCCTTACAGAAATTTATCAGATTCTATCTAGCAGAAGTTCAAAACGTAGTTGAGCAAGTCGGTTATTTACCCCTACCTGAATCCGCTTATAAATCGGCGTTAGTGAACTTTGAAACGCATCAAATTGGCACAGTGTTTAATGGGAAACCCGCTCTTAATGCTACTATAACCGAACTGTTGGGTAAATCCTATGCGGCAGACAGCAAGGAAGGCTATGTTTATTAAACTTCTGCTAGGAGTCAGAAAGCACTTTTAATGATTTTTATGGGTGAACTACTACCGACCGCTATCGCTGAGTCGGGAGCTTCCTACCCAATCAATTGCTTTCTATTGCAAAACAATAGCGAGTCTTACATCAAGGCGATAGGCTTTGCCCCACGTTCCGTAGGTCATTCACACGGTATCATAGAGTTATGTTTATGTATATGGCTTGGTTATCGCCATTCCGCCCGTGTGCGGTTGTTCTTATCCTATCACAATTTTCTGAACTGTGATAAGATATTTTTTTTTTGTTGGGCAAAACTTGTGCTGAGCGTAGTCGAAGCATTCATCCACTAATCCGCTCTGCTGAGATTAGGGACTTCTTTTGCCATTGCGTTAAATTTTAGTCGGGAAATACTTATTACTTCCCTATTTTTGTCTAAAAACTCAATTCTTTGTTCATTTTTTAACTTCCTAGGGGTTGAACACTGTTCAACCCTTCAAAACCCGAAACTTAAACCATGATGTGAGGAAGTTTTGTCGGTAGGGTGCGATCGATCTTCTTTTAGGTAGCCGATGATGTCAAGAAAACACTATGATCATAACGGGGAGTTTTACTATCACTAGCTTTAATCTGATATTTCACCAAATCTGCCAACTCTTGTAACTGACTAATAGCTTCAGCACCTTCAAGTTTCATCAACTCTCTATCATCTTGCATTTCAGTCCAAGTGATACCATAATCAGATACCAAGAAGCGAATTAAATGATTATCTCCTAGACTTACCATAAAGGAGGCACTATTTAACTGAGTTCCACAAGTATAACAAGAAGCAATATAGCCTCTTTTTTCTAAAACAATAGCTAAGGCTTGGAGATTCATAACTAAATCTTTGACAAATTCTCGATACTGTTGTGCTAAACGAATAAACATTTATGCCTCCTTAATTGCACCATTTTCAATTTTTTTATTTTTCTTAACACTTTTTTAAGATTTCTCTTTCCAATTATATGGTAAGTTTATAAAAAAGTGCAAAATTAGCTATTATTAGTGGTCTGATCCAAGGATAGATCAGTTTTTTCAGGTTGGAACAAAAATAATTAAAGTCTGCTGAAAAAACGTCTTGGTGAGGGTAGGGATGACCTCAGTTCTACACAAGAACTTCGGACAAAGGTAGGTTTCAGGTGGCAGGTGTCTGGTTGAAGAATGGGAAGTCAAGGGACTAAATGACTAACTTTGATCGCAATTTCAGGAAAAGCTAAACAACTAATGGTATCTTTTTTAGTGAATATTTGTCTTTGTTGATAGTAGTTATTTTGGGGGTGACGATAAACTTCGATCACCGATTCATTAGGTGCGATCGCATCATTATTAAGATTAATAATCCATACCTCATTAACCTTATTTTCTGCATAAATAGACAGTTTGATTTCTTGATCATATTTTAATGTAGAATCAGATACTTCTATCAATAAAAATATATCATCAACCATCGGTAAATGTTGAGCATAAAAATCATCTCTTTTTTTTAACAAAACTACATCAGGTTGAGGTTGAGAATAATCATTTAAAATGATAGAATTTTGTACACTTAATAAGGCTTGATCTTGAAATAATCGAGAAAGAATATTGGTTAAACGAATCACAGTAGTGGCCTGTTTTAAGCCTATTGGTGACATTTCAATAATTTCTCCTTCAATTAATTCTAACCTTTCGTCAGGGTTAAATATTTCCCTTTCGATCATTTTTTCATAGGTATTAACCGTAAACTTTTTGGTTAGTAATTTCATCGATCAAACCTCATTATTAGATATACTTAATCTCTCTTAAATCAATTTAAGAAAGAATCTACCCATTTTCTTGATAATTCCCCCTTTGTTAAGGGGGGTTAGGGGGGATCATGCTGGCTATATTTATTGTTAGAAATTACCTTATTACTAAACCCTAACCCATTAACACTCCTCACTTAATTGCTACCTGTGACGAGATTGCCAAAGAATTTGTTTCTGCTATTTGCATATAAGTTTGAGATACTTGAGCGTTAATCGCCACAGTGGTGGTATCATAAAGATTAGTAGCCATTTTCGGATAAAGCCCGATCGCCAATACTAACACAAGAAAACAAAGGGCAATAAATACCTCCCTTGGTTTCGCATCTTCGTAAAGTGCCTCCGAGGGTAAAACGCAGTTAGTACCAAAACATACCGCCGGTTCGTTATCTTGATCTGTAGTGGATGATTCTTGTTGACCTATGACACATAATTGTATCTGATCATTGCCATAGAATAACTGTCTGAGCATCGATAAGAGGTAAATAGGAGTAACAATTAAACCTACGGCACTTAGAAGCACTGTAACGGTGCGGAAAGTCGAGTCATAGAGGGTACTATTACTAAATCCGATAAATACTGCTAATTCGCTGACAAAGCCACTCATGCCGGGTAAGGCTAAAGAAGCCAACGCACCGGCGGTGAATAAAGCAAACACTTTCGGCATCATTTTGCCGATATTACCCATCTCATCTAAATACATTGTGTGGGAGCGATCGTAAGTTACACCAGCGAGGAAGAATAATAAGGCGGCGATTAAACCGTGAGAAAGCATCTGTAACATTGCCCCACTAATAGCCAAATCGGAGAAAGAGGCAATCCCAATCAAGACAAATCCCATGTGAGACACAGAAGAATAAGCAAGACGACGTTTCATATTAGTTTGCCCAAAGGAAGCAAAACCACCATAAACTATATTAATAACCCCTAAAATCACCAATAAAGGAGCAAAATAAACGTGTGCTTCAGGTAAAAGCCCTAAATTGAGACGAATTAAACCATAACCGCCCATTTTTAACAAAACTCCTGCCAAAATCATCGACACAGGAGAGGAGGCTTCCCCATGCGCATCGGGTAGCCAAGTATGGAGAGGGAAAACCGCCAATTTTACCCCAAAGGCAACCAATAAACCACCATAGAGTAAAACTTCAAGTGCGATCGGATATTCTCTCAATCCTAATTTCACCATATCAAAGGTGATTTCTTGCCCACCAGATAAAGCTAAAGCTAATCCTGCAATAAGGATAAAGATAGACGCTAAAGCGGTGTAGAGTAAAAACTTAGTGGCGGCATAACGTCTTTTTTGCCCACCCCAGATAGAAACTAATAAATATACAGGTACTAATTCTAATTCCCACATGATGAATAGTAGCAAAATGTCTTGGGCTACAAAAACACCAATTTGGGCGGAGTATAATAATAACATTAAAAAATAAAATAATCGAGGTTTGCGATCGACCTGCCAAGCGGAAAACATGGATAAAGTTGTCACAAAACCGGCTAATAAAACTAAAGGCATGGAGATACCATCCACCGAAACCGCCCAACTCAAACCCAGTTGAGGAATCCAAGAATACTTTTCTGTTAACTGAAAACTGGCATTAGTTGTATCGTAGTTTCGCCAGAAAACATAACACATAAGAAGAAAATCAGCTAATCCAACGGCTAAGGCATACCATCTCAGGGTTTTTCCCTCTTTATCGGGAATGAGAGGAATGAACAAAGCGGCGATTAGGGGCAAGGCAATCATTGCGGTAAGCCATGGAAATTGATCCGCCATCATATTCACTTTATTTTATACTTTCAAATATTGATGCTGATTATTTTACTATACCCTGTTAACTTTTATTAAGACCTTCCTAGTAATTTATACTTATTGCAATGAAAAGGAAAATTTAATTAGTGAATAGTTTATAGTGAATAGTCTCCATGCTACAGATTTCGTTTTGCCAGAATGTGATATACAACAAGACAAATGTTGTTGGGTTACGCTATCTCTAACCCAACCTACGATTTACATTCTTAATTCTCTCCTATCCTTTGACACAAACCACCTGTCGCAAAGTTGCCACAACTTCCACTAAATCTGTTTGTTGATTCATTACTTCTTCAATGGGTTTATAAGCACTAGGAATTTCATCAATTACTCCGCTATCTTTACGGCATTCAATACCTTCTGTTTGTTGAATTAAATCTGCAACATCAAATTCCTGTTTTGCTTTAGCACGAGACATCCTTCTTCCAGCACCATGGGAACAACTGCAAAAACTGTCATGATTACCTTTACCCTTAACAATAAAAGATTTTGCCCCCATTGAACCGGGGATAATACCATAATCTTGTTCTGTTGCCCTTACCGCCCCTTTCCGAGTGACATAAACTTCCTCACCGAAATGCACTTCTTTTTCTGCATAGTTGTGATGACAATTAACAGTTATTAAAGGCTTACAGGGTTTACCACCGCTCAAATGTTTCTCGACAATAGCTTTAAAACGACTCATCATCACATCTCGATTAAAACGGGCATAATTTTGCGCCCACTGTAAATCTCGCCAATAAGCCTCAAATTCAGGAGTATTTGCCACAAAATAGGCTAAATCAGGATCAGGCAACTTCAAACCTGCTAATTTCGCCAATTCTTTCCCCATATAGATATGACATTCTGCTAATTTATTCCCTATATGACGAGAGCCTGAATGTAGCATTAACCACACTTGATCTTCTGTATCTAAGCATAACTCAATAAAGTGATTTCCGCCTCCTAAAGAACCAAGTTGCTTAATAGCTTTAGCTTCTAGCCGTTGTACTCCCGAATGTAAATTATTAAAGTCTCGCCATCCTTGCCAATTAGTGACTTTAGTTTCGATGTCTTTATTCTCGTTAAAACCAACGGGAATATTTGCCTCTATTTCTTGACGAATTTTCTTTAATTTCCCTTCCCACTGACTAGCTTGAAAAGGCAATTTAATTGCAGACATTCCACAACCAATATCTACTCCGACAGCCGCAGGTACGATCGCATCTTTTGTGGCAATAACAGAACCCACTAAAGCCCCTTTTCCCAAATGCACATCAGGCATTAAAGCAACGTGCTTAAAAACAAAGGGTAAAGAAGCTACATTTTTTGCCATCTGCATTTCCTGACTAGCCAAATCATGACTAGCCCATGATAAAACGGGTTTTTCCGTGGTTAAATTTAAAGGTTGATAAGGCATAATGAGTTCGTAGTTCGTAGTTCGATTAACAGCTATTAATTATTCATTTAATTTTTGATTCAACTGATGTTCTCCTTTATGAAGAAAAGTAACAATATCTTTAGAAGGTAGAGGACGACTTAATAAATTACCTTGAATTTGATGACAACCTAAATTTCTGAGTAAGTCTATTTGCTCTAATTTTTCTACCCCCACCGCTACTAAACGAGAATTATAACCTTCACAGAAAACGCTCATACATTGCACTAAAGATTGATTTTTCGGGTTATCCTCTAATTGAGTAATAATCAATGGACTAATTTTAATGGTGTTAAAAGGAACTTTTTGTAAATAGACTAAAGAAGAAGTGCCACTACCAAAACCATCGAAACATAGTCTTACTTTTTCCTCCGATAATTTATTTAACAGTTGATAGGCATATTCCTGATTTTGTAAGAAGCAATTTTCCGTGACCTCTAATTCTAACAAATATGGTGGTAATCCTGATTGTTCCAAAATTCTGATAATCGTTTCCAGAAAATTTGGCTGAGAAAACTGACGGGCAGAAATATTAACTCCGATGGATAACGGAGATATATTTTCTTGAGTCCATTTTCGCATTTGCACAGTGGCAGTTTGCAAAATCCAGATGCCCAAAGGTAACATAAAATCTGTTTCCTCTGTAAATCTTAAGAAATGACGAGGGGTAATCTTTCCCAATTCTGGATGTTCCCATCGTAGCAGAGTTTCCAAACCTGTTAATTTTCTTGTGTTGACATCTATTTGAGGTTGATAACAAAGGAAGAACTGTTGTTCTTTTATGGCAATACCAATTAAATTTTCCAACTTTAGTAAACTAGCACCTTTAGGAGTGAGAGAAAATCCTGTGACTCCGTAATTAGGGTTATTAGTCTTTAACTGTTCAAGAGAAAGTAAAGCATTTTTGATTAATAATGACTTGTCTTCCCCGTCAATGGGATAAATCAATAAACTTAATTTTAATTCTAACTTAACTTCTTGCCCCTCACTTTCTTGTTCCAGATAGGTAGTGAGAGTTGAAGATATTTTCTTTGTAATCCTTGCTGGATCTCTTGGTCCTCTGATATGAGAAAAGAGTAGGCTAAATTTATTCTCATCCCACCTAGCGAATAGATCACCTGTTCTTAAGCAGGATTGAAAAATTTGAGTAAAGTTTTGTAAAACTTTATCTGCTTCTTCTTTGGAGTGGGCTTTTTTAAATTCTTGCCAGGGATCAATTTCCGCAAACAATACCCCCATCAAATATTGATAGCGTTGGGCATTGGCGATCGCAATTTCTAATTGTTCTTCAAATAACTTTTGATTGGGTATATTTAGTGAAGGATCGTGAAAAGTTAAATAATTAGAATAATCTTCCTGTAATTCACTTTGTTTTTGAGGATTACGAAGGACAAAACAAAAAACTTCTTTATTTTGGTAAGTAGTTAAACTAACGCTAGATTCTAAGTTGATTAATGTACCATCTGGACGGCGATAAAGATACTCTTCCAATAAATCCTGTTTTGTTTCTTGTACCTGAGTTAAATCTTTATTTAAAGTAGTTAAATCACTAGCAATAATATTGTATAGGGTTAAGTTAGTTATATCTTCGACAGAATATCCCAATAACTGACGGAAAACATCATTTGCCTCGATAATTCGACGATTACTTGCATAAGCCAGAAAAATCCCTTCGGAGGTTTGACGAAGGATAGTTAAATAACGGGATTGAGTATCTTTAAATTGGGCTTCTGTTTGCTTTCTTTGAGTAAAATCGTAAATATAGCTTCTGATCAGTTTTTTCTCAGAAAGATAGTGAACATATTGTTCAAACACTTCTCCTCCAATTTTTACCTCTCGGAGAAATAAATTACCCTGTCTAGTATTATGTTCTGTCAATAATCCAGCTAAAATGGGATGGTTTAATCGATCTTCGTGAATAGTATCAAATTTGATACTAGCGGCGGGGTTAATATAAGTAATATTGCCTTCTGCGTCTAATTCGATGATGGGATTAGGGCTTAATTCGGGGAAAGATGCTAAACGAATTAACTCTTGTTGATCTTCTTTATTGCTAGATTCTTCCTCTTTACCAATCATCGTTTCATTGGATTGATTAGTTAAAGTGGTGCGGGAGGCGGAGATGCGATCTAAATTTTCAGGATTGAATAAATCGATACTAGAATCACTAGGAACGATATAATAGTTTGCTTTGGCATCTGTGCCGAAACGAATGGTGTCACCGTGTTTTAATTCATGAGAAATGGTAGAATGGCCGTTAACAAAAACACCATTAGTGCTTTTTTTTCCCTGCAAATCTCCGTCAATTAAACGATAGGAAAAGTCTTCTCCTTCTTCATCTATTTTGCGAATCAACGTGGCGTGGGTTCTCGAAACCTGATAATCATAGATAATAATGGGGTTATGAGAATCTCGTCCTATGGTATAGTTACTTTCTTCTAAGAAAATGATTCTTCTGCCTTTACGATCTTCTATAACTAGAATGTGACGAAATTCTTGTGTTTCACTCATTGTAGATTTACCTAGAATAACTAATTGATGTTAAATAGGTGTCAACTTTCTGCTTCTAACCTATTTATTTCTTTTGAACTGGACGACTAATTTTCTTCTTTTATCAATTATAGTTCACTCGCGGAAATTATAGTTCCTTAGATTTGCCGTTGAGTAGTGGTTTATTATCCGCTAAATTACCAATAAAATTAAGATAGTGTTGATTAAGTAGAAAATACCAACAATTTGAGTTTCACTCCAACCGCTTAATTCTAGGTGATGGTGAATAGGTGCCATTTTAAAGAGTCGTTTTCCCTTCCCTTCTGAGTCTTTAGTCATTTTGTAGTAACTGACTTGGGCGATAACGGAGAGGGATTCGAGAAAGAAAAGCAAACTAATAATAAATAATGCCCAGAGGTTTTGGCTTAAAATACCGACTCCTGCTAATGCTGCGCCTAAAGCTAGTGAGCCGGTATCCCCCATAAACACGGAGGCTTTATTGCGGTTGTGAAGTACAAATCCAAGGCATCCGCCACTCATGGCTAAACAGAAAATCAGTAAGTCGGGGTGAGATTGGGCGACTAAGATTCCTAAACCTAAGAATGCGATCGCACTTGTGCCTCCGGCTAAACCATCAACCCCATCGGTTAAGTTAGTGGCATTACTCTCAGCTACTAAGACGAAAACGGCGACAAACCAAAAGAAAAAACTAAGGGGTAAAACCACATTGAAGGGTAAATTAACGTTGGTAATTTCGGATGGTTGGCTGAAAAACAACCACAGACAGAAAATAAGGGCAAAACCCACTTGTAAGATTAGTTTTTGTTTAGGAGTTAATCCTAAGTTGGTTTTTTTGCGTAGAATTTGCCAATCGTCTATCCAACCGATTAAACCGTAACCGAAGGTGAGTAAAACTAAGGCAATGATATTATTGCTAAATCGCCCCATGATTAAGGCAACGATTAGGGCGGTGGGAATAAAGAAAATGCCTCCCATTGTAGGAGTTCCCGCTTTTTTGAGATGACTTTGGGGTCCATCTTCTTGAATGACTTGGGAGGCTTTGATTTTTTGCAGAATCGGTACGATTAAGTAACCTAAGCCACCACTAATCAAGGTTGCTACCCATAAAGGTAAGGTTTGAATCTTGCTTAAACAGAGAAAGGAAATAGAGGAAAGGGTTAGGGTTAAAAACACCAATAGTAACCATCCCGTTGGATTTAAGACGCGATCGAAGGATAAGGAATTGCTTTTCATGATTGTCGAAGGTTGCTCGTCAAAATAATTATTTCTCAAATCCCCTACCTCATGGGATTATTTTGTTTTCCAAATTTTATCACAACAGATTTCATTATTGCGATAGGCTTCGATTTCCCAACCATCATCATCGTCATAATCCACATCAACAATAGGAGAATAACCTTTCCGCTCCAAGTTTTGTATGATTTGAGATAAAGGTTTTGCATTACTGGGGGGTTTATCATCAGCAAAAGCAATGGAAGGAATTGTCATTCCTGTGAATAAAGATAGACTAACGATTGTTTTTTGCCAAAACTTTGTTTGCATTGTCATTATATTATTAATCCTAAGAAATTAGTCAAAATGACTCGCATTTTTTGTAAAAAGTTCCATTCGACATCTTCAAAATACAGGTACAGATGCCTGTTTCACGGTGGAAACTACCGTCTTAACCTGTTTAAAATAATTTTTGTCTTGCAATTCTTGAAATATTCCCCATTTGGGCAAATGTAAACAATCATAAATCCCTTGTTTTCCATTACTAAAAGAAAGTATTAATTTATAATCATCTGTTTCCATGAATAAGTTGAAAATCATCTATCATAGTAGGATGGGCATTGCCCACATTCTCTCTTGATTAAACTACTTACTCTTATTTTAATTTTTCTTCAAGCCAAAATTTTTTTTGGGTTTTAATCCTTTTAAATCCAAAGATAAAGGCTGATTATCCAAATCAGAAAGAGCATTTTTTTCAATTTCTTCTTCTGACATATTATTAACTCTTTCCCAATCAGTTAAATCCGTTAAATTATTAACCTTTTTGATACTAATTTTGTTCATAAATTTTTCTTTCCTCTTTAGTTGATTTTCTCGCACTTATTATTCTAATAATGTCATTTCTGGTGGTATAAACAACAGTCAAAATTTGACTACCGATGATACCAATCACAACAAATCTATCTTCACCATAATCATAGCGATTATCTTCAAATTCTACTGTATAATTTTCAAAAATTTTGGATGCCACCACAAAATCTATCCCATGTTTTCGGAGATTTGATTGACGTTTATTTTCATCCCATTCAAATTCTAACAAATTACAAAAATTCCTTAATTCTTTTCCTGTAGGGCGATGCACCGCCCACATTCTCTCTTGATTAAACTACTTGCTCTTGTTTTAATTTTTCCTCAAGCCAAAGATTAATTAAATCTCTTGGTGGCAATCCTTTTTGTTGTGCTACAGAAAAGATTTGTTGCGAAATAGACTTATCTATACCGTAATAGATTAAACTTTCACTATCCTCTAATTCAACCTCAAAATCAACAGGATAAGTTTGCTCCCAATATTCAGTTGTATCCTTTTCATCCCAAAATTCTCCTATTTCCTCATAAGAAATAGCATTAGAGATAGAACTTTTATTTTTGTTGGTACTTTCTTCTTTCTGCATAAGTCATGTCCCTTGCTGAGATAATTAAAGCATCTTGAGTATTTTTGTGTATAAAGAAAACAACTAAATAACGCCCTGAATAAGTTTGCCCATAAGCACCATAAACATTTTCATTTTGACGATGCCCTTTTTCAATAAATCGAAATTTGGGAGAATTATAAAAAAGTTCTCTTACTTCAAATTCGCTAACATTATGCTTTCGGGCTAATTTCTCAACAATATTGTCCAGAAAAATTAATTCAGTTATTTTCATTTCAATTATAACTTCCAATCAAAAAATAGAGCTGTAGGGTGAGCAAAAAACCCACCAAAATTAATAACAATTAACTGCGTAACTCTACCGCAAATTGTTTAGTTAAAGTATCCCGAATTTTGTTATGAATAGGATCAACATCAGTATCTTTTAAGGTACTATCAGGGGATTGATACTTTAAACTAAAAGCTAAACTACGCTTACCTTCTTCCACATTTTTGCCCTTATATTCGTCAAATAATTTCACATCCACAAGGGTTTTACCTCCTGCTTTCCGCATTGCCGAGATAATATCCGCTACGGTTAAATCTGTAGGGGCAAAGAAAGCTAGATCACGATCGACGCTAGGATAAGTAGAATAAGCCTTAAATAAGGGAGTTTGTAAGTATTTTTGGTCTAAAAAGGCGATTAATGGTTGTAATTGCAGTTCAAATACATAAACAGAATTAGGCAAATCTCTTTCTTGACATAATTGGGGGTGAAGTTGCCCAAAAACACCGATCCTAGTCTTATTTAACCATAAACCTGCGGTACGTCCTGGATGGAGGCGATTATCGTCTGATTCTGCTTGATAGGTAATGAGTGCTTTTAAATTCTTGAATAAACTTTCTAAAATGCCCTTTGCTTCATACCATGTCACGGGTTGATGTTTACCGCTTCTTGTCCAGATACCATCGGTATGTAAATCACCGCCTATAATCCCCCCTAGTGCGTCTCCTTCGGCTTTATTTCCATTTTCGAGCCAAAAAACTCGTCCAATTTCAAAACCTTTTAAATAGCCGTTTCCTTGGGCTTGATTATATTCAAAGGAGTTGATTAAACCGTCAATTAAGTTGCTACGCAAAGCAGAATATTCACTGAAAAGAGGATTAGCGATTTTAATTTGTGCTTGATTGGCACTAACGAGGGAGTATTGCATCAATTCCGTTAAGCCTAACCCTTGTAAACTAGCACGGATTTTCCGTTGAATTTGCAAATTGGTGGGAATATAACCAACTTCTGATTGAGTGGGCAAAGTATCGGTAAAATGATCATAACCGTATAAACGGGCGACTTCTTCGATTAAGTCAATTTCTCTCTCTAAGTCACGATAACGGTAAGGAGGTACGGTAACAAGCCAGATTAAGGGAGATTCGCTTTTTACTTCGAGTTTACAGCCTAAATCCTCTAAAATTCTGACTATATCTTCTCTAGGTACATCAATCAGGTTTTCCCCTTGTTTTACTTTCCCTAATACTTGAGAGATGCGATCGAGCCTTAATTCTATGGTATTTTGGAAATTACTACTACGATTATCAGCGACAATTTGAGTGGAAACAGTGCCTCCTGCTAATTCAGTGATGAGAGAAACCGCACGATTTAAGGCTTTTTCTAACTCAACTTGATTGACACCCCTTTCATAACGAGTGGAAGACTCCGTGCGAATCCCCTGACATTTACCACTACGACGAATAGGCACAGGTTCAAATAAAGCCGCCTCTAGGATAAGATTTTGGGTATTATTATCCACCTCGCTATCTTCTCCACCCATAACTCCTGCTAAGGCAACGGGGTGATTATTGGCAGTAATAAGCAAATTTTGGGGTTGTAAATGACGTTTTTGTCCGTCTAAAGTAGTTAAAGTTTCTTTATCGTCAGCAAAACGCACCCCAATGGTTAACTCTTGAGAGTTGGCAATATTGTAGAGTTTTTCTCTGTCAAAAGCGTGTAAAGGTTGTCCCCATTCCAATAAGATATAGTTAGTGACATCCACAACATTGTTAATAGGGCGCACTCCTCCTGCTTCTAAACGCCATTGTAGCCATTGAGGGGAAGGGGCAATTTTGACATTTTCAATCATTGTACCAATATAGGCAGTACAAGCGGAAGGCTCATCAATTTTAATTTCTGTCAATCCTCCCTGTTGATTAGGGTTAATTTCTCCGTCAATGGAGGGTAAGGTTAATTCTCCTCCTGTCAAAGCCGCAACTTCTCTGGCAACTCCCACCATACTTAAAGCATCGGCACGGTTTGCTGTGGCGGTAATGTCTAAAATAACGTCATTTAAGCCTAAAATGGGGCGAATATCTTCCCCTACTTGCAAATCCCCTTCTAAGATTTTAATGCCTTCGCTTTCCTTTGCCAAGCCTAATTCTGCTAAGGAGCAAATCATACCCTTACTTTCTACTCCCCTAAGTTTCGCAGGTTTGATTTTTATATCCACATTGGGTAAATAAGTGCTGAGGGTGGCAACGGGTACAAATATATCTTGTCTCACATTAGGCGCACCACAAACGATTTGGGAGGGGGTTTCTTCTCCTATATCCACTTGACATAAACTAAGTTTATCAGCATTAGGATGGCGATCGCACTTTATGACTCTACCGACAACAACCCCATCCGCCCAATTTCTCCTATCTTCGATGTCTTCCACTTCAAAACCAGCAATGGTAAGGATTTTGCCTAATTCTTCAGGGGTGATGGAGATGTCAACTAATTCTTTTAACCAATTAAATGAGATACGCATTCTTAAAATATCCAGTTACTATATAAGTTAATCTTTTATTATCAACTAACTTTTGTCATGAGTAAACTGTGGGATAAATTTTAACACTTTCAACCATTCATTTTATCAAAAGTGTAAACTAAAATTATAGTTGATCATTCTCATTGAACCTCGATCGAATAAAGATTATATCGCTAAAATAACCATCATTTACAATTGTCAATGACTAAAACCTATAAAGTAACGATTCATCATCGCCAAGAAAAACGTATTCAAACCATTGAAGTACCCGAAGATCAGTATATTCTTGCCACGGCGGAAAAGCAAGAAGTTGAACCTCCTTTTTCCTGCCGTAATGGTGCTTGTACAACTTGTGCCGTCAGAGTTTTAGAGGGAGAAATCTACCAACCTGAGGCTATGGGATTATCCCCAGAATTGCAGAAAAAGGGTTATGCTCTATTATGTGTATCTTATCCTCGATCGGATTTAGTGGTAGAAACCCAAGACGAAGATGAGGTGTATGAGTTACAGTTTGGACGTTATTTTGGCAAGGGTAAAGTGCGTTTTGGGATCCCGATCGAAGATGACTAAACCTTAGTTCGGTGTTCAGTGTTCGGAGTCAAAAATATAATAATAATTTACTCTCTATTTCTTTCCTATCTGCTATGCCCCCTTATCTCTCCTTAATACTTCTATGGTTAAAAATATTTTATTAATGGCTTGTTTAATTTTATTCCTTTTTGGTTGTAATGCCTCTGCTCAAATCAAGGGAATAAATGCTCAAATAAATAGGGTAGTAAGTGGGCAAACGGTAGAAATTATGATTGATAATAAAATCTATTCTTTGAGACTAATGGGTTTAGAAATTCCCGATAATAATTATTATGATAAAAAATCCGCTCAACAGTTTTTAATTAAGTTATTAACCAGTAATTATCAATATCCCTTAAATTCAATTATGGTTAATGTCGATACTGATATAAATAAATTAGATAAATTCGGTCGATTAACTGGTTATATTTGGCTAAAAAATCAATTAATTAATCGTAAGGTTTTAGAAGGAGGATGGGCGATCGCATCTCTTGAATATACTGATGGAAAGCTCGATCGAGATTTATTACAAGGTGAAGATTATGCTCGAATTATGGGGAACGGAGTCTGGAAAATTGAGAAATAAAAAAGAGGGGGATGGGGGGATTTTGGGGAGCATCCCATTTTTGTAAAAATATAAAACTATACGAAAAGTGACAACAAAAATCAAATTAACCCGTTTGAGTAAATAGTGCTAAGTCTCCATTGAGATACGCATAACGCAATTGTAATATTTTATTCACAGATTCCTTTTTCCATTGTGCTCCAGTGATTTTTATTCTTTCACTAATTTGTTTTACTCCCGAACATTAATGTTGATATGGTCTAAAATTTCTATTCTAGATTGTACCTCATCATTCAGAAATTAGCATTTGATCAGATAAAATGTAAAACCTAGAACAAATTATCCAATTAAGCTAATCATGAAAATGAAAGTCATCATATTTGTGAAAAAGAAGGATTAGAAACAACTTTGTCAATACCAATTCATAACAATAAAGATCTGAAAATTGGCACTCTTAAAGCTATTTTAAAACAAGCTAATTTAACTGAAGATGATTTATTTTAAGTGTGGATATTGCTCGATCGCACCTCCTCAAATTATTAGTTTAAAACCTTGTTTAAATATTGTTTACGTTGATTACGATTTTCTTGCTCTAAGAGTGCGATCGCCTCATCTAATTCTAATCCTGCTAATTCCATTTCCCGACAAGCACGACGAGCTTTTTTAAGAGTTTCGGCAATTTTTTCAGGATTCGGAATTTTTGGTTCTTGATTATTCATAGTTATAAGTTCCAATCTGTTTTTATTTCTTTGATACTTTGTTCTAAAGCAGGAATTTTGACTTCACTACTGACAATAGCTTGATGAATAAATTGTAGCAAAGAGGTTGAGATTTTTGGTTGAGATTCAGCAATATGTATTTGTAAATTAGACAATTTAGTAAAACGAGTTCTTGCTTGTTCGCTTATTTCGGTTAATTGTTCTAAACTATCGTAAGTCTCCAAATTCTCACCAAAACGCTGTAATAACAAAAACTCTACTTTTTTTGCTTCGTTCAAAATTTCTAACAATTTATCTTTAAGATGATTGATTATTAGTTTATTTTCTGGAGATAAATCAGCCATAATTTATCGTATTTTTAAAAGATGTTAAAATATATTATAGCAATCAGGAATGATTTGTGAGATTTTAATGGAAAACGATTCTCCCCTCGCCCTCTGGGAGAGGGGTTGGGGGTGAGGGCAGATAGTATTATGTTCTCATGACTGATTCCTGATTGCTATATACACAAAAAGTGCGATCGAACCTTTCTTTTAATTTTTATAAATACTTTGTCGATTGCCGACTTTGATAATATAGATGATAAGAACAGAAGATTTTATTTCATAAATTATGCGACAATTTCCTACCCTAATTCGATAATTATTTTCAGAATTAACAAGTTTTTTGACTCCTTGAGGATAAGGGTTTTTTCCTAATTCTTCAACCGCATTAATTAAACGAGGAATAATATTTTTATCTAACTTTTTAAGTTCTTTTTTAGCACTATTAGTCCACTTAATTTGGTAATAATCTATCGTTTTTTAATTCTTGAATAAAATCTTCATGTTCTGTCAATTCTTCATTTTGTCTTTCATAAATATCTCTTAAATCTTCTATATCCATTAGCAATTTTTCAAATTCTTCAATGGGTAAAATAACGGCAATTTTTTCCCCTTCTTGATTCGTAATATAGTGCAAAAAAAGTTTTTTATCTTGATTTGTTAAGGTATTGGACGATCGCATTTTAATTTCTAATTTTTATCTTATTTCCAGTAACATCTAAATTATAGTTTATCTTTTAAGGAGTTCGATCGAACTTCCACCTCTACATACAAAAAACGATCGCTGTTACAGCTTTTGATAACAAAATTAGCATTTGATCAGATACAATGTAAAACCTAAGATAAATTATTAAATTAAGCTAATTATGAAAATCAAAGTTATCATACACGAAGCAGAAGAAGGTGGTTATTGGGCAGAAGTGCCATCATTACCCGGTTGCATTACGGAAGGAGATACTTATGATGAATTAATAGGGAATATAAAAGAAGCAGTGGAAGGTTGTTTAGAAGTGATAGCAGAGCGTAATATTGAGAGTCAATCTACATTAACCGAAGTGACTATATGAAGTCTGTTTCAGGGAAGAAATTATCTAAAATAGTGCAAAAATATGGCTGGGTTTTAAAGCGTGTTAAAGGTAGTCATCATATTTTTGAAAAAGAAGGATTAGAAACAACTTTATCAATACTTATTCATAGCAATAAAGATCTGAAAATTGGCACTCTTAAAGCTATTTTAAAACAAGCTAATTTAACTGAAGATGATTT
>CAYPDC010000013.1:0-35359 GCA_964409355.1 uncultured Cyanobacterium sp.
CTCAATGCACCGCCTGCTACCTCCCATGGACAATTAATTATCTTTTTGCGTAACACCAGTTCAGTTATGAGTTATGAGTCATCACCCCTTCCCCCCATCACCCTTTCCCTCTAAATCATACCCTAATTCAGCAACGCCAGAGAGTCTAAGTCACAGGCATTGCTCAAGGGGAAGTAATGATTCCTCCGCTAAAGAGATAAACCAATCCCGTCTGATACGACGAAAAACATCGGATTTTAAGACGGAATTAACGAGGTTAATCCAGTTTTCGTCTTTGGGTAATATTAATCCGTATCTTTCACAGGTAAGGGGGATTTCAGGAGCAATATTCAAGTTTGAATCACCGCCGATGGGAATGTTATCTAGTATAGCTTCTCCTAAAAGCAAGATACCATCATTGGCAAAAGCGTCTATTCTCCCTTGATTAACGGATTGTATGCCTCGCAAATTTCCCCTCGAACCTTGAAATAACTCTAATGTGGCTTGGGGATATTTCTCTTTGATTAACGCTTCTGTATTTGTGTAAGCTAAAACTCCCATAGTTAAATCTCGTCCATCAGAATTTAATTTTGAGGTAAATCCATCGCCTTTTATGACAAACTGAACTCCTGAAACAAAAAAAGGTTGAGAAAAAGTAACCAAATCATAGTCTGGAAGATTTCTAATACTATTAGGTCCACATTCTAAATGAACCACTCGATCTTGAACTATGTCAAAACGATTATAAAGTCCTGATACCAAAAGGTCAATAGATAAGAGGGGGCGATCGCCCCTTGTAATAATTTCTTGCCTAATTAACTGAATTAAATTAAGACAAAGCCCTTGTAATTGTCCATTTTCACCACGATAGCCAAAGGGAATAGCATCATTTCTCACACCGACTCTTAAAACACCAGTGCGATTAATTTCCTCTAAAACCGTCTCCCCTTTGACAGGTGAAGGAGTTAAAACAAGACTCCCCCAACAGCAAAGACAGGAAATCCACCATAGTATTTTTGAAAACCGAATACTCATGAAGCCTTTTTAGTCAAATTGTCGGACATTGGACGAGAAGGTGTTAATTTTTGTTGGTAAACTTGTTGACGACCATTGCTAACAATTCTTAATATTTCCCCTAAATCTCCTTCTAATCTAGCTAAAACTTGATCTGCATAAACATCCGCCTCGTTTTGAATGTCTTCTGCCTCGGTAATTGCCTGTTGTCGAATTGCGATCGCATCTTGTTGAATTTTTTGCCTAATTTGTTCAACCTCGGCAACGGTTTTTTGTTGCAAATTTTCACAATCGAGTTGAACCTGTCTCCTAATCTGATAGGCTTGAGATTCAGCTTGTTGAACTATCCTCGACTCATCTAAAAGTTGATTTGCTTTTCTTTGGGCATTTTCTACAATTTTTTGAGCATAGTTTTGGGCATCCATGAGAATTTTTTGTCTCTGTTTTAGAATTTGGGTAGCTTGTTCAACACAATCAGGCAGGTTAATCCGAATCAAATCTAATTGGTTTAATAAAATTTCTTCAATTAACAATGTCTTACTAATAAAAGGAATACGAACACCGCTTAAGATCAAATCTTCTAACCTATCTAATTCTCCTGTTAAGTCAAATCCCATTTCTTCCACTTGGGGAGGGGGGGGGGTATTATTGGACATATTGGCATTATTTTGAACAACAATAGTATTTTCTGTCATGATTTTGAGGGCATCTTCTCCATTAAATGATAAAACTATATCTGAAAGTGAGAAAAAAAAACAATTAAAATTATTTAATTAAGTTGTAAGTTCTGAGTTCTGAGTTAAAGTTAGTGACTAGCATTTTTGTCGAAATTTTGATATGACAAAAAAGTTTCGTTCCCGAAGGTATCTGTTACGCAACGTGCAATATAGTCAATATCTAAAAAACTAGCATATCAAGGATTCTGAAAAATGTCTTCACGAATCTGAGATTGCTATAAATTCTAAATTCCTAATTCGTCAGATTTTCTAAATTTTGTTCCAGTATGGGAATAGGTGTATCTTCTAAAAGCCGAATAATAGCGGAGTTATCTTCTTTCCCCTCGAAGAAAATATTATTAAGAGCATTTTCGAGGCTAGTTGCCATGACAATTTTATTTTGATATACTACGATTACCCTCGCAAGAGTAGGGACACTATTTCTATCTGCTTCTAAATAAACTGGCTCGACATATAATAATGATTGTTCAATGGGTATGACTAATAAATGTCCTTGTACTGCTTTCGATCCTTGACGATTCCATAGAGAAATTTGACCAGAAATGACAGGATCTTGATTTATCAACGCTTCCACTTGATCAGGTCCATAAACTAGCTTTTGTTTAGGGAATTGATACAATAAGAGTTTACCATAATTTTCCCCATCGGAACGGGCGGCTAACCAAGCGATTAAGTTGGCACGAGATATGGGGGTATAAGGATGTAAGAGGATAAATTCTTCTTCTTTACCAATAGGCAATTTCATGATGAGATAGTAGGGTTGCATGGATAATATCTCACTGCCATAAATTTCTTCGGGGACTTGCCATTGATCCTCTCTGTTGTAAAATACCTGAGGATCAGTCATGTGATAAGTAAGGAGTCTTTCGGATTGGGTATTAAATAAATCAGTGGGGTAACGAATATGTTGTTTGATGGTTTCTGGCATGGCAGAGAGGGGTTGGAATAATTCGGGAAATATTTTTTGCCATACTTGAATAATTCTATCATCTGGATCGCTGACATAAAATTGAGTGTTGCCGTTTTCGGCGTTGATTAACACTTTAACGGAGTTGCGGATATAGTTGAATTGGTTTTCTCCTGCATCGGAATAAGGGTAATGATCTGAGATAGTATAACCATCGATTAACCAGTGTAAAGAATTGGTGTCTTCGGGGTTGGTTTTGGCTACAACTAAATAGGGATCTCGATCATAAGACAAAAAAGGTGCGATCGCACCTAGTCTTTCGGTAACATTACGACGAAAAAGAATACGAGTATCGGGGGTAAAATTAGGGGTGAGTAACATCCGCCAGTCTTGAAGATAAACAGAAAAAATGAACTTACGCCAAAAAGAATCAAGTTTGATACCGCCATCGCCGTCATAAGTATGATAGACATTTTCCTCTCCACTGGGAAAATCAAATTCAGGCACTTTTGTATTCACCATCACATAGTTATTAGTCACTTCTCCGTAATAAATGCGAGGGCGGTAAAAAGGAATACTCTGTCTAATTCTGGGGGAGGAGGTATTTAATTCTCCGGGGTCTTCCGCCGTGCCAATATCTTTGATAAAGTAGTAGGGTAAGCCCCCTTGTGCCACACGATTAACGGGAGAGACAGTAAAGCCATAACCGTGAGTATAAACGAGGTGTTGATTTACCCAAGTTTGTGCCTGAGAGGGTAACTGTTGCGAATCTAATTCTCTAGGGGCAAGAATAACCTGAGTATTTTCCTTATTATCATTATTATTGCGTTTAATTTGATAACGATCAATATCGGCGTCGGCAAAGACATAGTAGGGGCGAATTTGTTGTAATTGGCGGTTAGCTTGTAAAATGGGGCGGGTATCCCAAAGACGAATATTATCAATGGTTAGATGATTGTTTTGGATGTCTTCGGCGGTTAAACTGCCTTCAGGGTTAAAGGTTTTTACTTCTATCGTATCTAAATTAAAGGCGGATCTAGTGGCTTTAATGTTATGAATAATATAGGGAGTTTCTAAGGCTAATTCATTAGGTTGTACAATGGTATTTTGTACCATAACAGCTAATAAAATTCCCGAAAAATATAAAGCAAAATAACCAATAAATGGTAAGGTTGAAAAGGGTAATATATAATTGTTCTTCTTCTCTAAAAGGGGATGATTTCTTTTTCCCGAACCTGTAATCGACTTAGTAAATAACCAAATTCCCATCAATAAAGCATAAATTGTGGCAATGGTTTCCCTAGGTAAATTGATATGAATATCGGTGAAACCAGCTCCATAAACTACTCCATTAGGAGATAATAATAGTAGGTAACGATTTAACCAATGAATTCCTGCTAAAATAATCATTAAAATGCCACTTAAACCATATAAATGCCTTAATTGATAACGGGAAAAACCATGAAATTTTCCCTCAGATATGCTTTTATTCGAGAGTAAATAAGTGAGAGTAACGGCAGAAATAGTAAAAATTAGTAAAGTTTGCACCCAAAGTGCTATTATCTGTAAACTAGGTAATTTAAACAGATAAAAACTTAAATCCAGATTAAATATAGGCTCAGTTTTTTCGAGATTAATACTATTAAAATAATGTAAAAATCTTGACCAATAATCCCCGATAATAAAGCTAGTTATTAGACAAAAATAAAGAGTAATAATTCTTAAACATTGTTTAGGTTTTAATAATAAAAATAGGGTAATAGTAATAATTAAGATAATTTGCCAGATGCTGACGGGCAAATTGTTAGCAATATCTGTAAAAATAGCTAATTGTAAAGGTAAAGAAGAGGGTGATCTTAAGTTTGGTAATAATAAACTAGCATTGGAAATTTCTGTTAAAAATTTAGTATAATAAAATAAAGTTAAACTAATTAAAATAGAAAAACTAACAACTATCGGTAATAATAAATTAAGTTTTAATGGTGGTGATTGCGGTGTTAATTGATCTTTTCCTTCTAATAAAAATTGCTCTTGTTGTTTTCTTTGACGAGATGCGATCGCAAGGTTTAACCAAAGAAAAGAGAGAGAGATAATAAAGGCTAAAAAACCGAATAGAAACTTATAGAAAAACTGAGTTAAAAAGGTTTTCAGGTAGCCTAATTCTTCAAACCAGAGAAAATTAACAGTAAGATAACTAATACCCAGAATAATTAGCCAAATTATTAGTAAGCTGAATATGCTGAAAAATAAGATATTAATTGGAGATTTTGTTAATTTCATGGTATCTCTCGCTTCTGGTTGTGATAAATTAATTATTTCTAACAAAAGGGTGTTGCGGTTAAATTAAGGCTCTCTTAGTATGAGTATGTAAATTATTGGTTAGGAAAAGGTGTCAGGTTGCTGGTGTCAGATGTCAGGTGAAATAAAAACTTTTAATTGATAAAAATTAGATTTTTGCTATGGTTTATCTCATACTTTATCAAGTTTATAGCCATTATTTTCTATTAATTTATCATAACTACTGTAGAAGAACCTGAATTAAAACTATTAATTTATAATTATTTTAATGTTTTACATGAGCATTTTTTAGAGATAAAAGATTGTATAAATAGTTGTTACATAATTTTTATGAATATATAAAAAATCAATATATTAAATAAAAATGGCAAAAACACATCAAGAATTAACCTTTACATGGGAACAATTTTGGCAATATTGTCAAGAAGTTACTAATAAAATTATTGTTAATAAACAAGAATATTCGCAAATAATTTGTATTTTAAGGGGGGGGTTTTACTTGGGAGATTATCTTTCCCGAAGGCTAAAAATTCCTTTATCTGCTATTGTAGCGAAAAGTTATTCTGAAGAAAATCAACAACAGAGTTTATCATTAGGACAAGTTACCTATATTAATCCCCCTAGTGACAAAGTTTTGTTGGTAGATGACTTATTGGATACGGGGGTAACGATGATGGCGGTAAAACAAGTAATCGAAAGCCAATGGCAGGTTAAAGTTGATACGGCGGTGATTTGGCAAAAATCGGGCAGTCAATGTCAGGCTGACTATTTTTATCAGATAACCCCCTCTGATGCTTGGATAGTGCAACCCTTTGATTAGTTGGGGAATTGGGAGTTAGGAGTAAAGAGTTCGGAGTTAAACTTGATAGGTATTGAGAAAAAAACTTGATAAATTGATTTTTAATCCTAATTTATCAATTTTAATTCATATTTTCTAGGAAATAATCGACAATTTTGGAGCATTTTCCTCCCCCTCTCCCCTTCTCGTCTTCATCATTTTTTCTCACTCAGGTGAAACCTATTAATTGTTAATTATACATTGTTCCTATAAATCCTCCTCCATTACCATGGCTGTTGCTTGACGAGTGGTAGCCTGAAACTCATTAACATTAACTTTATTCAGAAGTACGATCGCACCTACGATACAAAAGGCTTCACAGACAAAGACAAAACTATAAGCTAACCAAACATTATTGAAAATAATACGCCCTATATCGAGAATCCAACCCCCAAGTGCGATCGCAATTCCCCTGGATAAAGATTGTGCTAAACCCCACGCACCGACAAAAGTACCCGCAGTTTCCGCCGCCGTCAAGTCTAACATTAAACTAATCGAGCCAATAGTGGCAATTCCTGCGGCTATACCGAATAACACCATTGAGCCTTTTAACACGCTAGGAGTTTGAGTTAAACCAGCAAGAATAATTAAACTAAAAGACGAAGCAACTAAAATACATCCTAAACGAGTTGTATTAACTTTCCCCAAACGAGGCACAACTAAAAATCCCGTAGTGCCATAACCCAATAAAATACCGATACCCCAAAAAGAATTAAGCAAAGTCGTATCCCCAATGGGCATATTGAAAACTTCAGCACCATAAGGCTCTAAAACCGCTTCCTGCATAAATAAACTGAGGGTAATCATCACTAAAAATGAGAAGAAAATCCCTGTTTGACGGGAAGAAGTGAGGATTTTTAAGGCTTTTTTAAAACTAACTCCTTCCTCCCTATCCGCAAAAGATGAGCGTTGACGATAGCGAGAAAATTTCCTTTCTACCCCCCAAGTTGCTATCATGGTCAAAATGAAGACTATAATCGGCACGACAAAAAAGATACCATTAATAGGGGGTTGTAAAGTTGTTAAAGGAATAGTTTGCCCATCTTCTGCCCCTAAATTGTTTAATAACACTTTACCAGAGATACCACCAATGACTATCCCTACCATTAGCATAGACCAAATCGTCGCCACAATCTTCGATCGATTATCCTCATCAGAAACATCTACTAATAAAGCAGTAAAAGGAGTGGAACTTGCCCCTGTTGCGATACCCTGAATAATAAAGACAATGGCTAAAATAATGCTAATAAACACCGTGACGGTATTCCATTGCCAACCGTTATTAGTTATGACATTGCTACCCAATAACCATACCAGTTGAATTGCTAGAAAAATAGCAATACCTGAAATAATCACCCCTAAACGAATATAACCCGTGCGGTGAAAGCCGAATAGCTTTTTACCATCGGATAATTGCCCTAACCAAATGCGCGTCGGAGAAACTAATTGAGAAATTGCCAACACACCGGCTGCGATCGAAGCTGGAATATCTAACTCTGCAATCATAACTCGGTTTAAAACCGCCAAAGTCAACACAGAAATTAAACCGATACCCAAGTTAAACAAGCCTAAACGAAACATTGTCAAGGTATCAACTTTGGGGATAGTAACTTCTGATAGTGGAGAAACAGATTGATAATTATTGGTTGTCATTTTTCCTATTATATTTACCTATCTTGTCGGTTGGGTTAGGTGATTCCTAGCCTAACAAAACTTCTATTATAGAAGGGTTGAGCATTGTTCAACCCCTACGATTTAATAATGAAACTTACATGAAATAACAACAATCTCTTGTTCTGAAACACTACAACCCAATCGACACTCTTTTATAATACATCTTGACCATAACCCTGATAAATCATATTTTAATGCTTCGGGTTTTCCTAATCCAGAAAAAGGATTTCTTTGAATATCTTTGATGAGGTTAACGATTTCTAAGATAAATTTTTTTGTCGTTAATTGCCCATCGGTTAAATTCATCGAAACTTTTACTTAGAAAAGCAACTCTCCTCTATAGTTTAGCAGGATCTATATAAATGGTGTTGCTATCCTTGCCCAATCCGCTTCGCTCTAGTTTGGGGACTGTCGCAACGGACTCATTTCCGTTAAAATAATGAGTGTAAGGGTCAAATTGCGAACTTACGAACTTCTAACTCTACATTTTTCCTCTAAATCTACTAATTGAAGCAAATGTTTTATTCTTGGCAAAAATTTATATCAGGTTTAATGGTAATTTTAACCCTTGTCATGGGTATAAGTTGTTTCCCCAGTGACACCCTCGCCTTAACCCGACAAATAGAAGAAGCGCCTCAGCAATTTCTCTCTCAATCCCGTCACACTTTACGAGACAATGAGGGTAATTCATGGCAAGTAGTGTTTTTTCAACGCACAAAGAATGGGGAAGTGAAAACATTAGATTTACGTTTAGTGGCTTTTCCTGACATTGCCACTTTTAGTCATCCTCAACCTTTGAAAATCTCCACTAATCAAGGTAAAGTATTATTAGCAGAAGATCAATTTGCGGAAAAATCTCCCGCACCGAATGTGGGTGAATACGACTTTAAACCAATTATTTCTCAACTTTCTCCCACAGACAATATTACTTTATCTTTACCTGATAATCTTTCTTTAATCATTCCTGCCGCTATCATTGTAGAATGGCAATCCCTTCTTTCGATGAACAATTAGGTGATTTCTAATAATAAATATACCGGCTAGATCCCCCCTTAATAAGGGGGGAATTATAAAGAAAATTGGTAAATTCTTTCACAGAAACCGCCTTAATAATTAATAATTAATAATTAACAATTAACAATTACCCACTGAGAAACGAATAACTGTTTTTCATTCTTCATTCTTCATTCTTCATTCTTCCCTATGGTTGCCCTTAATCATCAAGTTTACCGCATTTTAGAATCTCGTCCCGACTCTTATCAAGACTGGTATCAACAGGCACAGGAGTTGAGATGTCAGGGGCATTTACAAGAGGCTCTCTATAGTTTCGATCGCGCCTTAGAATATTATGAGGGGAATTATTTTTGTTGGTATTATCGAGGGAAAATTTTAGAAGATCTGGGGAATGATCAAGAAGCAATAAAAAGTTATCAAAATGCCTGTAAAATTAATAATGATAATTATTGGGCGTGGTATGATCAAGGGTGTTTATGGCAAGAAAAGATAAAAAACTATCAAGAATCGATTAATTGCTTTTTAAATGCCCTTAAAAGTAAACCCAAAGATTATTGGTCAATTTATCATATAAGCAAGGCATATTATGAACAAAATAAATATCTTTTATCCCTAGATTATTGGCACAAAGCCCTGAAAATTCGCCCTTGGGATTATTGGAGTTACTATTGGCAGGGAGTATGTCAACAAAAGCTACATCAATGGCAAAATGCCCGTGCTAGTTACCTTAAAGCCCTTGAAATCAAACCTTCTGACTATTGGACTCTCAAACAATTAGCTATTCTCTCAGAAAGTCAGTGTCTTTATCAAGATGCGATCGCCTTTTATTCTCAGTTAGAGCAAATAGAAGAAGATGCTCAGGATATATACTATAAGTTAGCACAATATCATCAAATATTGGGAAATAAAGATCAAGCTCAATATTATCAACAGTTAATTCAAAGATAATTAGAAACAGAAAAATTGACAAAATTAACAATTTGTGAATGGCTTTTGTGGTATACCACAAAACACCAAGAAATAAATATCATGGAATCTATAACGGACTAATTCATTTCATTGTGACATAAGGGATTTCACCCATAAACTGCCTTGCAATAAATTGACGAGGCTAATAATAAACGTTCGATGAATTGAACTAACAAAATTCAGTTTTCCCTCGATAATAGACATCTCCAACAATTAAGATTTTTCCTTGGTAGTTCGGGCTTCTAGCCCGAATTAGGTCGATGTCTAATGAAAAAACCCTGCTTATTAGGGTCTAATTTTCTTATTCCAATATAATATATTAACTATGAGCATATCCAACTATAATCGTTTAACTTTTTCCGACTTAATTAAAGGCTATTTTCGCCGTTTCTTATCAACTATTGCCGATTTACGTTTAGCAATTATTTTATTATTAATTATTGCCCTATTTAGTATTAGTGGCACGGTGATTGAACAAAATCAACCCATTAATTACTATCAAGAAAACTATCCCGAAAATCCAGCCTTATTTGGCTTCTTAACATGGCAAGTCTTACTCAATATTGGCTTAAATCATGTTTATACAACTTGGTGGTATTTAGCAATCTTATTTCTCTTTGGTAGTAGTCTGATTGCCTGTACATTTAAAAGACAATTACCCGCTTTAAAAGCAGCAAAAATTTGGCAATTTTATGATCAACCTAGACAATTTAATAAACTGGCATTTAGTGCGGAAGTTTCTACAGAATCTTTGACTAAAATTGAGTCAATTTTAAATAGTCAAGGTTATAAAGTTTATACTAATGATAACTGTATTTATGCTCAAAAAGGATTAGCAGGAAGAATTGGGCCTATTATAGTTCACATAGGCATGATTATAGTTTTACTGGGTGCAATCTGGGGAGCTTTTTCTGGTTTTTTTGCCCAAGAAATGATCCCTAGTGGCGATACTTTTACCATTCAAAATTATTTAGAAGCAGGAAAATTAACTAACTTAGAAAAACCTCAATCTTTCCAAGTAAAAGTTAATGATTTTTGGATTGATTATTCCCCTGAAGGAAAAGTAGATCAATTTTATTCTGATTTATCGGTAATTAATAAACAAGGAGAAGAAATTAAACGCAAAACTATCTTTGTTAACGAACCTTTAAGGTATCAAGGTATTACCTTTTATCAAACCAGTTGGAATATTTCAGCAGTAAAAGTTCAACTTAATAATAGCCCTATTTTTCAATTACCAATGGCAGAATTAACCCTCGAAAATCAAGGTAGAATTTGGGGCACATGGATTCCTACAAAACCAGATTTAAGTGAGGGAGTTTCTCTCGTCACCAAAGATTTACAGGGTACAATGTTTTTGTATAATATGAAAGGAGAATTAATTAATGCTATTCGCCCTAATATGCTTGTAGAAGTGAACGGAATTAACTTAAAAGTAGTAAAATTAATTGGGGCAACTGGATTACAAATTAAATCAGATCCGGGAGTGCCTATTGTTTATTTGGGTTTTGCTTTATTAATGATTGGTGTGGTTATGAGTTATATCTCTTTTTCTCAAGTATGGGCTTTACAAGAAGAAAACAGCTTTTTTATTGGCGGAAAAACAAACCGAGCACAGGTAGCTTTTGAAAAAGAAATGTATAGTATTTTAGAAAAAATATAATAGTTGTAAATCTTTATTTACTAATAAGAAAACAATGAATTTTGAAAGTATTAATGTAGAAGAATTAGCTCAAATTTTAGCTGACGAAAATCCCGATATTCAACTGATTGATGTCAGAGAGGAAACGGAAGCACAAATTGCCTTTCTACCTCAATTCCAACTTTTACCTTTAAGCCAATATGAGCAGTGGAATCAAACAATTCAAGAAAAATTTAAATCCGATTTAGAAACCATCGTGATCTGTCATCATGGTATTAGATCCGCCAATATGTGTCAATGGTTAGTGGCTCAAGGTTTTCAAAAAGTTAAAAATGTTAAAGGGGGTATTGATGCTTATTCTATTTATATCGATAATAGTATCCCTCGTTATTAGATTTCCATCTAATCTCTGATTTTCCTACCGTAAAACAGGCAAGATGCCTGTATTTACTCACAACCTGCAACCTGAAACCTGAAACCTAAAAACAGAGATATTTTTTGCAAGGTGCGAAATATCAGTTTACCTGAGTAGGTTTACTTGCTAAATGAAGGCGCGATCGAGCATAATATGATAATGATTGAAATTATTGAATAGAAATAAGGTTAAGGATCTAAAATTGGAGACTCATGATTTAATTGAAATCGGCACAATTGTTGCCGCTCAAGGATTACAAGGAGATTTAAAGGTAAAAACCGATTCCGATTTTCCCGAAAGATTTGAAACTCCGGGGGTGAGATGGATTATTATCCCTTCCCAAAAAACACCTCAAGCAGTAGAGTTGGTTCGAGGCAAACAAGTACCGGGTAAGAATATCTTTATTATTAAATTAGCAGAAGTAGTCGATCGCACCCAAGCGGAAAGGTTGAAAGGGAGTAAATTATATACGGACAAAAATGACAAACCTCAGTTAGAAGAAGGGGAATATCACGTTGCTGATTTAATCGGTTTGGACGTGTATAATCAAAATACAAAAGAAAATATTGGGGTTGTGATTGATATTTTCAGTGCCGGAAATGACATTTTAGAGGTGAGACTCCATCAACAGCCAGAAGTGGTAGAAGCACCAAAAACAGCAGATTTAAGCAAAATTAGTCGAATTTCCAAAAGAAAAAAGGTAAAAGTCAAAAAAGCTAAACCTGTTACTGTTTTAATCCCCTTTGTGGCCGAAATAGTCCCCATTGTGGATTTAAACAACCGTAAAATTGAAATCAATCCCCCCATGGGATTACTGAATCAGGCAGAGGCAGATATAGCAGTCGGTTATGATTTATCAGAATCTGATGAAGGCAGATGTTTCGGTGTCAAAATTGTCATGGAGTAGAGCGTGTTTTTATAACATAAGCTTTTTGATACCGACGAGTGAAAAAACTCTGTGCATTATAAAGGCTTTGTCTCCCCTTCAGTTACAAAATTCATCGTAACTAAATCATTAAGGGTTTCTTGAGCTTGTTTCTCATCAACAATACTTAAAGCAAACCCTGCATGAACTATTACATAGTCATTGATTTGAGCAGAAGGCACATAGGCTAAACAAACACTTTTCAGGATACCTCCAAAGCTGACTTTGCCCATCATCTCTAAGGGATTATTATTAGATGTGATTTCGACTATTTTTCCGGGTACTGCTAAACACATAAAATTAATTAAACTGGGAATAATTGAGAATTTTTAACAATAATTAACAAAGATTTCTCAACTATTATTTAACAATTATAAAGAAGTAAATGTCAATTTTAGTTAAGAATATTATCACTAAGTTAACAAAGGGATTTGACCGTTTATATCCATGTTAAATTAAAATCAGAGAACTGAGAAAAATTACCTAAGTTTTAATCATACTAAGGGTTTGACTTATGAAAGGTCAGTTTTTCTTCGGGATTTATATTACTCAGAGGAATCATGACTACAACGCTCAAACCTCTTGCAGAAAATGCACAGGTTCAAGATAAACGATTCAAAATTTTAGATGTAGTTATTAAAAAAAATCATGGCAGACAAGATGCTTTAATTCAGGTTTTGCACAAGGTGCAGTCAACTTTTGGTTATCTGGAAGATGATGTTTTAGTCTATGTCGCCCGACAATTAAAGTTACCCTTGAGCGAGGTGTTTGGGGTGGCGACTTTCTATCATCTATTTTCCTTAAAACCTTCTGGCACTCATAATTGCGTTGTCTGTTTGGGTACAGCTTGTTACGTCAAAGGCTCATCGGAATTACTGGATAAATTGGCGGAAGCCACTGGATTACATCAGGGAGAAACTTCGGCTGATGGTAAGGTATCCCTGCTAACTGCCCGTTGTATTGGTGCTTGTGGTTTAGCCCCTTCTGTCGTCTATGACGGTAAGGTGTGTGGTAAGCAAACCGCCGAGGATGTGGTAGGAAAAGTCACTAGCTGGTTGCAGGAGTAGATAACTATGGAATTACATGAATTAAAGACGATCGCGCTTGAGGAAATCAATGCCCGTAAACCGATTCGGGTGTTATACTGTAATGCAGCAGCTTGTCAGTCTTCGGGGGCGGGGGAGGTGGCTAAGGCTTTAGAAGATGCGATCGTATCTCAAGGAGTTAAAGATAAAGAGACAGTGGAATTATGTGCCGTGGGTTGTATGCGTTTTTGTGGGAGAGGATGCTTGGTGGAAGTTAACGGCAAACTCTTTGAAAATGTGCAACCTGATGACGCAGTTTCCCTCATAGCCAGTTTAACCGATAACAGCGTTATTCCCACTGCTCCAGAGGGTAGCTATGAGCATCCTTTCTATGCTCTACAAATGCCGGTTGTCTTAGAAAACAGTGGCAAAATCGATCCCGAAAAAATCGAAGACTACATCGCCGTTGGTGGTTATCAACAGTTATATCATGTTCTCCACGAAATGACCCCCGAAGAAGTGGTAAAAGAAATTACTACCAGTGGTTTACGGGGTAGAGGTGGCGGAGGCTATCCTACTGGCTTGAAATGGGCGACGGTGGCAAAAATGCCCCATGAGCAAAAATATGTGATCTGTAATGCTGATGAAGGCGATCCGGGGGCTTTTATGGATCGTAGTGTCTTAGAAAGTGATCCCCATCGCATCATTGAAGGAATGGCGATCGCAGCCTATGCCGTAGGAGCAAATGAAGGTTACATCTATGTCAGAGCCGAATATCCTCTTGCGATCGCACGATTACAAAAAGCCATTCAACAGGCAAAACGCAAAGACTTACTAGGCACACAGATATTTGATAGCCTCTTTGACTTTAAAGTCGAAATCCGAGTCGGTGCTGGTGCATTCGTTTGTGGAGAAGAAACCGCTCTAATTGCCTCTATCGAAGGAAAAAGAGGAAATCCTACCCCTCGCCCACCCTATCCCGCCGAATCAGGCTTATGGGATTGCCCCACCCTAATTAATAATGTGGAAACCTTTGCCAATGTTGTTCCCATTATCCGTCAAGGAGGAGCATGGTATAGCAGTATTGGCACAAAAACCAGTAAAGGCACAAAAGTATTCGCCCTAACAGGCAAGGTGCAGAATACAGGCTTGATCGAAGTGCCGATGGGGACATCTATTCGACAAATTGTTATGGAAATGGGAGGGGGTGTCACCGATAACGCCCAAGTCAAAGCAGTGCAAACAGGAGGACCTTCAGGAGGATGTATTCCTTTTGAGCTTTTTGATACCCCTGTGGACTATGAGTCACTGAGGGAATTAGGCACGATGATGGGTTCGGGAGGTATGATCGTCATTGATGAAGATACCAACATGGTGGGATTAGCCCGATTTTATATGGAATTTTGTCGGGGAGAAACCTGCGGTAAATGTATTCCTTGTCGAACAGGTACAGTGCAACTATATCACATATTAACAGAAATCCTCAACGGCGAAGCCACCGAGAGAGACTTAGAGACATTAAGACACCTCTCAGAAATGGTGAAAGCCACTAGCCTCTGTGGTTTAGGGCAAACAGCCCCCAATCCCGTCTTAAGCACCCTGAAATATTTTGAAAACGAATATCGGGAGTTGTTAAAAATATAAGTAGGTTGGGTTAGCGTGCATCGTAACCCAACACAAAACCTCTAGTTTTGGGATTCGGTGGGTAAAAATAAAAGTAACGCTGGAATTATCAATAATCAAAGTCTGTTTTTACCCGCCCTACAATGTTTAGTCAATGTTTCATTCACTCATTCTTCTTTATGACAACGATATTTTCTCCAAAAATTATCACGGATACATGGATAGAAGCCTCTTGGGATGACTTTATCCAAGCAACAGCAAATCCAGACCATAAGAAAGGAAAATTTTACTACTATAAAGGCAGGTTAAGAATTGAAATGTCACCAGTGGGAAATGATCACGCTAGAGATCACTCTATCATCAACAGTGCTATTAATCTTTATGCAGGTTTAACGGGAATTAATTTGAATGGCAATGACAACTGTAGTTATCGTAAAACAGGCTATCAAGAAGCCCAACCCGATTTATCCTACTATGTCGATGATAGCGTTAATACCATTTCTTATGGTACTGGGATTGTCTCCTTAGATCAATTTTCTGCCCCTGAATTAGTTATTGAAATTGCCAATACTTCTCTAGCGGATGATCAAGGAGAAAAACGTCTTTTATATGAAGAATTAGGGATTAAAGAATATTGGATTGTTAATGTAAAAAAGGGGGAAATAATCGCTTTCAAAATAGAGAATGGGGGTAGTTATCGCATTAAAAAATCTTTAGTTTTATCAGGCTTAAAATTATCTATCTTAGAGGGGGCATTAAAAATGAGTCGTGAAACAAATCATGGTAAAGTTATGGCTTGGTTATTAGAAAAATTTAAAACCATTAGTGAGTAATTTTAATGAATAAAACTAACCATGAAAAACTCTGAATCTCTACAGGTTTAGTATAAGTGATTTATAATGCGTCTAAAAGTTATGCAAATCAACTCGATTCTGGGGAAAGATATTCTCTACTCAATCCTGTTATTGCCTTGACCATTATTGATTTTAACTTATTTGAGCAAAGTCCTGAAATAATTAATTCTTTTGTTTTTCAAGAAGAAAACTTAAAGTTTGTTTGTAATCAGGAAATTAAACTTGTTTTTGTAGAATTACGCAAATTTAATAAGTCATTAAATGATTTAGAAACTATTAGCGATAAATGGCTTTATTTCTTGCGTCGTGCCTCAGAATTAATAGATAACTTATCTGTGACTGAAATAGCTAAACTTACTTCTAATATTTTTAATATCAATAGTTGGCAAGATTTAGCAAATTTACTTGATTAATAATTAAAAACTATGGCTGTAGTAACTTTAAAAATCGATGGTATAGACGTGGCGATCGCATCTGGGAGTAGTGTTCTCAGTGCCGCCAAAGAAGCAGGAATAAGAATTCCTACCCTCTGCCATTTAGAAGGGGTTTCTGATGTAGGAGCTTGTCGTTTGTGCTTAGTACAAATCAAGGGTAGTAACAAACTTGTACCTAGTTGCATCACCGAAGTAACCGAAGGCATGGAAGTGTTTACCCAGACAGACACCATCAAGGAATACCGTAAAATGACCGTTGAATTGCTCTTTTCTGAGGGGAATCATGTTTGTGCAACTTGTGTAGCCAACAACAACTGTGAATTACAAGATATGGCGATCGAGGTTGGCATGGATCACAGTCGCTTTAACTACCGTTTCCCCGATCGAGATGTGGACTTGTCGCATCCTATGTTTGGTATTGATCATCATCGCTGTATCCTTTGTACCCGTTGCGTGAGAGTTTGTAGCGAAATCGAAGGCGCTCACGTTTGGAATGTGGCATTTAGGGGCGCGGCGGCTAAAATTATCAGTGGTTTGAATCAACCTTGGGGCAATGTTTCCGCTTGTACCTCTTGCGGTAAGTGCGTGGAAGCCTGTCCCACGGGTAGTATTTTCCGTAAAGGGGCAACTACGGCAGAAATGCACAAACATCCTGATAATATTGAATTTTTGAATACTGCAAGGGAGAAACACCAATGGACAAGATAAGATTTGCAACGGTTTGGTTGGCTGGTTGTTCGGGTTGTCATATGTCTTTCCTCGATTTGGACGAGTTTTTATTTGACGTAGCCGAAGCCGTTGACGTGGTTTTCAGCCCCGTCGCCAGTGACATTAAAGACTATCCTGATAATGTGGATGTCTGTCTGGTGGAAGGTGCGATCGCCAATGAGGAAAACCTCGAATTACTACTTGAAGTGCGTAAAAAAACCAAGTTTTTAATCTCCTTCGGCGATTGTGCGGTGACTGCCAATGTACCCGCCATGAGAAATATGTTAAATGGCTCTGATCCTGTGCTAAAACGGTGTTATCTGGAGTTAAGCGATCATGGTGGTCAAATTCCTAAAGATCCAGACATCGTACCTCCATTGCTGGAAAAAGTACAACCCATTCACCATATGGTAGAGGTAGATTTATTCCTCCCCGGATGCCCCCCCTCTGCCCAAAGAATTAAAGATGCGATCGCACCTCTATTGAAAGGAGAAAAACCCATCATGGAAGGAAGGGAAATGATTAAGTTTGGTTAAGAAAATTTAGGGTTTTTTTCTCTCGCAAAGGTGCAAAGGCGCAAAGTTTTTCCAAGATTTCTTCATGATGATTTAAGCTACAAAGTAGGGTGAGCATTGCCCACCCTACGTTTAAGTTGCTTTAGGTTTGACAGTAGAACTAATGTGTAACTCTTTGAGTTGTTTTTTGTCCACATCCGCCGGGGCATCGGTTAACAGACAACTAGCCTGTTGAGTTTTTGGAAATGCTATTACATCTCTAATGGAGTTTTCCTGCGCCATTAACATGACTAATCTGTCTAAACCGTAAGCGATACCACCGTGAGGGGGAGTGCCATACTCAAAGGCTTCGAGTAAAAAGCCGAATTTTTCTTTTGCTTCCTCCTCGGATAAGCCTATAGTAGTAAATACTTTTTCTTGCACTTCTCTTTGATAAATCCTTAAGCTACCTCCGCCGATTTCGATGCCGTTTAAGACTAAGTCGTAAGCTAATGCCCTAGATGAAGATAAGTCTTCTAAATCTTCTGGATTGGGGGCGGTAAAGGGATGGTGTAAGGCTTCTAAACGTTTTTCGTCGGCATTCCATTCAAACATGGGAAATTCGGTAATCCAAACGAAGTTGAGTTTATTTTCATCGATTAAGCCTAATTCTTTGCCAACGGCTAAACGGAGTCGATCGAGGGACTTATTGACGGTTTCGGTGTCTCCTGCTCCAAATAAGAGTAAATATCCCGCTTTTGCTCCTGTTTTCTCTAGTAATGTCTGTTTTTGTTCTTCTGACAGGTTATCTTTGATCGCACCTATGGTGTCTATTTCGCCATTTTCTCTGACTCTAATATAGGCGATACCTTTTGCCCCGGCAATAGTTGCTTCATTGAATAAGTCTCCACCCGGTTTGATTCTGACATTCGATATTTTGTCGTTGCCTTCGGGAATGGGTAACACTTTGACGATGCCACCGCTTTTAATTGCCCCTGAAAAGACTTTAAAGCCTGAATCTTGCATGATTTCCGATACATCTACCAATTCTAAACCAAAACGAGTATCGGGTCGATCGCACCCATAACGATTCATTGATTCTGCGTAGGTTAAACGGGGGAAGGGGCGGGGTAAATCAATATTTTGGACATTTTTGAAGATATGACAGATTAAACCCTCGTTTAGCTCGATTATTTCGTCTTCCGTCATGAAACTCATTTCCATGTCAAGCTGAGTAAATTCGGGTTGTCTATCCGCCCTCAAATCCTCGTCACGAAAGCAACGGGCAATTTGATAGTAGCGATCGCACCCTGCTACCATGAGTAATTGTTTAAATAATTGGGGAGATTGGGGTAAAGCATACCACTGCCCTTCATTTACCCTAGAGGGTACGAGGTAATCCCTTGCCCCTTCTGGGGTTGAGCGAGTTAAAATAGGAGTTTCTACCTCCATGAATTTATGTTCATCTTCGAGGTAACGACGCATCGCCTTAACTACCTGATGACGGAGGGTTAAATTACGACTCATTTTCTCCCGTCTCAAGTCTAAATAACGGTATTTGAGCCTTAAATCTTCCCTAATATGCTCATCCTCTACCGTCGCAATTTGGAAGGGTAATTGCTTACTCACACTATTGAGAATCTCGATTTGGGCGGCATATATTTCAATTTCTCCTGTGGGTAATTTCGGATTTGAAGATTCGGGAGGGCGTTGACAGATTTTTCCTGTAATTTTTACTACATATTCACTTCTCAAACTATCGGCATTAGGGTAAGATTCAGGAGTGCGTTGAGGATCACTGACTATCTGTACTACTCCAGTGCGATCGCGCAGATCAATAAAAATCACACCGCCATGATCCCGACGGCGATCGACCCAACCATAAAGAGTTACAATCTTATCAAGATGTTCTAATCTTAACTCACCACAATAATTAGTTCGCATAATAATCGGTTATTTTATATACAAATATTTATAAATAATTTTCCCACATTAGGAAAATATAGTTACACAAACCTTTTATTATAGCAGTCTTCGGATATTAAAGTATTACCTGAGTTCGGAGTTAAACTTGATAGGTATTGAGAAAAGAACTAGATAAATTGATTTTCAATCCTAACTTATCAACTTTAGTTAATATTTTCTAGGAAATAATCGACAATTTTGGCACATTTTCCTCCTCCTCTCCCCCCTTCTCGTCTTCATCATTTTTTTTAGTAAAGTATTGAAGTCTTGAGGTATTCGATAGACGTTAAAAGCTACTAACTCGCAGACTACGATTCTCACGAAAGCACTTTATCATCACCGCATAGTTAAGGATCTTCTACAGTAGTTATGACAAATTATTAGAAAATAATTGCTATAAATTTTATGGTTCTTCACGAGATGGTATGCTGTGAAAGCTGGAAGTCTTGATCTCTCGTTTTCAAAATGCAATTTGCATACTAAGTCATGGAGAACCTAATTAATTATGTTTAAACTTAAATTTTGGCAACTATTTATCCTTGCCTTCCCTCTCTTTGTTGTTATTAGTTTTTTCATCATTGCCACTGGTTTACAGATTCACCAATGGGGAATTAATTGGATTTGGGGGGTATTTATCATAGTTTTTGTTTTGTGGCGTTGGTTACTGGGAAAATGGACACAAATACCCCATTCTGATCTCAATAACATCATTTTACAGGCAGAGGAACAATTAAGCAATAGTTCCTCCCCTAATTTTTTCCCCCCCACTAACCAAGAAGTCATTAGCCAGTTAGAAGAAGTATCTCAAAGCATTATTAAAAAAACAAGAGATGATGAAGCAATTTGGCTTGATCCTTCCTTATTTTTTCAAAGATGTCAGGAATTAGTAGATGCGATCGCACATATTTACCATCCAGAGGTAGAATATCCATTATTGAATATTTATATCCCTCAAGCCTATAGCCTAATCCGCAATACCGTTGATGATGTGGATCAATGGATGAAGCAATTATCTCCTGCGTTGAATAAAGTGACGGTTGCTCAAGGGTATCAAGCCTATCAATTATACCGACGTTTAGAGCCTTCCGCCCGAAAACTATTACAGCTATGGAATTGGGGGCAATGGTTAATCAACCCCTTAACGGCGGCGACAAAGTTAGCTAGTCAACCTCTTAGTAATCAGGCAAATCAAGAGTTATTAGTTAATCTCAATCAAGCTGTGAGGGAAGTCGCCCTTAAAAATTTAGCCCGTCAAGCTGCTTTATTATATGGGGGTGATAATTTGCCCTTTGGGAGTTTTAGCAATCAAGAAACGGTTTTACCCTCTGCTAAAACTCAAACCTTACAGGCAATTATTGCTCAAGCCCAAAAACCTGAAACCATCGAGCAAAAACCTGTTAACATATTGTTAGTTGGTAGAACTGGTGCGGGAAAAAGCAGTTTGATAAATACCTTGTTTAATGCTAATACTGCACAAGTGGATGTGTTACCTAGCACAACGGAAATTAAAACCTATCAATGGGAAGCTAGGGGAGATATTCTCCATCTCCTTGACACCCCCGGTTATGAGCAAGTTAATCGCCCCGAATATCGTCAGCAAGTATTAGACTATGCTTATAAGGCAGATATTATTTTACTACTAAATCCTGCTCTTGATCCTGCGTTGGAAATGGATCGGGATTTCATCGTTAATTTACCCAAAGATTTACAACCAATCCCCATTATTACCATTATAACTCAGGTCGATCGCCTTCGCCCCATACGACAATGGCAACCACCCTATAATTGGCAAACGGGGGAATTGCCCAAGGAGATTTCCATTCGGGAGGCATGGCAATATCGTCAAGATACTCTCGGCAAATTTAGTCAACAGATAATCCCCCTCGTCACTGCTAACTATGGAGATAATCCCCGACAGGGATGGAATGATGATATTTTAGCATTATCGATCCTAGATGCGATCGCTCCTGCGAAACAACTTAGACTGGCAAGATTTTTCCGTAATGTTGAGGTTAAAAGCATTAGTGCCGCTAAAATTATCGATAAATATACATTCCAAATGGCAACCAGTCAGGGATTAACCGTCTTGCTCAAAAGTCCAGTGTTGCAATTTATTTCAACTCTTAGCACTGGAACTCCCCGTTTAGCTTATTTACTAGCAGAAAAAATCCCCGTTGAACAATTACCTGTTGTTATTGGGAAACTGCAATTAGCATACTCATTATTTGATTTACTAAAAGAAGATAGTGATAATAAGGCTGAATTCGATCTATTATCATTATGGACTTTAGTGATTGAAAATAATGGTTTACCAGAAGATGATGCTTATGCTTTTGGTCATGCTTTGGTAGAATTTTGGACAAATAATCTTAGTTTTAGTCAATTAGAAGAACGTTATCGTTATTACTTAAGGAGTTTAGTCTAATCCTTGGGCTAAATTTAAAAGGGAATATCCTCATCATCTTCAGAAATCTCGATGTGAGGGCGATTTACAATCTTAGGTGATTTTGTCTCCACTAAAACAATTTCCCCTTTAAAAGTCTTGACAATATTATCGACAACATTTTTGGTTAAGTGTTTATTTAATTCCTCATTGCTAATTCCTGATGATGACATTACAGGAGGAGTAGGAGGATTAACTTTTGGGGAAGTGGTAGTTTTGTCAACCGGAGGAGAAGTCGGGGTTTTTTTTTCTACTGGGGGAGGAGTTTGAGGAATTGAGGGAGAGGGAGTAAAGGATTTAGGAGGTTGATTGTCATTCCTGTCAAGTTTTTGATTTTTTAAGGTGGGATTTTCCACAAACAAGACATTCATCGGTTGAGAGAAAATTTGCGTAAACCCTGCTTCTATTTCTTTCTGTTGTTTTTTCCCGATGTCTAATAAAAATCGACTAGACACCTCAAGGGTGACACTTTGCCCTTCAATATGGCGAATATGGCAACTTTGACGGAAAAATGATTTAGTGGTAGTCGGCATTATGGCTTCAACAACTCTTTCTTTTACTTCACTGTAAGAGTTAAAGTTAATGGGAGTTGAGGATTGATTTGTCTGAGGAATTGCTTTTTCTTCAGAAGCAGGAGTTATTGTCTGAGTTGCTTTTGTTTCAATGTTTCTTTCTCTTGTGTCTTGAGTGGTAGTTATTGTTTGACTAGGATTGTTTACCATGACGGTAGTAACGGCATTGGCAGAGGGAAGTAAACTCAAGAGGGTAATTTCTAACCAGAGGCGCGGTTGAGTGGTATTCTTGACTTGGAATTCACTGTCTTTAAGTTTTTTTTGCCCTTGTAAAATCACGTTTAAATCCCATCTTTGGGCTTCTTGAGTCAGTTTTTGCCAAGTGTCATCGGTAATGGCAACTAATTCTTTTCTCTGGGGAGATGTTTTGGCAATGAGTAGGGTAAGATAAAAATTGGCGAGGTTTTGTAAAACGATTAATGGTTCTCTACCTCGATCGAGCAGTTTTCGACATTGAATAATCACTTCCTCTGGATTATCAGATGCGATCGCGTCTATTAAAGCCAATAAATCTTGTTCAGAAACCGCCCCGACTAAATCCCATATCCTTTCAGGGTTAATTGTACCCGATAAGAGACTGAGTTGATCCAAAAGAGTTTGAGCGTCACGCATCCCCCCATTTGCTAATTGTGCCACTAAAGACAACCCTTCGGGGGTAATATCAATATTCTCCTTCCCAGCAATGTCTTCTAAATGCTTCACCATTTCAGACAACGGAATACGGCGATAATCGAATCTTTGACAACGAGAAATAATAGTCGGTAATACCCGTTGAGGATCGGTGGTTGCAAGGACAAAAACCACCCTCGCAGAAGGCTCTTCTAACGTCTTTAAAAGGGCGTTAAACGCCGCCGTACTGAGCATATGGCACTCATCGATAACATATACCTTATAACGACACCTAACGGGGGCATATTGAGCTTTTTCGATGATTTCTCGAATATTATCAACCCCTGTATTACTTGCTGCATCAATTTCTACCACATCCAATGCCGAACCATTACTAATACTTCGACACACTTCGCATTTCCCACAAGGTTCAGGGGTGGGGCGATCGCTCTCAATACAGTTTAAAGATTTTGCTAAAATTCTGGCACTAGATGTTTTACCTGTACCACGAGGTCCACAAAATAAGTAAGCGGGTACAATTTTCTCGTTTTTGATGGCATTAATTAAGGTTTGTGCGATCGCCTCTTGCCCCGCTAATTGAGCAAAAGTTTGAGGTCTGTACTTATGGTGTAAAGGTTCGTAGCTCATGAATTGTTTGTAAAAATCGGTTCTTCCAATCCTATTATGCTAAATAACTTAGCCAACTTTATTTTGCAATCTAATTCATTCAAAAGCAACCTACTGGATTTTAAGACTAAATCTTAACCTAGTCTTAAACCAATTTTTTTTGATTTGACAATAGAATAGAGAGAAATAAATAATTACTAATCACTCTCTAAATCTTTGTACATAAAGAGAAAAAGAGATGAATTATTAATATTTAATCAAGAAAGAAAAACATTGTAAAACAAGATTGCTTGTTGTATTAATCAATTAGGATATTTTTATGCGTATTGGCATTAACGGTTTCGGCAGAATTGGCAGACTAGCATTAAGGGCAGGTTGGGGTAATCCTAACCTTGAATTCGTCCATATTAACGAACTAAAAGGGGGAGTTGAAACCGCAGCCCATTTATTGGAATTTGACTCTGTGCATGGACGTTGGCACAAACCTGTCACCGTAGAACATGGCAAAATGTGTATTGATGGTCAATATCTTTCCTTCAGTGAATATTCTACTCCTCAAGAAGTTCCTTGGCAAGAGTTAGGAGTGGATTTAGTCATCGAAAGTTCGGGCAAATTCCGCACCCCAGAAACCCTTAATCCCTACTTTGACAATGGTGTCAAAAAAGTTGTGGTTGCAGCACCTGTGAAGGAAAACGCCCTCAATGTGGTAGTTGGGGTGAATGATCATCTCTACAACCCTGACACCCATCACATCTTAACCGCCGCCTCTTGTACTACTAACTGTCTAGCCCCTGTGGTAAAAGTCATTCATGAGGGTTTAGGTATCAAACACGGAGTAATCACTACTATTCACGATGTCACCAATACTCAAACCGTTGTGGATGCCCCCCATAAGGATTTGAGACGAGCAAGATCTTGCTTACAATCTCTCGTACCTACCACTACTGGATCGGCAACGGCGATCGCGCTTATTTATCCCGAGTTAAAAGGAAAATTAAACGGTATTGCCGTCAGAGTCCCAATGTTAAACGCTTCCTTAACGGATTGTGTTTTTGAAGTAAATCGTAAAACCACCGTAGCCGAAGTTAATCAACTATTAAAAGAAGCCTCTGAAAAAGAGCCTTTAAAGGGCATTTTAGGTTATGAAGAACGCCCTTTAGTGTCAATAGATTACAAAGACGATGCGCGATCGAGTATTATCGATGCCCTTTCTACGATGGTAGTTGACGACACCCAAGTCAAGATTTTAGCATGGTATGATAACGAATGGGGTTATTCAAATCGTCTCATTGAGTTGGTTAATAAAATCGCTATGAAGAATTAAGAATTAAAAATTAAGAATTTAAAAACTCATTAGACATCTCCAAGAATTAAAAATATAATCAATTATTATAAAGAAACAATAAATTTAAGGCTATTTCTCCCCGCTCCCCGCTCCCTAATTTGTGGAGATGTCTATTACTCATTACTCATTAAACTTTCCCCTTTACCTATGAAAAATTATGGATAAAAATATAAGGAATTACGCCCTCGTCACCTCGGCTTATTGGGGTTATACCATCACAGATGGGGCATTAAGAATGTTAGTATTATTGTACTTTAATCAACTTGGTTTTACCCCGATACAAATTGCATCATTGTTTCTTTTTTATGAAATTTTTGGGATTGTTACTAACTTTTTGGGCGGATGGATTGGCTCACAATTTGGTTTAAGATTAACTCTTTATGGGGGTATTGGTTTACAAATTTTTGCCCTCGTCATGCTAGGTTTAATTAATCGTGAATGGGCGGTTTGGTTTCAGGTGTTGTATGTGATGACATCCCAAGCATTTTCTGGGGTTGCCAAAGATTTAACCAAGATGAGTTCTAAAAGTGCTGTACGTTTAGTTGTGCCGAAAGAAGCAGAATCAAAACTGTTTAAATGGGTAGCAATCCTTACAGGCTCAAAGAATGCCCTTAAAGGTTTTGGCTTTTTTGTAGGGGCGGCTTTACTACAATCATTCGGTTTTGAAAAAGCGTTATTTTATCAAGCCTCAGTATTATTTATCATCTTTTTAAGTGGTAGATTATTACCGAAAAATATGGGTAAAATTAAAGCTAAAATCAAATTTAAGCAACTTTTTTCTAAGAGTAAAGCCATTAATATTTTATCGGCGGCAAGGTTTTTCTTATTCGGTGCGAGAGATATTTGGTTTGTGGTGGCTTTGCCCGTGTTTTTTCAAACGGAGTTAGGTTGGACTTTTATCCAAGTAGGAACTTATATGGCTTGTTGGGTAATTGGTTATGGTATCGTGCAATCTCTATCTCCCACTATTCTAAGGCAAAATAAGGAAGGCAAAGCACCCCAAGGAAAAACTATCCAGATTTGGACTTCTATTTTAACTATTATACCAGCGGCGATCGCAGCCGCATTTATGGCGGGATTCCCCCCTCAGATCGTCATTACAGGGGGATTAATTATCTTTGGTATCGTCTTTGCCTTTAACTCGGCGGTGCATTCTTATCTGGTGTTAGCCTATACGGAAGATGACGATGTGGCTTTAAACGTAGGCTTTTATTATATGGCAAACTCAGGAGGGCGTTTATTAGGTACAATTACCTCTGGTGTCGTTTACCAAACTATGGGTATTGAAGGTTGTTTATGGTTTTCTAGTATATTCGTATTGGTTGCGGCTCTAGTATCCACAAAATTACCCCCTGTTAATGCCCAAAAAATCATGTCCTAAAGCAACTTTGTCGGTTGGGTTAAACGAAGTACAACCCAACCTATAAGGGGGCGAGTATAATTGATTATTGACGCAAATTCTAAGTTTAAATCAATTTTCCTGAAAACTATCACCGTTTTTAATGGAACTCGAATTCAAAAAGGTTTTTAACCGTAATAGGTTTAAGGTTTGGACAAAATTTAAGGGTAGTATCGACACACCCTCCAAACGAGATTGAATCCAGCCATCACCCCAACACCATTCCTGATAACCATCAACCCCCCCACTCAACAGAAATCTTACAGTGTTACTATTGATCATTTTTACTTCGTTGTTGATTGTCATTAGCCCCAATTGAATGGTAAATTGATCCCCTAGGGCTAGTTCGTGGTGATGTTTGTCGGAAAATTTAAGGGGGAAAAACCATTTTTCTAATTGTTCGATTTCGAGAAGGCTATCTTTTAATTTCCTTTCATCGGCACTGACTTCAATTCTTAGTTCACTCTGTTGAAATTTACCCCACATAACTACCTACAATATTCTTTAATTGTTAGTTAAATAATAGCTTAATCTTTTCTTCTTTATTAGACATCTGGTAAAAATTAAGATTTTTTCTTAGTAGTTTGAACTTCTAGCCTGAATTGGTCATTTTGATTACGACACTCTGTCGTCTGATTATTTCTACCATCAGCCCTCGTGGAAAACATTTTAGTAAGTTACGATCGCATTGTGATGTTTGAGGCTCATTATTGTGGCTCTCTTGCTGTGAGTATATTCTGATCAATTATTTATTGAAGTAGGCAACGGACAATAAAAATAATACATAATTCACACAAGATTATACTATGACAAAATCAAACCAACAAATTTCTTTAACTAATTTAGACTGCGGAAAAACTGCGATTATTAATCAAATTATCCCGGGTATTCATGGTGATGCCTTAACCACTCGTTTTCAATCCTTAGGATTAGTGTCGGGCAAAAAGGTGAAAGTGATTCGTAAATCTTGGTTAGGGGGAACTCTCCATGTTAAAGTAGGAAATACAACTGCGATCGCACTTCGTCCTCAAGAAGCAGATTTAATTTTAGTAAACACCTCAATGGATTCCGATCGCATCTCTATCCCTCAGTCATGGCTTATTATCCTAGGAAAATGGGTTTGGCAAACCCTTTGGCACATCATGATGTCTCAGTTAGCACCGACGGCAAAAACAGGGGAATATCAACGTCCTTCCAGTCAATTCCGTCATCAGGTCAAATCTGAGGTAAATTGTCTTTATCCGCCTGAAATAGCTCGTTATCGTCTATATGTTGGCATAAGTTGCCCTTGGGCGCATCGAACTTTAATGGTTAGGGCTTTAAAAGGTTTAGAAGATGCGATCGAGGTTGAAATTCTCATTCCTGACACCAATTCAGGAGGATGGGTAATGGAAAAAGAGTCAGAAAATTGTAAGACTTTAGCCCAACTTTATCGACTTTCTCAAGCTGATTATCAAGGGCGAAATACCGTGCCTGTGTTGTGGGATAAGCAAACAAAAACTATTGTTAATAATGAAAGTGCCGATATAATCTTAATGCTCAATTCTGAGTTTAACGATTATGCGCACAATCCAAGTTTGAATCTTTACCCTTGGGAGTTAGTTTCCCAGATTGAGCAATGGAATGAGAAGATTTATCAGAATGTGAATAATGGCGTTTACCGTTGCGGTTTTGCCCAAACTCAGGAGGCTTATGAGGTAGCTTGTCGCCGTCTTTTTGCCACATTAGAAGAAATCGAAACCCATTTAAGTCAGAATCGTTATCTATGCGGTGATAGTTTAACGTTAGCAGATGTGCGTTTATTCACCACTTTAATTCGTTTTGATATGGTTTATTTTTCCTTATTCAAATGCAGTTTAAGAGCGATGACATCTTATGAGAATTTAACTAGATATATAGAGGATATAAATAGCTTACCGAATATAAAAAACACCTATGATTTGCCAACAATTAAACAGGATTATTATGGTAATCTTTTCCCCTTAAATCCCAGTGGTATTATTCCCCTTACGAAATAATATCAAAGATTTTCTTAACAGCGACGGGAATAAGTCACTTTCTTCTGGCATTAAGACAACACCAATTATCCCTTTGCCATAAAGATGCGATTACCCATCCTTTCTGCTCTAAAATAGAGGCAATTTCATTAGATTGTTCCACTAAAATACCACTTAAAATCACCCATCCATCAGGTTTAATAATATCCGTCATTTCGGGAATCATCGGCTTTATGATTTCTGCGAGAATATTGCAGACTATACCATCAAATTTTTGCCCCTGTTGTTTGATTTCTGTTATACTTCCCTCAAATACTTTTATATCATCAACTTGATTGAGCAAACTATTTTCTTTGGTTGCTTTAATGGCAAGGGGATCTATATCTACTGCTGTCACACTTTTTGCCCCTAGAAGTTTAGCTCCTATGGAGAGGATACCAGAACCGCAACCAATATCAGCTATGTTTAAGTCAATTTCGTCTTCGTCTATGCGCATTTCTAAGGACTCAAGACACAGTTGCGTTGTAGCATGAACACCAGTACCAAAAGCCGAACCCGGATCCAAACGAATAATGAGACGTTGACTATCCTTAGGAGGTTCAATCCATGCGGGATAAATGGAGATGCGATCGCCTATTTCCATCGGTTGCCAATGCTGTTTCCAACTACTAGCCCAATCCTCATTATTAATCAATTGCCATGTAACTACTGGAGGTTTTTCTTGTCCTACCATAATGAAATCCTGTTTGAGAGACAGAGAAAGGGCGGCTAAATCAACAGTGTCAACATTCATTGTTGGTACATAGCCTTTGATTAACCAATGATCATCTTCTTTCATCAATGCTGTGCCTTGAGAGCCAAATTCTTGTAATCGCCAAAATACACTATCTTCTAATTCAGGGACATAATTTACTCGGATTTCCCACCAGTTTTCACTCATTTTATTTTATTTGTGATCTTTTATTTATCTGATAAAATTTTAAGGGTATAGTTGCCACAAAATCAAGAATCTTTTTATCGATGAATGAAAACAAATCCATTAATAAATCTCCTTTAAACTCATTAATTCCCATTCTGGTTGGGATTATTGTCGGCGTTTTGTTAGGAGGCTTTTTCCCCATTTGGGGACAAGAAGTTAAGTTTTTAGGAGAATTATTTATCAATGCTTTATTAATGTTAGTTGTGCCTTTAGTTATCACTTCTATGATAGCTAGTATTACTTCTTTGGGTGATATTAGTAAATTAAAAGGAATTGGTTTAAAAACCATGATTTTTTATTTTATTACCACTGGAATAGCGGTAATTTTAGGTTTAGTTTTAGTGAGTATAGTGCAACCGGGGGTAGCTCAAACTGATGCGGAAAGAGTTTTATTAAGGGGGGGAGTAATCTTAACAGAGGTGGAATATAAAGTTGACAAAAATCAAGTTTTACTAGCAAATACTCCGTTAAAAAAATCTTTTGATGATCGTTATTTTATCTCTTTAATAGATCAAAATATTCGGGGTAATATTGCCGAAAAAACTACTATTAATGGTCAAGAAATTGCCATTGCTCAATGGGAAAATAGTCAAGGTGAAATCGTCACCCCTTTAAAAAGAGGAAAGGGAATAAAAATTGATTTAACTATTGCTAAAAGAATGGAAGGAAAGGAAGATAGTTCTATCAAAAAAACTGTCGAAAAAGTTATCACCGATTTACTTCCCCGTAATTTATTTCAGTCAATGGTAGAAAATGATGTTTTACCATTAATTATTTTTTCCCTTGTTTTTGGGGGGGTTTTAACTACTTTAAACGATGGACAAATAGTTATAGATTTTATCTCTGTTTTAAATAAAGCTATCCTTAAAATTGTTGATTTAATTCTCATTTTTGCTCCTATCGGTATTGGGGCGTTAATTGCAGGACGCTTAGGAGATGCAGGAGGATTTGAAGGTTTCGGCAGTGAGTTTCTTTCTCTCTGGAAATATTCTAGTACAGTAATACTAGGTCTGATGCTGCACGGATTTGGTATTTTGACTCTCATATTTTATTTTATCACGAAGCGATCGCCTCTTGATTATTTCAAGAATACTTCTTCTGCTTTAGTAACGGCTTTTTCCACCTCATCTAGTTCAGCAACAATTCCAGTCACCCTTGAATGTGCCATCAAAAACAATGGAATAGATGCTAAAATCGCTGATTTCGTCATACCTTTAGGGGCAACGGTGAATATGGATGGTACTGCCCTTTATGAAGCTGTTGCGGCGGTTTTTATCGCCCAAATCTACGGTATTGAATTAAGTTTGGGACAGTTAATTGTCATTTTCCTGACGGCAACTTTAGCGGCAGTAGGGGCGGCGGGAATTCCTGAAGCGGGGTTAGTAACAATGGTGATAGTGTTGAAAGCAGTTAATATACCCGTAGAAGGTATTTCTTTAATCTTAGTCATTGACTGGTTTTTAGATCGTTGTCGTACCACCATCAATGTTTGGGGGGATAGTATTGGTGCGGCGGTTATTGATCAACTTACCACACCTTCTGTAACTAACTGAGTTCGGAGTTAAACTTGATGAATTCTGAGATCTTAAGTTTAACCTTACTACCATATTTTAAGTGTTGTATTATTATCTCTCAATATGGGTTGCCCACTTTGGTTAATCGCTCCAAATTGCTGAAAATATTGATTAATTTCTGGAGGAAGTTGAGGAAAATTAAATAATTGATCTCCATGAGCCATATCCGCCCAAAAATTCCTTAATATCGGAGCATACTCTTTGGCTTGGTTTTCCTGAAGATTGAGAGGAGGGGATGTTAGTAGAGTCATCATAAAGCGCAAGGAGCGATCGCCCATCCATTGATAAGAAAAATCAGCAAAGTCTTGTTTTTCTGGCAGTGTTTTAATATGATGGGACTCGATCATCATTCCTTCTTTGGTCAAGTCTAAGATTCGGTAAGGATGGGGATAAGTAATCAATGAACCAGTAGTAATTTCATAGATGCCCTTATACTCGGATATATCTTGAATATGTAAATGTCCCGTGAAAATGAATTTAACCTCATACTTTTGGAGAATAGATAATAAACGAAGGGCATTGTCCAACATATAACGTTTACCGAGAATATGGGTTGATTGTTGCGGCAAATGTTCGATTACATTATGATGAATCATCAGCAAGACTAATTTATCCTCAACACTGGCTAAAGTCTCTTCTAACCAGATAAACTGTTGCTCATTTAAGCAACCCAGTTGTTTTCCATCCTCGGTAAAATTATTGGAATTTAAAGCCACTAATTGTACATTGGGGGCAACTTCAAGGGTATAATCGAGATTGCTAGTAGCATATTCATAACCACAATGTTGGTAATAATTCGGGAAATCCTGAAAAGCAATAAAATTATCATCACCTTCAAGACTCGGCACATCGTGATTACCTGGAATAACATAAACAGGATAGGGAAGTTTTACTAATTGAGTTTTCAACCAGTGGTGATTAACTTTTTCTCCATCTTGAGTTAAGTCACCGGGTAAGAGGAGAAAGTCTAAATCAAGGGTTTGTAGATGTTGTAAAACTATTTCAAATGCTGGTATGCTAAATTGAGTTAAATGAAAACGATCAACCTCATTGTCGATAGTTTCTGGTAAGGCAATATGTAAATCACTAGCAATAGCAAAACGAATATTCATAAACTAAATCAACTAATACAAGATAAGGTCAAAATCAGAAGGAGGAAAAATTCATTGGCTAGAGTGAGAGTGCGTCAACACGTTAATCCCCTAAGTAGTAAATACCAACAATCCGTTTCCTTACCTAATTGGAGTCAAGTATATTCTAATCTATCCTTCCCTTTTTATCTTGATTTAGGTTGTGGGAGGGGACGTTTTTTGTTAGAAATGGCTCAACAATACCCAGAAAAAAACCATTTAGGCATTGAAATTAGGGAGGCTTTGGTGGATGAGGCTAATGAGATTAAGACGGCTCACGGTTTAACCAATTTACACTATTTATTTGCAAATATTAACATTTGTTTAGAAAATTTATTAGCTTCTTTGCCGCCTAATAGTTTAGAGTTAGGGATGATTCAATTTCCAGATCCTTGGTTTAAGAAAAAGCATCATAAGCGTAGGGTTGTGCAACCAGAGATAGTAGAAATTTTGGGCAAGTATTTAAACCCTGATGGACGGATTTTTATTCAATCGGATATAAAAGAGTTAGCAGAAGAAATGTGTCAAACTTTTTTAGAAAATCCTCGTTTTCAGTGTCTAACTCCTCATATTTGGTTAGAGGAGAATCCGTTAGGAATTATGACGGAGAGAGAAATTGCTACTTTAAATAAGGGTGAAGCTGTTTATCGTGCAGTTTTTGTCCAACAATTATAGTTTTTAGTTAATAGTGTATAGTTAATAATTAATACTTTATACATCTCCAATAATAGAAATTTTAAGGGCTAAAGTCCTGACTACGAGCCTTGGGAAAAATAATTTCTGAAGTGTCAATCTTTTCTACTTCCTTTTGTGTGAAATTGGAAACAACTATGCAAATATACCTTGATTCTAGTGCTACCACTGCCCCCCGTCCAGAAGTGATTGAGTTGGTGCAGAAAATAATGAAAGAAAATTGGGGTAATCCCTCTAGTTTACACTTTTGGGGGGAAAGGGCGGCGATGATTTTAGAAAAAGCTCGTTTTTCTGTGGCTTCTTTACTTAATGCTGAGTCTCCTGATGCGATTATTTTTACCAATGGTGGCACGGAAGCTGATAATTTAGCGGTTTTTGGTACGGCTTATAATTATTCTCAACCTCAACATATTATTATTTCTAGTGTGGAACATTCTGCGATCGCATCTCCAGTGGCAATGTTAGAAAAACAGGGATGGAGGATAACGAGATTGCCCGTAAATCGAGAGGGAAGGGTTAATCCAGAAGATTTGAGGGATAGTTTAGGGGATGATACGGTATTAGTTTCTATTATTTATGGGCAGAGTGAAGTTGGCACGATTCAACCCATTGCCGAGTTAGCAAAAATCACGAAAACCCATAGTCAGGCTTTATTTCATACTGATGCAGTGCAGGTAATGGGGCGTTTAGAGGTAGATGTATCGGCTTTGGATGTAGATTTACTGTCTGTTTCTGGGCATAAATTTTATGGTATGCAAGGGGCAGGAGCGTTATATATTAGACAAGGGGTAAACTTACAACCTGTTTTCGGTGGCGGAGGACAAGAATTTGGATTACGTTCAGGTACACAAGCAATAGGTGCGATCGCCTCGTTAGGATTAGCGTCAGAATTAGCACAAAGGGAATTAGAAAGTGAGAGTTTAAGGTTAAGAGGGTTAAGAGACTATTTCCTCAATTTAGTGGCGCAAGATTGCCCTTATTTGCAGTTAACAGGGGCGCGATACTGTCGTTTACCCCATCACGCTAGTTTTATCATTAATCACCCTCAACGGGAAATTACTGGGCGAAAAATGGTGCGAGATTTAAACTTAGCAGGTATCGGTATTAGTGCAGGTTCTGCTTGTCGAAGTGGTACATCTTTACCATCTCCCACTCTTTTAGCCATGGGATATTCAAAAACAGAAGCCTTGAGAGGTATGAGGATAAGTTGCGATCGCACCACAACGAAAGAAGATTTAGAATGGACAGTAATGGTGATTAAGCAAATATTTAATTAGGTGGTACTGAGAAATTCCTATTTTTTGTTATGGAGTCTAGGAAAAAATTTGCTCATTAGTCGATTATCCTTGATATGATAAGTAAATTAGGTTTGAGAGTTAAAAGTTAGAGAAGGTCTATGATTAGCAGTGAACAAGCCCACCAAGCCCAAAAATTGTACAAGCAAACCCTCCTACGCTTAGGAGAAATGCTGAAAATATTAAAACAAGGTGACAGTAGTCATAATCGAGAAACCTTGAAGAATCATTGTGATTATTTATCTATACAGGGAAAAAAACAGAATCTCTTTGGTTGGGTGGAAATCATGGAAACAGCGAAAATTGCCATCTCTCGCTCCGATAATGATTATATTTCGACAACAAAGTTAATTATTAAAGAAATCAAAAATGCTGGAGAGCATCTTCTCAAACAAGACATAAATGCTATTTTTGTCAGCGATGAATTGCAAGATTTAGCCCCCCAAGCAAAATCCAGAATTATGGATGTGGAAACGGTATTTGCTGATGAAGTCCCCGATTTAGAAGAAATAGAAATAGAAGCCCAAACCCCTTCCCAAGGAATAACAACGGGTACTTTAGATAAAGATTTATGGGAAGAAACAATATTTGACGTAGGTTCGGATGCCTATGAGACACCAGTTGATGAGATAGAGGAAGACGACAAACCAATAGATATGTTTGGGGAATTTGCTCAGATCGAGGTGGATGAGGAATTACTCGATGATTGGTTTGATGACGATTCTTCAGGGGAGGATAACCTCCAAATTAGTTCTGTTTTTCTTCACGATACCACTTTCACGGGCAATCAAGACAGATCCTCGGCAGAAGTGGATGCTTTTACCAGTTTATTTGAAAATCAAGAAGAAAATATCAGTGTTGATCAATGGGATAGTGATAATGATTCGGAAGAATGGGATTCTTTCGACTTAGATGAAGAGGAATCAGTTACTCCCGTGGCAGAAGATAGTGATTCGGGAGAATGGGATTCTTTTGACTTAGATGAAGGGGAATCAGTTACTCCCGTGGCAGAAGATAGTGATTCGGAAGAATGGGATTCTTTTGACTTAGATGAAGAGGAATCAGTTACTCCTGTTGCAGAAGATAGTGATTCGGAAGAATGGGATTCTTTTGACTTAGATGAAGAGGAATCAGTTACTCCCGTGGCAGAAGATAGTGATTCGGGAGAATGGGATTCTTTT
>CAYPDC010000013.1:35459-51714 GCA_964409355.1 uncultured Cyanobacterium sp.
GGAATCAGTTACTCCCGTGGCAGAAGATAGTGATTCGGGAGAATGGGATTCTTTTGACTTAGATGAAGATGAATTAATTACTCCTGTTGCAGAAGATGATGATAATGGTTTTGATTCTTTTGTGGATGATTTATCGGGTTTGATAGAGGAAGAACCGAAATTAAGTCAAGGGGAAGAAGAGGAAGAAGATTATAAAGTCACTATTAGTCAAGATAATCTTGATATAGACGATTTAGATCAATTATTTTACGAAACTGAACGGAGTACCGTTATTATTGACGATCCTCAAGGAGAATTGGAAAATATCATCAGTAGCTTGGATGATTTAGAAATTGAAGACGACTTCCCCACTATGGGCAGTGAAAACACATTCCAAATTTTACAGCCCATTAAGTCTTCCCAGATTAAAATACTTTTTTATGATGATTTTTCTGAATTAAATAATCTTATATCCTCTAATTTCATTTGGTTAGAAAGAGAATGGCAAGATTTAGAATTAATTTTAGATAGCAATAAAATTAACTATTATGAACAACAAAGTGAATTAGAACGCTTAGTTAATTCCGTGCCTCATCATTTAGACGAGGTGGACTGGAAACAATTAAGTAATATAATCGAAGATTTACCCAACGCAGATTTGAGTTCCCACAGCCATAGTGAAGTTAGTAAACCAAAACCAACAAAAGTACAATCATCCCTATTAAGTGAGTTGGATCAGTTATTGGCACAGGCAGACAAAAATAAATCATCCGTAAGTCGTCCTCCCCGTCAAGCCCAAGTTAAATCAAGTCAGGGTAAAGTTTTCGAGCAAAGTATGCGTGTGCCTGTCAAACAGTTAGATAACCTCAATAATTTAATTGGGGAAATGGTGGTAAGACGAAACCGCTTGGAAGAAGATCAAGAAAAATTACGGCAGTTTCTCGACAATCTACTCAATCAAGTTCATAATTTAAGCGATGTCAGTGCCAGAATGCAAGATCTCTATGAACGTAGTCTGCTTGAAGGGGCATTAATGGATAGTCGCAAGAAAAATCAAGAGACGGTAAAAGCCCAATTAGCCCGAACTGAGGGGCGATCGACCTATATTAGTAAAAGTAGCAGTATTAGTAAAAGTACCAGTGGCAACACTAGGATTTCTAAGATTGAAACCCCTGAGTTGGATGAATTAGAACTCGATCGCTTCACGGGTTTTCACCTCTTATCCCAAGAGATTATCGAATTAATCGTCAAAGTGCGAGAATCGGCTTCTGATATTCAATTCCTAGTGGATGAAACGGATCAGTTAGGCAGAAACTTAAGAGAGGTGACAACGCAGTTGCAAGAAGGAATTAATAAATCTCGCATGGTTCCTTTTGCCCAGAACGCCGATCGCCTCCCCTTACCAATTCGCAAAATTGCTGAGGGTTATAATAAACAGGTGCAACTAAAGTTAGAGGGTAGAGACGTTTTAATCGATAAAATGATTCTTGAACATATTTGGGATCCCCTCTTACAAATTACCAAAAACTCCGTTACCCACGGTATCGAATTGCCCGAAGAAAGAGAAGAAATGGGGAAACCGCCTGTGGGTACAATTACCGTACGAGCATTTTTACAAGGGCAACAAACTGTTATCTCCGTATCTGATGATGGAGGTGGGATTGATCCCCAAAAAATTAAGAAAAAAGCGATTCAAAATAAGTTAATTACTCCTACACAGGCACAGAATTTGAAACCGCTAGAGATTTATGATTTCTTGTTCCATGCAGGATTCACCACCAAAGAAAAAGTAGATAGCCACGCTGGGAGAGGAGTTGGTTTAGACATTGTCCGTAGTAAACTAAATGAAATTCGAGGAGTTGTCACCATTGATTCTACCGTGGGGCTAGGTACAACTTTTACCATTCGTTTACCCCTAACCGTCACCGTCGGTAAAGCCCTCTGTTGTCTCAATGATAATACCCGTATTGCTTTCCCCATGGATGCGATCGAGGATACCAAAGACTTTGCATCCTCGGAAATTAAAATTAATGCTCAAGGACAAAAATGTATCCTATGGAAAAATAATTTATTACCTTTCCGTCCTTTAAGTACCCTCTTAAGATACAATCGTCAGATTACCAGAAGTATTGTTTACACAAGTAATCAAGAAGAAGAAAATATCCCAATTATTATTCTGCGGGGGGGTAATAACCTTCTTGCTATTCAAGTGGATCAGGTTTTAGGACAAGAAGAAATCGTGATCAAGCAAATTTCAGGACCATTACCGAAACCCAAAGGTATTGCAGGAGCAACGGTTCGCAGTGATGGTATTATTATGCCCATCGGTGACGTAATTGAGTTGATTGAAATTGCTAATGGAAACATTACTTTGGATTTACCTCAAAATCTTCCTGATGTGGTTGCTAATAAGACTACTGTTTATAATTCCCCTGCCAGTAGTCAACCCTTCGTTTTAATTGTGGATGACTCCATTACTGTTAGGGAGATGTTATCTATCAGTTTCACTAAAGCCGGTTATCGAGTCGAACAAGCAAGAGACGGACAAGAAGCATGGCAAAAACTGCGATCGGGTCTTCCCTGTGACTTAGTTTTCTGTGATATTGAAATGCCGAGAATGAATGGTTTGGAACTTTTACAACACATTCAAGAAGATCAATCTTTAGAACATATTCCCGTAGCGATATTGTCATCTAGGGGGGCGGAAAAACATCAACGTATTGCCGCTGATTTGGGAGCTTCCGCCTACTTAATTAAGCCTTATGTAGAAAAAGATTTATTAGACTCTGCTGAGAGAATGATTAAAGGGGAAGTATTACTGGCGGGCAGTCGCAAAGTACCCAAAATCAAAGTAGATAAGTCGGCAAACACCACCTCTCAATCCACCAACTCCAAACCTCACAAACACAAAGGTAAATCTTCACGGATGGTATTAATTATCGATGATTCGGTGGTAGTAAGAGAAATGTTATCGATGACTTTCAAAAAAGCCGGTTATCAAGTGGAACAAGCTAGAGACGGGCAAGATGCTTATGAACAAATATCTAATGGTTTACCCTGTGATTTATTACTTTGTGACATTGAAATGCCGAGGATGAATGGTTTAGAGTTATTAGCAAAAATGCAACAAGACGAGAAATTATCTAAATTGCCTGTGGCAATGGTGACATCGAGGGGGGCAGAAAAACACCGTAAAATTGCTGCTGATTTAGGGGCAAAAGCCTATTTTACTAAGCCTTATCTTGAGGATGAGTTGTTAAGTGCAGCCGAGAAGTTGATTGAAGGAGAAGTGTTGCTTAAGTAATGAGTAATAGACATCGACCGAATTTATTTTTTATTGGCTTGTCAACACCAGTTCGGAAAAAGCCTACCCCTGTGAGCATCTCCCCTTCCCCTCATCACCCTACCCCCTTAAATCATACCCTAATGAGATCATAAATGATTCAACAAGAAACTATCGTTGCGATCGCGTCTGCTGTAGTCCCACAACAGGGAAGTATCGGCGTTGTGCGATTAAGCGGTCAGACTGCCCTAGAAATAGCAAAAAGGATTTTTCACCCTCAAGGGAAGAAACAGTGGGAATCCCATCGCATTATCTATGGTTATGTGAAAGATCCGAATACCGATACTATTGTTGATGAAGCATTATTGTTACTTATGCTTTCTCCCAGATCTTATACCCGTGAGGATGTGATCGAATTTCACTGTCATGGGGGTATAATGCCCGTACAGCAAGTATTAGAGCTATGTTTAGCCCAAGGGGCAAGGTTAGCTAATCAGGGAGAATTTACTCTCAGAGCTTTCTTAAATGGTAGAATCGATCTCACTCAAGCAGAAAGTATCGCGGAAATTGTCGGGGCAAAATCTGCACAGGCTTCGAGTATTGCTTTAGCAGGGTTACGGGGTAAATTGGCACAACCCATTAAAAATATCCGTCATACCCTTTTAGATATTTTGGCGGAGGTAGAGGCAAGGATTGATTTTGAGGACGATTTACCTCTCCTCAATGAATTTCAAGTTAAAACAGACTTAAACACCAGTTTACAACAAGTTAAACAGATTTTAGCCACAAAAGATCAAGGGGAATTGTTCCGCAGTGGCATCAAAGTTGCCATCGTTGGGCAACCAAATGTCGGCAAATCGAGTCTTCTCAATGCTTGGAGTCGGTGCGATCGCGCCATCGTTACGGATTTACCCGGTACAACCAGAGATGTGGTAGAATCTCAATTAGTAGTCGAAGGGATACCGATTCAAGTGTTAGACACCGCAGGAATCAGACATACTGAAGATACAGTGGAAAAAATTGGCGTAGAAAGATCATTACAAGCCGTTAACGAAGCGGATTTGATTCTCTTTACCATCGATGCGAGTCAAGGATGGACAGAAAAAGAAACGGAAATTTATGAGAAAATAAAAGGGTTAAATTTGATCCTCGTCATCAATAAAACCGATTTAGGTAATCCTAATACCATTAATTATCCCCCGGAAATAACTCAAATAGTTCACACTGCCGCCACCCAAAATCAAGGCATTGACACCCTAGAAGATGCGATCGTCAACACCATTCAAGAAGGAAAAACCACCGCCCAAAATTTAGACATTGCCATCAATCAAAGACAAGCCGCGGCCTTAACCCGTGCTAAAATAGCCTTGACCCAAGTAGAAGAAACTATTAATAATCAATTACCCCTAGATTTTTGGACTATTGACTTACGCACAGCTATTCAAGCATTGGGAGAAATTACGGGAGAAGAAGTCACCGAATCGGTTTTAGATCGTATTTTTAGCCGTTTTTGTATCGGCAAATAGTTAAGGTGGTTTCCAAAAAAGAATCTACCCATTTTCTTGATAATTCCCCCTTTGTTTAAGGGGGGTTAGGGGGGATCATACTGGTATATTTATCGTTAGAAATCACCTAAGTACCTAAGCAAAATAGATTAATGTATAAAATATGCTAAGAGGCAAGAGTCATGGCACTCAAGTACAAACCGAAAGCAAAACCGATTTTAAAAGAATTAAGTAAATCAGTCCAGATAACCTTATTTTTATTTTGACTACGCCCATAAACTAAAATACTGGTAATTTCAGTGAATAGAAGGTAAATTATCGCTAGTGGCACATCCCATTTTCCTGCTTGGGCTAAACTGGTAGAGATTAAGTCCGATGCCATATAACCTGATAACCAACCAATGACGATAAAGGAGAGTTTTCGCCACGGGTTATTCAAAAAACTTCTTATTTGATTAACAAAAGTGTCTATAAGTAGGCTTAAGCGTGTTTCCTGCATTTTTCTTTCTTTTTTAACCTATTTATTGATAAGTAGAGGATGCGATCGCAATTCCTTGAGTGATGATACGATGTTCTTGAATTTGGATTCGTTGATGTAAGGTTTCGGGGGTATCATCTGGTAAAATAGGAACAGCCGCTTGGATTAAAATAGGACCACTATCCACTTCTAAATCCACAAGATGCACTGTACAACCAGTTATTTTAACCTGTGCTTGTAACGCTTGTTCAATGGCGTTAATGCCCCTAAAACTAGGTAACAAACTAGGGTGAATATTAATCACTCGACGGGGAAAAGCCTCTAGTAAAACATTGGTGACAATCCGCATCCAACCCGCCATGATCACCCATTCTACACCACTGGCTTTAAATTCATTGACTATTGCTCTATCTAAGGCTTTACGGTTAGGATAATCCCGATGATTTAACAGTAGGGAAGGAATCTGATATTTTTCCGCCCTATCTTTAACCTTTGCCTCTGGATTGTTATAAATCAATAACTCGATTTTCGCATTTAATTTCCCCTCATCAATGGCAAGCGCGATCGCCTCAAAATTACTACCGCTACCTGAAGCCATAACTCCTAACTTAAGAGTTTGTTCCAATTTGAATGATTGTGGAGACGGAGAAATAATAAAAGAGGAAGGGGAATAATCCATAATTGAACCTTGAAATTAACTCAGAAGGTAAATTGTACAGTTTTTTACTGTCTCAAATCTCATTTTTTAATAAATATTATAATTTAACTCAGTAAGGAAAAATAAAGATATAATCTTGGGTGGTGTTGTTAAAAATCAAATAACAAATAAAAATCAGTGAAAAAACAAAAGTTAATTAATCTAATAATTACGGGGTTTATTGCCAGTCAGTTTATTCCCTTGTCTTCCGTAGCAAATGCCAATTCTCTTGTCGAAAATCAACCCTTATTGTTAGCTAAAGAAACCCAGAATGAGTTGACAGAAGAAATGTTAAATGAGATTATGACAAACTTGGAAGCGGCAGAAATGGAAGAAAATTTGCAAGGTATCTTACAATATCTTGCTCCTTATGTGATTACCTCAGTTACAGTGGATTTAGATGAGAGAAAAGTAACTACTTTTATTGAAGGAAAAGATCAACATCAAGAGTATTTGAAGAATAGTTTTCAAAACATTAAATCAAGAAAAATAATTTCCTCTTATACTACTACTAAAATTAATGGAAACGGTCAAATGGCTTTATTAACCAGAGTTAGATCTAGAGAATTAAACTCAGAAGAAGGAGAAAGTTATTTATCCTTAAGCACTGATAAAATTCGTTTTGCCATGATTGATAACCAGCCAAAAATTATCAATGTTGAAAGTTCAGGATGGTTAGAAGCTATTTCTAATTAAGCAACATTTTTAGTCAACAATTACTTTTAAACAATCATGAAAAATTCATCAAAATACAGTTTAAAAAATCAAATGATTACCATTTGTTTGTGTACTACTAGCTTAGTTTCTCTTGTTACGATTAATCTTAAACCTGCACAAGCGAGTTTTGGAGATTTTATGTTAGGAGTTGGTGCAGGAGTCGGTACAAGTGTTATTATCAACAATAATCGTCGTGCTAGAGAAGATAGGTATCGTCCAGTACCTCCTGAACAAGAATTTGCCAGAGGTCGTAGTGATGGTATTAATGGTTTAAGATATGATAATCCTAGAAACTCAAGAGATTACAGTCGGGGTTTTGAAGAAGGTTTAAGAATTAGACAAGGAAGAAATTAGGAATTAATAATTAATAATTAATAATTAATAATGAAAGAGAATTTTAAATTTTTTGAATGGTGGGGAAAAATCCCTCAGTGGTTAAAAGTATTCTTGATATTTCCCCTTCTATTTCTTAATGGATTTTTACTCTTTTTAATCATTGATTATTTACAACCCTTGATTAATTTTCTAATCCTTGCTAGTATTATCTCTTTTTTGCTAGAGTTAGTAGTAAAATTATTAATTAAACAAGGTATAAATCGCTCTGTTGCTGTTGCTATTGTTTTATTATCTGCCCTAATATTTCTAATTATCAATAGTTTGATTTTAATCCCAATTTTAATTCAACAACTAAATGAATTAATTATCAATGCCCCCACTTGGATCAAACAAGCTAATCAATACTTATTATCCCTTTCTGATTCCCCTTGGTTAGATAAATTAGATAGGTTTTCCATCAATTTTGATAGTATTATTCAACAAATTACCACTAAACTTTCAACCATTGTTAAAACACTAGGTACTCAGAGTTTAAATATTTTTGTTACTACTATTAACAGCATTTTTGACGTTTTATTTATTATAATTTTTACGATTTTTCTCTTGATTGGAGGGGATAAGTTTTGGCAGGGTTTATATAGTTTTTTACCTAATCCTTGGAATACAAAAATTCCTCGCTATTTTCGCCTGACTTTTAAAGACTATTTTTTCAGTCGTTTAATTTTAGTCGGTATTGCTAGTATTGTACGCTTAATAGTTTTTATTTTATTAGGTGTGCCTTCTCCTCTACTATTTGCTTTCGGGATTGGGGTTACTACTTTAGTACCCTTGTTAGGAGGTTTCGTTACTATTTTATGTACCTTAATTCTTATTTTTAAGAGTGGTAAATTAGCTCTATTTTTCTTCATTTCTGCTATTATTATTGATCAAGTAACTGATAATGTTATTGCCCCTCGTTTAATGGGAGAAATTATCGGTTTAAATCCCATTTGGTTAATTATTTCCTTATTTATTGGTGCGAAAATAGGAGGATTATTAGGTATCTTTTTAGCAGTGCCTGTAGCTAGTGTAATCAAAAAGATCGTTGACGATATAAGATGTTCAGATTGCGTTTCTATAGCCCATGAAAATATTTCTATAGAATCTATAGAATAACTCAAATGAAGACCTTTTAACTGTTAACAAATTAAATTGATTTTTAATCCTAACTTATCAATTCTAATTTTACCAGATGTCTAATGGAAGTGCCTTACCTTTCGATTCTGACAGAGTGCGATCGCCCATTCAATGGCACAAATCATACTAGAAGCATTGGCAACCCCTTGACCCGCAATATCAAAAGCAGTACCATGATCGGGGGAAGTTCTGACAAAAGGTAAACCCACAGTAGTATTGACGGCTTGATCAAATGCCATTGCCTTGACGGGAATTAAACCTTGATCGTGATACAATGCCAAAAAGGCATCCGCAGTATTGATATTACCATTCCGAAACCATGCTTGAGTTGGTTTAATCCACATAATATCAGGGGGAATTAAGCCTATTAATTTGGCGTCAGGATATTTACTTCTCGCCTTTTCTAACCAGTGGTTAAGCCATTGTTTTTCTTCTATACCTAGTTTCCCATCCTCGCCACTATGGGGGTTCAACCCCGCTACGGCTATGGTAGGTTTATCAAGGTTAAAATCTTGTTTTAAGTTTTCAACCAATAATTGCAGTTTAGCATCCATTATGGACTCGCTAAGGGTATCTGAGACAGTTTTTAAAGGGATATGGGTGGTCCCTAGGATAGTACGCAAGACCCAGTTAGTGTAGGGAGATTTACCGAGAAACATCATTCCAAATTTATCTGTATTACTTTTTTCTCCTAATACTTCTGTTTGCCCCGGATAATCATATCCTGCACTTTGCCACAAGTATTTCGCTATGGGTGCGGTGACGATACCGTCAAATTTACCTTTTAAAGTAAGAGCGATCGCATCTTCTAAATAGAAAAAACTGGCTTTACCTGTGTCTTGATTACCTTTTCCCCAACTAATCTTTTCTGGAGTATCCACTTCGATGATATTTAAACTATCAGGATCAATTAATGAGTAGGAAGTAGCAAGATGACTATAAGTTCTTTCAAGGTGCGATCGAGATCCGATTATGGTAATATTAGCGCTCTCAGATAGAGAAGATACCTTAAGGGCTTTTAAGATAATTTCTGATCCAATACTAGCAGGATCACCCATAGTGATAGCAAGATTAATTTTTCGGTTATTTTCAATCATGGAATATTATTACTTTTTTAATAAGATTCGATCGCATTATCCAATACTTTAGACTTCTCCAATAATAGACATTTTAAGGGCTAAAGCCCTTACTACAAGCCAATAAAGAATAAATTCGGTCGATGTATTTTGAATGATAATTAAGGTTCGTATTTTTTTCAATATTGTTTTAATACAAAAGGCTATTTCTTCAGAATCAGACACAGATTCAACTAAAAATCGTGGTAAGTCCTTTCGTTAAAAGATTAATCCCTCTTTGCGCCACCTGAGAATAAGTTTTTTCCCCTGCAAACACTTGCACCATTGTCTTACCCCCCGAAGGGTGTTTCACCCCTAATTGATAGCTTAAACAAGGGAAACGATAAAACACAGAAGCTAATCTTTGCGCCCATTGCATCTGCTTACCCCATTCTTCCGCCATGATGTCGCTATACTTTGCCAAAGCATTTATATCCCCTGACAAGGCTTGAGAAATGGCTTCTGAGGCTTTTAAACCACTATAGATAGAAGGGCGAATCCCCTCGGCGGTAAAAGGATCTACTACACAAGCCGCTTCCCCTGCTAAAAGGGCATTTTCTGTGTGTAATTTCTGAAATCCATCCCAAAGCGCGATCGGGTGTCCATGTTCGCAACCCTCCTTCATCTTAAGATTAAATAAGCCTGTATAGTTATCGATGATTTTGTGGAAACTTTGGGCTTTCCTATTTTTGGCAAATCCTCCCGCACCAATGGAATAACCGTCTGCTTTCGGAAAATTCCACGCATAGCCATGTTGCACTAAGCCAAATTCAAAATAGGTTTCTGTATTCTCTACTTTTTCCGCAGGTATTTCTAATTCCAATGCACCTACTACTGATTTTTTTTGTTTCCCAAAGCCCAACCATTTAGCAGTTAAGCCTTTAGCACCATCCGCACCGATGAGATAACGCCCCTTAAACTGCTCATTTTCGGTGTTGACTAGCCAACCATCACTATTAAATTCAATCCCTTTTACTTCTGTTTTATCCTTTAAGATTGCCCCTTGTTTAACCGCCTGTTTAACTAAAAAATGATCAAATATATCCCTTCTTACCATCCATATCGGATTATTTCCTAAATCAACTGCTGTAACTTCATCTTTATGATTCCAAGTACAATAAACAGTGTTACTTTTCAGGGAAATAGCAGGGGAGAAGTCAAAATCGAACCAAGATTGAATAATAGGAGAAACACCGCCACCACAAGGCTTGTAACGGGGTAAACTAGCCTTTTCTAAGATTAAGACAGAATGTCCTTTTTTAGCTAAATGATAAGCGGAAGTAGCCCCAGAAGGACCAGCACCGATAATTATACAGTCGTACATAGGGAACAATTAACAATTAATAATGAACAATTGAAAGGTGTCAGGTTTCAGGCTTTAGTTTTTATTTAACTCTCCCGACTCCCTACTCCTCACTCCGCAACACCCCAACACCCTAATATCCTATTACTTATAATGTTAGAGAATGGGGATCATTTTCGATTAAATCCGCTAAATCCTTGAGGAAACCGGCCGCATCTGCACCGTAAATGATGCGATGATCACAGGTAATAGTAACACTCATTTGATTTTTCACTCCGAATAAACCGTCTTTATTTGCGACTACCGTAGGGCGTGTGCCACCAATGGCTAAAATTGAACCCTGCCCGGGTGGTAAAATAGCGGTGAAGCTACTTACTCCAAACATTCCTAAGTTAGATAGGGTAAATGTGCCTGTGCTATACTCATCGGGTTGTAACTGTTTTGCTCTCGCCCGATCGACTAAATCTTTCCAACTACGCGCGAGGGAGTAAATATCGATTTGATTGGCATTTTTGATCACGGGAGTAATTAAGCCACCGTCTGGCATAGCAACGGCAACGGCGATGTTGATGGATTCGTTATATTTAATACCTCCTTCGGTATAGGTAGCACTCATGATGGGGTATTTTTGCAATGTCACCGCTACGGCTTTGGCAATTAATGCCGTCATGGTTACACCTTTACTTTTAATTTTGCGATACAAACTATCTAAACCATCGGTAGTAATATCATAGCTAACTTGGAAGGTGGGAACTTGTAAACTCGCCACCATGTTGCGTACAACTGCCTGTTGTAAAGTGTTAAAGGGTACGGTTTCTCCAGCTAAATTGTTAATGGGTGCAGTATTAACTGGAGTGGGAGTAACTTGAGGGGGTGCGGAAGGAGTAAAGGTGGGAATGGAAGGAGGCACACTGGGGGCTTTGCCTACGGCTTTTTCTACATCTTCGGCGGTGATTCTACCGTTTACACCACTACCTTTAATAGTGGCTAAATCAACTTTAAATTCTTTTGCCAATTTTTTCGCCCTAGGAGAGGCGATAATTCTACCGTTACCGTTACTTTCAGTGGTGGTAGGGGCAGTTTCTACCGTTGCCGTTGCTACAGGTTGGGGAGTTGCTTCTACTTCTTTTTTTACTTCGGGAGTAGGTGCAGTCTCTACATGAGTATTATTTCCTCCTTGTGCCTGACTGGCTTTTTTCTTGGCTTCTTCGATTTCGGCTTCTGTTTCGGCAATATATGCGATCGCATCTCCCACTGGTGCTTCTTGTCCGGCAGGAACTAAAATAGTAGCTAAATAACCAGAATAGAAGGATTCTACATCCATATCCGCCTTATCGGACTCAACTACAACAACGGTTTCGCCTTTTTCTACCTTATCACCGGGTTGCTTTTCCCATGAAACGATTTTTCCCTCTGTCATAGTGGAACTGAGGGCGGGCATAAATATATCGTAAATCATTTACTTTATAAACTTCTTATAGACTGTTCAAACCAACAATTATACCAGTATTCGGAATTTAGAATAAAGAAAGAAGTGAGGAGTCAGGAGTTAGAAAAATTATAATTAAGAGATTGCAAGGGGCGATCATCCTTGTAGGGTGCGCAGTGTGTTAGATCTATAATTGAAAAGACAAAACTATTTGTGATTCAATAAACCTCATGGAGAAGTCACAGGAACGGGGAACACCTCCCCAGTTTATCTCAACTCTAAGCTCTTTCTAACCACTCATAAATCTTATTGAGTTGATCTAAATCCACTAAACCATATTGCCATAATACTACTGGTATTAAGCCCAAGTTTTGATCTACCGTCTTTTGTGCCATGGCGATCGAATCTTGAGGCAAATTGATTTCATCTTCTAAAAATTTAATAAAACGATTATAAGTGATTGTGGGCATAATATATAAATAATAAAATAATGTGGGTATAAATAAAAGAACCGAAAAAATCATAAGATCTCTACTCAGAAGACAGACTTTTTTGTATAAAATATTTCCTTAAAAACGCTTATTAAACAAAATATTATTTAGTTTATTTTTCACTCTCACCAAAATTGAAGCTAGTTTACTTCAAAAGTTATTAGTTTTTTATTCATTATTAATAATGATTGTTATGATAAAATAATAGTTAATAATTGCTTTTTTATAGAGAAGACAATTTTTAGGGAAAGATTCCCCAAAAATCGGAAAAATATCTTAATAATGAATGAGCCTGTATATAGCCATCATCTGAATATTGAGGTACAGAGACTCTTTTGAAAACAAAGAATTTAAACCTTTTTGTACCTAATAAATTTGAACAATGCTATAGATTAATTTATTTTCACTCTCCGATGATTTATTTTTCTTCTAAATAAACTGTTGATGAGCGAAATCGGTCTAAGGTCTGAGTATTTACTTGACATTTGAGTTAATGATTATACATCATCAAGGAAAATTTTGCACTATTTTTTACAAAAAGATTATTTTGTCTCTAAAAACTCCATTAAGATGCGATCGCCTCTTTTAATATTTAACTCTTTTGCCCTTCCACCAGCTAATTCGATCACTTGATCTATTTCTACCCTAGAATCGTAAAGAGGACAAGGTTCTTTAGTACATGGTGGCACATTATGGGCTATATTTTTGACAATACCATCACGCACAAAAATCATATCTAAAGAAATAGAAACATTTTTCATCCAAAAATTAACGATGGTTGGAGGATTAAAAGGAAAAAGCATCCCCCGATTAGGCGGTAAATCCGTACGAAACATTAACCCTAACTGTTGTTGCTCAGGAGTATTAGCCACTTCTAACTCTATTTTTTCCTCATTCACTGATAAAATGGCACTTACTGGTAAATTTTGGGCAGATGATTTTTCACTGATGGTAACGGTTTGAGAGTCTTGATCATTTTGTGCTTGATGAGTTGAATTTTGACCTAAGTCACAACCAACAACGATAAAACTGATGAGAATTACTAAGGAAGAAAATAATATTCGGGGCAATTTTACCATGTTTTTCATAGGGAGTGAGGATTAAAATATTTACATTATCGATAGTTCCAAAAAATATTTCCAACTCAGGTGAGTTTAGGCAGGTTTCAGGTTTCAGGTTTGATTTTCTCAACGTCGTTAAGCAAAAACTCGATGTTGTAAACAAGGCATTTGCTGTCTCACTTTTTCTAATCTTTGAGGACTAATTTCTGCGATCGCAACTCCTATTTGTGAACCCGTACTAGCTAAAATTGTTCCCCAAGGGTCAACAATCATACTATGACCGTGAGTACAACGACGTGCATAATGATTGCCCGTTTGAGCAGGAGCAATTACATAGGTAGTATTCTCGATCGCCCTTGCCCGAATTAAAACTTCCCAATGATCTTTTCCAGTATAAGCGGTAAAAGCCGCTGGAATAAACATCACTTCTGCCCCTTGACGGGATAAATGACGATAAACTTCAGGAAAACGCACATCATAACAAATAGATAAACCTATTTTACCCAAATCCTTCACATCATAGACACTCGGCAAACTCTTACCTGCCATGACAGTATTCGACTCACAGTAATTATTCCCATCAGGTACATTGACATCGAACAAATGCACCTTGTCATAACGAGCCAATTCTAAACCATTAGGATCAATTAAAAGTGCGGTATTATGGACTTTAGAATTATCCTCCTTCAAAGGCGTAGGAAAACCACCGCCAAGAATTGTCACCTGAAAACGTTGTGCCATGCGAATTAAAAATTTTTCGCTTCTGTGAGCAATATCATCACTTTGAGGGATTTTATCGGTATCTTCCCCCAAAAAAGAGAAATTTTCAGGCAAACCTACTAATTTTGCCCCTTGATTAACCGCCAATTCGATTAATTCTTCCGCTTGATTCAAATTATGATCCACATTAGGAGTGCTTGTCATGCACACCGCCGCCGCTAGGTAAGATTTCATCTGTTACTAAATTTCAATAGGTTAGTTTTTAGGTGTGAGGTTTAGGGTATTAAGGTGTTAGGGAGTAATAAGTAACGAGCAATAAGTAATAGACATCTCCAGCAATTAAGATTTTTCCTTGGTAGTTCGGGCTTCTAGCCCGAATTGGGTCGATGTCTAATGAGTAAGGTGATTTCTGACAATAAATATACCAGTACGATCCCCCCTAACCCCCCAAAACACAAAGGGGGAATTATCAAGAAACGGGTAAATTCTTTCTTGGAAACCACCTAATAAGTACGAATTCGGAGTTTATAATTATTAACTATTTATTATTCATTATTCATTATTCATTATTCATTATTTATTAAACTCTTGATAACTTGCCGTTAACTCCTTTACTGCTAACTCATAAAACTGTTGACCATGTTCAGGAGTAGCTAATGCAGGATTAGATCCCATTCTACCATCAGGGTAGCATTCACGAAAGTTTTTTGCCCCGTAAATTGGATGGCCTTTCCCTACTGACTCATCTAAAAGAACATTTTTGATACTATCAGGATAGACAAATTGGGTTAAAGCTACCTCAGAAGGTGTGGCATGAGAGCCTTCTTGCTCACCATACAATTTTTTCGCTAATTGATACACCTCTCTCCCCATAAACCAATTGGCAATGGTACATTTTACCTGACTACTATCAGCAAAATTAATGGTATCTAAATAGTCATAAAATTGCGAAAAACCTGCTTTGAGAGTGGCGATATTGCCTCCATGGCCATTAATGAAAAAGAATCGGCTAAAACCTGCTTTTACTAATGATGTGAGATAATCTTGAATGTACAGTATTAAAGTAGTTGGACGCAGTGAGATAGTACCGGGGAAAGCGGTATGATGTAAAGCCATACCCACATTAATAGTAGGGGCAACAATGACGTTTGTTTCTTCCCCGACTCCTTTCGCTATTTTTTCTGCACAGATGGCATCAGTGCCAATTAAGCCCGTAGGGCCATGTTGTTCCGTTGAGCCAATGGGGACTATAATTCCCTGAGAATGAGTTAGATATTTTTCTACTTCTTGCCAAGTGAGTAAGTGTAGTTGCATATTTTTGTTCTTTTCTTAGCTATTTTATGCAATAAGCTAGGTTTTCAGCAACGTCTTTTGTTAAGCAAAACCTTTATCGACTCTTTTTCTAGCATGATATAAACCCAACTGATAGTATTTTAAAGCGTGTTGAATCAAATCTTGGGCTTCTTCTTTGCTAACCTCTCTAACCTTTTTGGCAGGAATACCTACCACTAAAGAATGAGGAGGTACATCTTTGGTTACGACACATCCAGCACCGATAATCGAACCTTCTCCCACCGTTACCCCGTTTAAAATAATCGCCCCAATACCAATTAAACAACCTTTTTTGACATGGGCAGAATGGATAACGGCACGATGTCCGACGGTGACATAATCTTCTAAAATAGTCTCTTGTTTGGGGTCACCATGTAAAACTGCTCCATCCTGAATATTAGTATAAGCACCAATTCTAATTTTTTCTACATCCGCCCTAATAACGGCACTATACCAAATATTAACACCTTCACCGATCTGAACATCTCCCATCACAGAGGCATTTTCAGCGATAAAAGCGGCTTGAGGAAAACTGTCTATGGTTAGTTGTTTCATAAGTATGCGGTGTAAAAAAAGTGGTTAGTTGACATTCGCCCCGACCTGAAGGTGCGGGGATTCTCCCATCACTGAGAG
>CAYPDC010000014.1:0-51296 GCA_964409355.1 uncultured Cyanobacterium sp.
GAGGGGAAGGGGTGATGAGGTGATGAGGGGAAGGGGTGATGAGGTGATGAGGGGAGAGGGAGAAGTTGATTACTAATTTTTAATTCTTAATTCTTTAGTTCTTAATTATCAATTTTTAATTCTTTTTAACTATGTTAAAAACACAAATACAAATAATTAAATATAGCTTATTAATACCTATAATTTTTTTTGCCAATATTGAGCCTGTAAAAGCAGAAAATCAATTATTATTAAATAATAAAAATAATTCTGTAAATATAGCTCAAAATAACGAAAATTTAGAAGAAATTACGGATATTCTCCTTAATGAGACAGAAACAGGCTTAGAAATTACTATTCTAACAAAATCAGGTAAGTCATTAGTTCCCATTATTTTGACCGAAAATAATAATTTAATTATCGAATTATTAGAGGCAAAAATAAACAATGAATTAAACCAAATAGATCCTACCGAAAATATTGCCCAAATTACCGCCACAACGGTTAATGATTCCTTCGTGAGAATGGTAATCACAGGCAAAAATGATATTCTTCCCCAAGCTGAGATTATTCCCTCAGATAATAATTTAACCCTTGCTATAAGGGAAACTGATGCCACCACCGCTCAAAATTTCCCTGATATTAGTGACTTAACCATAACTATTACAGGCACTCGCACCCCTAGGAGACTGCTCGATTCTAGTAACTCTATCATCGTCATTGATTCTCAACAGATCGAAAGACAATTAATCCAAGATATGCGAGATTTAGTCAGATATGAGCCGGGGGTATCTGTAGGTAGAAACGCCAATCGCTTTGGTAATCAGGATTTCAACATTAGGGGTATTGACGGCAATCGGGTTTTACTCCAAGTTGATGGTATTCGTGTACCAGATAACTATGTGGGTAGAGGTAGAGATTATTTCAATTTAGAGACTATCAAAAGAGTAGAAATTATTAAAGGTCCTGCTTCTGCTTTATACGGTAGTGATGCGATCGGTGGAGTGGTTTCCTTTATCACAAAAGATCCTCAAGACTATTTAGATACTTTCGGTAACTCTTTCTACACCAGTGGGCAAATTAGTTATAACACTGGGGATGAAAGTTTATCAGTGACGGGAGTTGTTGCAGGAGAAGACGGGGAGGGCAAATTACAATTTTCTACCGTTGCCACCTATTCAGGAGGTTCGGCATTAAAGACTGCATCAGGGGTGCAAGTCAATCCCCAAGATATTACTGATTATAGTATTACTGGTAAGTTAGTTTATAATTTTGATGACAATAATAGCCTAAAACTAACAGGGGAATTTTTACAAGGCACAACGGATACTATTATCTTAAATGAAATTGGTAGAACTCCTTTTAATGTTCGCCCCCCTAATTTGGTATTTTTTGATCGCCAGAATGTTACTGCCACAGACACCCGTAATCGTAACCGTTTGAGCTTAGATTATAACTATAATAATGAAACGGGATGGTTACAAAATCTCAATACTAAATTTTACTATCAAAATGCCGAGATTAAGGAAGAAAAAATATCTGAGGGTATCCAACAAACTATTACTAGAGGCAGACCTTTTTTTACACCTGTAGTGCGTGATGAAGTCAATAAATTTGAGCAAGATGTCATCGGCGGTGAAGTACAATTACAAAGCGATTTTATGACAGGTAATGCTTCCCATCGTTTAGTTTACGGTGTAGAGGTGTTTAACACTAGCACTTCTCGCCCTAGGGATAATACTTTGATTTTCCCTAATGGTGGGATTAGTAAATTTGTGATCGGGGAGGAATTTCCCAATAAGACTTTCCCTGATACGGATACTTTAAGGCTGGGGTTATATGTGCAGGATGAAATTGAAATAGGGCAATTTTCCATTATTCCGGGGATTAGGTGGGATTATTTCAGTTTAAATGCTAATGAAGATGATGATTTTCGGCGTATCAATGTGGATAATTTTGAGGTAGAAAATCGTAATGATTCAGCATTTTCTCCTAAAATCGGTATTGTTTATAAGCCTACTCCCGAATTAGCGTTATATGGGCAGTATGCAAGGGGTTTTCGTAGCCCCCCTTATGATGATGCCAATATCGGTTTTACTAATTTTGCCTTTGGTTATGCGGTATTACCTAATGCTAATTTAGAGCCAGAGACAAGCAATAGTTTTGAGATTGGTATTCGGGGCGCTTATCCTTCTATTGATTTCAGTGTGGCAGGATTTTATAACGATTATCAGGATTTTATTGATACTGTCACCGTTGGCACTCGTGAAAGTGATGGTTTTTCCCTTTTTCAAAGTCAAAATATCGATAGTGCTGAAATTTATGGCATTGAGGCGAAGGCAGAATATTTCTTTAATCCCACTAGAGAAGATGGTTTCAGTATTTTGGCTAGTTTAGCATGGGCTGAGGGTAATAATGATTCTGGTAGTGGTTCAGTACCTTTGAACTCGGTTAATCCTTTTGAGGCGGTATTGGGGTTGCGTTATAAAGCCCCTGAAGATAGATGGGGTAGTGATTTAATTGGTACTTTTGTTGCGGCAAAAAATAGGAGTCGCATCGATGGAGATGATTTGTTTGCACCAAATGGTTATTTTTTGTTGGATTTACTGGGTTATTACAATTTCTCGAAAAATGCTTCTTTGAATGTGGGTTTATTTAATCTCTTTAACTCAGAATACTATGTTTGGTCAGATGTTCGGGGTTTAACTAATGATAATCCTAATTTAAAGCGTTTTGCTCCTCCGGGGTTTAATGCTTCGGTTAATTTTGTTTTACGTTTTTGATTTTGTTTAGGAGGGGGTGATGGGGGGATGGGGGGATGAGGGGATGGGGGGATGGGGTGATTCTTAATTCTTAATTTTTAGGTTTTTATTATGAAAAATTTGATCGCACCTCAATTAATTTTGAAATTATTTCTAGTGTTTCTTTTCGGTTTAAGTCTCAATGGTTGCAATAATCCAATTAATACCACAACTAATAATAATCAAGATTTCATTAGTGAGCAACAACCCATTACTAAAGCGGAGCGAGTGGTTGCCCTTACTTCCCTTAGTGCTGATATAATTCATCAGTTAGATGCTTCTAAGTTGGTAGGGGTTGCTGGTAGTAGCTTACTTCAACAAGATCCCCGTTTTCAAGGTATTACAACCGTTAGTGAAGGGCGATCGCAACCTGATTTAGAGAAAATAATGGCGCTTAAACCTGATTTAGTCGTCGGTGCGGATGGTTTTAGTGATCAAACTTTGGCTAAATTAGGGGAGTTGGGGGTGAAAACTGTTTCTACAAAAGTTGATAGTTGGGCAGCTTTACAGGATACTATTATCATGTTAGCAGGTGCGATCGACGCTGATCCACAACCGTTGTTAGACAGTTATCAAAGTTTATTACCTGCAAAACTAGAATCCAATATTTCTACACTGGTTTTAGTCAGTCGTCAACCCATTTTAGCACCCAATAAAAATAGTTGGACAGGAGATTTATTAACTCAATTTAAGGTTAATAATGTGGTAGCAGATTTGCAAGGAAGTGGTGAATTTAGCGGATACGTCACCCTTTCCCCTGAAAAAATTTTAGAGACAAATCCCGAAACTATAATTATAGTCGATCCTGCTAGGGAAGGAATGTTAGAACAGTTGAAAAAAGAACCTTTTTGGAGTGAATTAAATGCAGTTAAGGGCGATCGAATCTATACTTTTGACTATTACGGTTTAGTCAACCCCGGCAGTATGACAAAAGTAAAAGACACCCTCATACAATTAGCACAATTAACTGAAACTAATTAGCCGAAAACTTTTATTCTGTCACCATTTTCCTTATAATTCCCCCTTCTGCTTTGTTAAGCGGGGTTAGGGGAGATAATAATCTCATAACTCAAACCTGATTGTTATATAGCAATCAGGAATGATTTGTGAGATTTTAATGGAAAACGATTCTCCCCTCGCCCTCTGGGAGAGGGGTTGGGGGTGAGGGCAGATAGTATTATGTTCTCATAACTCAAACCTGATTGTTATAGTGTGAGTTAAAACCCTTGCCTTATGACTAATTGACAAAATTTAAACAATAATTCAATTGTTCTTTTAAAGTACTATTTATGTTTTGATCAAAATAAACATTGCTAAAAATTTCACTTCTTAAGAAAGTATTAATAATATCAGTCCATTGAGGATCAAAACTAGGTAAGTATAAACTATAATAATCGCAATTTAAAAGCATTTTGGGAGTTATACTATAGCTTGATTGGCGATTGTTTTCTCCTAGTTGCTGTGCTAACAAAATACTATTTCCTATAAAAATATCAATATTTTGACTATCTAAAGCCGAAAAAATCTGAGATGTATTAGTAAAATTGCTAAGTTTAGCTTGAGGGTATTTATCTCTTACAAATTTTTCTGTAAAAGGAGAAATAACACCTATATTCAAATTATTTAATTGATTGAGATTAAAATTTTTTGCCTTATCTGTTGAGAGTAAAATTTGATTACCAGTAATTAAAAAAGGTTCAGAAATAACCACATTATTAACTTTTTCTTTCGGTATCTCATAACCACATTCAACATGGACTTGATCATTGGTAATTAAGTTAAAACGATTATCTGTACTAGATGATAAAAAGACAACTTTAGGTTGAAAATCAAGCTCATAATTCTTTTCTATATAATCCGCTAAATTATGTCCTAAAAATGAACAAAATCCTCCCCATTTTCCCTCCTGATTTATATAGCCAAAAGGAGGGTTATTTTGAGGGTAAGCAACTTTTAAAACCCCTGTTTTTTTGATTTCATCTAGTATAGATACTGATTGATTTTCCCAACTAGGAGTTAATGCTAAAGGGGTTTCTACGGGAAAAGGAATATCACCACCAGATGCACTGGTTAAATCACTAATTGTTAACTCTTGAATTTGTTTTACCTGTAAAGATTCACTTTCTCTAAATTTACCATAATCAGAACTCAAATAGACTAAATAATCCTGATTATTTTTTAAATATACCTCCAAAAAAGCCACTGCTATTCCTTGAAAATATTGACTACTAATATCCCTATTTTTTCCGATTAAAAATTCAGGCATATTCTCTAAGGCAAATTCTGGGGCTGGTTTAGTCGAACTAAAATGAGTACCCGGTTCAAAAAAAAGCAAATATTTCGGTATATTTTTTAACCACAAAAAAGGGTGTATTTGTTCAATAACAAAAGGTGTAATTACGTCTTGACTACCTGCTGTAATCATAGTTGGGATTTTAATTTTACTTAATCCTTCTACACCAAAAATGCCACTAACTAAAGGGTGAGTCGCAATCACCGCCTTGATCCGAGAATCTGCAACCTTGTACTGTGCAGGAGGTAGATAACTGGCTTGACACTGGAGAATTAGGGCTGTATTCACAATTACCTTATCTGAACTACACTCGGCTCCCAGTCGATTTATATTAAGCTCTGCACCTGCGATCGCCAATGCGGTTGTTCCTCCCAGAGAATCGCCTATAACCCCTATCTGAGAGAGATTAGCCCTTTTTTGCCATGAGGACTCATCCCCCCGAAAAGACTCTAAATAATCAATGATACTGCTCAAATCTGCGGGTCTAGCTAAATACTCAATAGGACTTAATGCACTACTCAAAGTGCCTTTTAACAATTCCTGACGATATTGTAAATCACTGCCAATATGCTGAGGAACAGCGACGACAAAACCGTGAGAGGCTAAATGTTGAGCAAGGGAAGCGAAATTCTCTCTAACTGAGCCAAAACCATGAGAAATTAGAACTAGAGGAAAATTTTGAGTAGGATCATCAGGTAAATAAAAATCCACGGGGAAACTGTATTGGGAAACAAACCCTTCTTTTGTTAATCTTACTCGATTTTTTTCAAAAGTAATGGTTTGTTTGATAACATTATACTGTCCTTTTTTCGCTAAATCTGGTAAAGTTTCGAGATTTAAAAACCCAGAGTTATTCCTATTTTTTTCTGCTACATTATCAATGGCTTTAGCTACAGCATCCCCATAACTTTGATAAGCAAAAACATCATCTTTTAACTGTGCTAATAATTCTAAATTAACATATATTTCTTGAGTGGGAAAAGCTCGAAAAACATCAATTAAATTCCAATTATCTTGATTAACTGAGGCGGTTAAAACTGCTCCTCTAATAGCATAAAATCCATTTCTATTACTATGAGATGAGAGGACTTTCCCTAATTGTTTTAATAAATCTTGTCCTAAAGAAGTGCGAGTTAATTTATATAAACTAGCCTGAGAAAAATTAAAGGATTTGTTTAAAAAAATTCTAATTTCAAAAAGAGTTTTGGCATCTAATTGAGAAGCATAAGGGGCTAAATCTTGCTTTAATTCTCCTGTTTTGGCGAAAATTTCTAAGGAATCAACAGTAACGGGAAAAGAAAGAGAACCATAGACAAAATTGATTCTTTCTGCACTGTTTACAGGGGAAGAAAATAGGCTGGTAAAAATGGTAATAAATAAACTATTGAGCAAGAAATGTTTGGGGCTTATTGTTTTTATTTTCACCTTCTTTTTTAGGCTCTATTACTATAGGTATGTAAATTATTAGTTGAGGGAAGAAAAACCGGCTTATTGAATAATAATACATTATATTTTAATTTTTATTTGACTATTATCATGTTATAATCTAACCCTGAACACATTAGCCATAAATTGAGTTAAGAATTTGGCACGGGTTATCATCGAGAGTCTATATAAAACCTATCAGGCAAGTCAATCTATTGCCGTAAAAGAAAAATCAGACGCACTCACCAGTCAAAAGGATCGTCAGACTTCAGAGGTGCTTAGTTGTGCTGTGTTGAAGGGTATTCACCTCGAAATTCAAGAAGGAGAATTTATGGTGTTGGTTGGCCCTTCTGGGTGTGGGAAAAGTACATTGTTGCGTCTTATTGCTGGTTTAGAAGAAATTTCTGGAGGAAAAATTTGGATCGGCGATGGCATCGTCAATGATTTACCCCCCAAATCAAGAGATATAGCCATGGTTTTCCAAAATTATGCCCTTTATCCTCATCTGAGTGTCTATGATAATATTGCCTTTGGTTTGAGACGGATGAATAACGATAGCTACCCCCCTTCCTCTCCTGCTGATAAGCTGCTGACATCCGTGACGGGTTTTTTACCCTCATCCCTTCGTTATATCAGTCATACAGAAAAGGCAATTCAAACCCAAGTGCAAACCGTAGCAGAAATGTTACAGATAGATCATTTACTTTCTCGATTACCGAAACAGTTGTCAGGGGGGCAAAAACAACGGGTTGCTTTAGGAAGAGCGATCGCCCGTAATCCCCAAGTATTCTTAATGGATGAGCCTTTATCTAACCTTGATGCAAAATTAAGAACTGAAACTCGAATGCAAATCGTTAAGTTACAAAAACAATTGGGCGTTACCACCATCTATGTAACTCATGACCAAACAGAAGCTATGACAATGGGCGATCGCATCGCAGTGATGAATCAAGGGAAAATTCAACAGATAGCAACTCCTTTAGAAATTTATCGCCATCCTGCTAATACTTTTGTTGCCCAATTTATTGGGAGTCCAGCTATGAACTTACTAGAGGTTAACTATGAAAAACCAGATAAAATTGCTTATTTTAAAAGTAAAATTGACTTAAATACAGAATGGAAAGAGATATTAAAAGATTATAATTATGAGAAAATTTATATAGGAATTAGACCAGAATCATTTTATTTAGCAGAAGAATCCTCGACAAATATCGCCGTAATTGTTAATTTAGTAGAGGCATTAGGTCATGAAACAATTTTAACAGTTAATCCGATCGATAATCCTGAAAAACAATTACAAATTAAACTTTTTACCCATAAACAAATAACAACGGGGGCTAAAATTAATTTAGGGATAAAATTGGAGCAGGTTAACTTTTTTGATGCCTATAGTCAAAACAATATTCATTTAAAAAGCTAAATTGAACTAAATAACTTCATGATTAAAACAAGTAAATTTAGAGAACCTATTGACAAAATCTGCTTTTTTTTGATAGCAATTTTTACCTTTATTATCGTTATTTTAATCAGTAGCACTAGGATTTGTATTGATGGGGAATGTTTATTTAAGAATACTCCTGAAGTTAAAGAATTTAGTTGGCAAGATCAAAAAATAGGGGCAAGAGATCAAGTATTTTATCTCATTTTCGATCGCCCCATCTCTCAGGAAGGTGTGGAAGAAAATTTAACCATAGAACCTCCTTTAGATGGTAAAATAAGCTGGTCGGGAAAAAGGTTAGTTTACACCTTAAATAGAGTAATTCCTTACGGTAGAAATTACCGTTTATCTCTCAAAAATGCCCAAGAAAAATTTAGAGGAAGACAAGAATTAGGAGCAGAAATTGAACCTTTTATCGCTGAATTCCAAAGTAGAGATCGTGCTTTTGCCTACATTGGCAGTCAAGAAGAGGAAAGTGGCAGACTGATTTTAAATAATTCAACGAAACAAAATAAAACTATTCTTACCCCTGAGAATTTAACAGTAGTGGACTTTAAATTTACTAAAGATAGTGAAAAAATTATTTTTTCTGCTATTAATAAAGATCATAGTAATCAAGAGTTTAAACAAATAGATATTTATGAAGTAACCACTGGTTTATCTAAAGATTTAACTACGAAAATACCGAGTCAATTAAAACTAATATTAGATGGATCAGAATATCAAAATAATCAATTTGATTTAGCAGGAGAAAACCAAGAAATAATTATAGTTCAAAGAATAAAACATGACGATCCTTTAGACTTTGCTTTGTGGAAAATTGTCCCGAATAAAACCCCCGAAAAACTAGACACAGAAGGAGGAGATTTTACCGTAACACCGGATGGAAAGGGAATTGCCATCGCCCAAGGAGAAGGTATTGCGATCGTACCCATAGACAATCAAAATCAAGAAAAAATAGTCAACTTTTTACCCAAATATGGGCAGGTTTTAACCTTTAGTAACGATGGCAGTAGTGCGACAATGATTAACTTTAATAAAGATGACTCAGAATTGCGTTATACTCGTTCCTTGTTTTATGTTAATAATCAAGGAGTAGAGAAAGAATTAATTAATATTAATGGTTCAATAATTGACTGTAAATTTAATGGTAATGGCAATCAACTTTTTTGTTTGTTAACCGACTTAATGGAAACGGAAACAGAATTAATCGAGAAACCCTATTTCGTTGCCATAGACATTCAATCAGGCAAAATGATTCCTCTGGTTGCCTTACCCAAGTATCAAGACATAAAAATCAGTATGGCACCGGATGGATTGGGGTTATTATTTGATCAATTAATTACTGAAAATGATTTACCAAAAAAAGCCTTCAAAAATTTGCCTACCAATGATGATTTACTAACTAATTCGGCGGAATTAATCCTTAGCAGTCGTATTTGGTTATTAACATTGCCTACCACCGATTCTCCCCAAGCTAAATTAGAGGAATTACCCATCGCAGGATTTAAACCTCAATGGAGTCCCTAGGAATAGACATCTCCAGAATATATTAATATAGACTTGTAGTGAGGGCTTAAGCCCTTATTTTAAGAATTGTTGGAAATGTCTAATGTAAAATTGAGAATGAAGAATTTAAAAACTCCGAACTCTTATGAAACCGTTAGCGAAATTAATTGGACAACCCTTAGCTGTAGAATTATTAGAAAGGGCGATCGCCATTGATAAAATCGCCCCTGCTTACTTATTTATAGGTGCGGAAGGTATCGGTAAGGCATTAGCGGCAAAATGTTTCACAGAAATGTTATTGATTTCTCCAGAGGAAAATTATGCCTCCGCTTGTCAAAAATTATATGCCGGAAATCATCCAGATTTTTTATGGGTTGAACCAACTTACAATGATAAAGGTCAATTACTAACAGCGAAAGAAGCGGAAGAAAAAGGATTAAAACGCAAAACATCCCCCCAAATTAGAATCGAACAAATTAGGGAAATTAGCAATTTTTTAAGCCGTCCTCCCCTCAAGGGCGATCGCTCCGTTGTTGTCATTGAAGGGGCGGAATCCATGGCAGAATCTGCGGGAAATGCCCTGTTAAAAACCCTTGAAGATCCGGGGAAAGCAACAATTATTTTAATTGCAAAAAGTACAGATTCTGTCTTATCAACATTAGTTTCCCGTTGTCAAATAATACCATTTTTTCGCCTGAGTGAAGAACATTTAAAATTAGTTTTATATAGGGCGAATAAAGTCGAAGTTCTGGATTATCCGAAGTTAATTCAATTATCTCAAGGTTGTCCGGGTAAAGCCATTTTCCATTGGCAAAAATTGACAGAAATTCCCTCAGATTTACTTACTAAACTAACTAAATTGCCGAATAATCTCATTGAGGGATTCAAGTTAGCAAGGGAAATTACCAAGGATTTAGAGTTAGATACTCAACTTTGGTTAGTGGACTATTTACAGTATTTTTATTGGGAAAAAGAAAGAAAATCAGAATTAATTAGTAGTTTAGAAAATGTAAAAAAATTATTATTTAGGTATGTTCAACCTCGTCTAGTTTGGGATTGTTTTTTCTTAGAAATGAACTTCCATAAGCAAAATGGCTAAAATATTTGGTTATAGCTAAGACGCATTAAGATTATTTCAGTGGAGTGTGTCAATGCACTGAAAAAAAAATCCCCATCGCAATAACCGTAAATGCACAGAGTACCAAGATTATGTCACAATCAGAAAAAGAATAAATTAAAGCTGATTGAGGAAAATTAAGATGAGTTCACCCATTCAAGCCGTAAGCGCACCCTACCGAGGTGATGCCTACTATCGCACCCCTCCCCCAGATTTACCATCCTTACTACTAAAAGAGAGAATTGTTTATTTAGGTTTACCCCTTGTATCCCCTGATGAATACAAGGATCAATTAGGGGTGGATGTGACAGAATTAATTATCGCTCAATTATTGTACTTACAATTTGACGATCCTGAAAAGCCCATTTACTTGTATATTAATTCTACAGGTACATCATGGTATGGAGGGGATTCCATCGGCTTTGAAACCGAAGCATTCGCCATTTGCGACACTATCAACTATATCAAGCCTCCTGTCCATACTATTTGTTTAGGTCAGGCAATGGGTACGGCTGCCATGATTTTAGCATCGGGAACCAAAGGTTGTCGTGCTAGTTTGCCCCATGCTACTATTATTCTGCACCAAGCCCGTCAAGGTGCGCAAGGTCAGGCCACAGACATTCAAATTCGAGCAAGGGAAGTGATTGTTAATAAGAGAGTGATGTTGGATATTTTATCGGCAAAAACGGGGCAACCCAAAGAAAAAATTGAAAAAGATACCGATAGAATGTATTACATGAATCCCCAACAAGCGAAAGAATATGGTATTATCGACAAAATATTAGAGAGTACCAAGCAATTACCAACTCCCATCCCTGCCATTAGCTAAATTTAGCTAATTTTTGCAGTCATTGCCACAAAACGAGGCAATCGCATTTATCACATACAAATATAATCAAGAGGAAAAATCATGCCTATCGGAGTGCCTAGAGTTCCATATCAACTACCCGGTCAACCTTACAGCGACTGGGTAAATATTTACGATCGCCTCTATAGAGAAAGGATTATCTTTTTAGGTAGGGGAGTAAACGACTCCTTAGCGAATCAAATTATTGCGGTAATGTTGTATCTTGATTCTGAAGATAACACTAAACCGATTTACCTTTATATTAACTCTCCAGGTGGTTCTGTCACCGCAGGATTAGCTATCTATGACACCATGCAACATATCAAATCAGAAGTTGTAACTATTTGTGTCGGTTTAGCCGCTTCTATGGGTGCATTTTTACTAACGGCAGGAACAAAAGGGAAGCGTTTAGCCTTACCCCATTCCCGTATCATGATTCACCAACCTTTAGGGGGAGTTCAAGGAAGAAGACAAGCCACCGATATTGAAATCGAAGCCAAAGAAATTCTCCGTATCAAACACGACTTAAACGATATGATGGCTTTCCATACCGGGCAACCCATTGAAAAAATCGAAAAAGATACCGATAGGGATTACTTTATGTCGGCGGCGGAAGCGAAAGAGTATGGCTTAATCGATAAAGTCATCGAAGACAGGGTATAAACTGAGTTCGGGGTTCGGAGTTAAAATTCATCATTCTTTCGTCATTCCATAAAACCTGAAAAAGAGTTAAAAAAACATCATTCAATTACAATATGTTAATGCACGTTATCGTACAGACTAAGAAATAATTTTTAGACAGTGAATATACTATCAGTCGTGTGATCGTGCAAATGTCGGGGCAAAGTTTCAAATTAAGGGCTGATATTCTCAAAGAAGAATTTAACAGGGGAGGCACATTTCAGAAACTTTTACTCCTCCACACTCAAGCAAGACTCACACAAATTGCTCAAAGTGCTGCTTGTAACCGACAACATAAAATCGAAGCCAGATTAGCTAGTTAGAAAATAAATACTATAAAAATTTGTTTTTTAATTCTCCTGATGTTCGTTTAATTTTAGATGATAATTTGGTCATTAAATCTCTTAATTATCAAGGGAGCAAATTACTTAATTTATCAGCAGATAATATTAATAATCAAAAATTTATTTCTTTTATTGTCTTTGATGATGTGGAAAAATTTTTAAGTGTGATTCAACATTTAAAGGAAGATAGTCTTAATCAAAACAATAATTTTTTGTCTTTGAAGTTGTCTTTACCTAACAAATTATTGGTTGATATTAGTTTAAAAATTTCTAAAATATTAAATTCTAATAATAAGATTAATGGTTGGAATTTATCTTTTCATGACATAACAGATATGCAAAGAAATCATGATCAATTTTATTATCAATCTCGTTATGATTGTTTAACAAATTTACCGAATCGTTTATCTTTATTAGAATTTCTCCAAAATATTTTAACGAAAGCAGAAAAAGATCATAGTACTAAGTTTTAGGATTAAGGGAATATTAACTCTGCATTATCTGTGAATAAAAGTCAAATTTTGGATAATCGAATACTAGCTTCAATATTTCAAGATGAATATAAGATATTATTTTCTCACCTAGAAAGTGTTTCTTTAAATTCAGGACAGGTAATTTATCGACAACATGAAATAATTGAATATGTTTATTTTCCTCTTCATTCCATGATTTCTCTGGTTCATACTCTCTCTAATAAGACTATAACCGAAATCGGTTTAATTGGTAACGAAGGATTTGTGGGTTTGTCAGTGTTTTTAGGTAGTAATGTTGCCAGTAGTGATGCGATCGTGCAAATTCCCGATAGTGCCCTGAGACTTGATGTCAATATATTTCAAGCAGAATCTCGCCGTAGTGGAGCGTTGCGAAAAATATTATTCACTATACGAGGGGCAATATTACAATTTTAGATCGTCATCGATTAGAGTTGAGTGCCTGTGAATGTTATCAATTTGTAAAATCAGAGTTTAAGCGACTGTTAAATTTTGATTAAGGTGTAATGAGATAAAAGTTTTAATTATTACTCTGTACAAGCGTAGCGTAATGTATTGTACTCTTAGGAACACCGAACTCAGGTAGTATTATATAATAATTTAATTAAGGTTTGCTGTAATTTGAAAGTTAATGACTTAAGATTAAAATACATGATTAGTTTAATTATTGAGATTTAAAATAGTGTTATTTCGTTCTAGGATTATTTGTTTTCTTTTGAGTTTAGGAGTTGTTTCCGTTTCTCCTGCGGTGGTAAACGCACAGGCTTTATTGCCTTATACACCAGAATTAAATAGTGAATATTTAGACAGTTACGGTTTTCAACTCATCCAAGATGCTGTGCAATTAATTCGCTTTAGAGAGCTTGAATTGGCTTCTTCCCGTGCTAGATTAGCGGTGCAGTTATCTCCCAGTCACTATGAAACGTGGTTTATTTTGGGTACTTTAGAAATTCAACAGAGTAAAGTAGAAGATGGGGTAAATGCACTATTGGAAGCGAAAAAATTAGCCCCTGAAGAATCAGAAATATTGTTTTCTTTAGGTAATGCTTATTTTCAACTAGGGGAGTATGACTCGGCGGTTAAGGAATTAAAGGGGGGTTTAAAAATTAATAATGAAGTACCACAGGCTTATTTTGATTTAGGCAACTCTTACCTCAAGTTAAATGAATATGGGGAAGCTATCACTGCCTATCAACAAGCGATGAAGTTAGAATCGGAGTTTTGGCCTGCTATCAATAATATCGGCTTGGTGGAGTATGAACAAGGCAAAATAAATGAGGCAATTGCTTCATGGCGTCAGGCTTTAGAGATTGATGGGCAACAGGCTGAACCCATGTTGGCGATCGCCGTTGGTTTATATACTCAAGGAAAACAGGAAGAAGGCATAAAAATGGCACAACAAGCCTTGAAACTCGATAATAATTATCGCAAAATTGATTTTTTAATCGAAAATCTCTGGGGTGAAAAACTGATTGAAGATACCCGTAAACTTTTTGCTAATAGTGCGATCGCCTCTTTGGTGGAATAAGTAATCCCTAAGTTTAAGTTCGGAGTTAAACTTGATAGATGTTGATCAAAAAACAATCCCCTTTTTCCCCCCTTCTTATCTTCATCATTTTTTCCTATATCGAACTCAGGTAGTAAAGAATAAATTTATTGTTTTATGAGTAGGTCAATTTTTACAGGATTTGGTTTTTTTTCAGGAATTTTTTATCCTTTTTTAGCCCTGAAAATGCTCTGGCAAAATAAAACTTTATGGCAATATTTAATTATCCCTATTTTCATTAATATTATTGTGGGGATAGTTTCTTATCTTTTACTACTTGATCCGGGTATCAAATTTTATGATAATTTTGCTAATAATCTTATTATACGAGTAGATCAATTAATCGATAATCTGCCTCAATGGTTAGAATTTCTTACCTATATTATCGGTGCGATCGCACTTTTCTTAAAGGGATTAATTTTTGTAATTTTATTGGTTATAATCGGTTTTATTATTTTACAATTTGGAGGGCTATTAGGTTCGCCTTTTTATGGTAAATTATCGGAGAAAATAGAGATCTTAAAAAAAGGAAATTTAGAAATAATTGAAATTAACTTTTTTCAAGAAATTTTTAGGGCAATTCTATTCGAGCTGAAGAAAATACTATTAACAATTTGCTTAGGTATTCCTTTCTTTTTCATGAATTTTATCCCGGGTTTTGGTAATTTAATCTCATTAATTGGCGGTTTATCAATTACGATAACGATAATTTGTTTAGACTTTTTTGACGCAACCTTAGAAAGAAAAAGACTGTCTTTTCGAGAAAAATTAAAATTTGTCTGGGGAGGATTTCCCCTTACCATTGGTTTTGGTTTAACCTGTTTAGGCTTAATTAGTATCCCATTAATTAATTTAATTGTTATTCCTCTGTGTGTATCCGCAGGAACATTACTAATCTGCGATCGCACCACAGTTTCCAGTTAGATTGGATAATAAGTAATCTTGCAAAATAAATTAGGGAGATGGAGAAAGAAACTCAATTCCTCATTCTAAATTCATGTCAATTCTTAAAGATTTGCCCTAGCATCCTTGACGGCAAGGATAAAAGTGATTAAAGTCAAAGGAATACTAACCGCTAGAATGATACTGGTATTAGTAGAACCTAGTTGAGGTACACCAGAACTAAGCTCAAACACACAACCCACAGATGCGATCGCCGCTACACAAGAAAGCAGTAAGAGGATACTGCTTTTAGGAGTCATATACATAGGAAATAATAACGATTAAATTAAAAAACATACATAATTGTTTTTAGCACAAGAAAGGCTAATTGAACAAACATTAAAAATTGTATTGAAAACATCGTTACATTTCCAAAATAGTTCCTACTCGAAAATCTCGACAATCAATCGACTTTAAATCTTGCCAGAGAAATACGATCGCGCCTAATCCAGTACAATGATTTGCACCTAATAATTGAATACGATATTTTTTCAGAGTTGCCACCGTTGCCATCAGTCTTTCGTGACTTGCCCGTAAAAGGTGCATCCCCCCGATGACGGCGTAAATCTCTTGTTGATCAGTAATTTGACTAATGTAGTCTAATGTATTGATAACTCCAGCATGGGCGCATCCCAAAACTACCACCAAACCCCTTTCTGTGTGCAAATACAAGGCTTGATCATCGAGGATGCGATCTACCTCATCATGGTTTTGATCATGCCAAAATAAGCCCCCTGTGTCCTCTAGGTCGTGATTTCGGGGGATACTACCAGTGAGATAAACACCGTCAGTAATTTTTGTAGGTTTTTCGGTTGTAATCACACGGCGAAAGCTACTTCTTAAAGTTGCCTCATCTAAACTAAAGCCAATATCACCCCTCGGACTATATTTAGGCAGTATAGCATCAGGATGGAGGTATAAATCAGTGTTTTGAGAAAAAGGCAGTAAATGGGGTAATCCTCCACTATGATCATAATGTCCATGACTAAGCGCGATCGCATCTAAATTCTGTAAAGAAATCCCCAATACTTCTGCATTATGGATTAAAGTCATGCCTTGCCCTGTATCAAAGAGAAAACGACAGTTATCAGCTTCTATAAAGAAAGAAAGACCATGTTCACCGAGTAAACCTCGCTTTCCTGCTGTATTTTCCACTAATACGGTTATTTTTAACGATAAAACCATGATTTTGACTAATAAGTAATTAAAATTAATTGTATAGTTAACCTAAATTTTTAGTGTTGATTTTAGCAATACGTTGTTATGTATGGGATTTAGTCGCTTTAGCCGACTTGTGCTATTAGCCATGAAATTTATTTCTTGGCGGTTTATGATACACTACTCTAAGTATCTTGCTTCGTGCCACAATGATAACAATAAGGTAAATATTTATAAGTTAAATTATGACAATTATTGCATTCTTGATATTGATAAAAACCACAATGAGGACAATAAGCAGTATCAGAATGGATTTTTTTACCGCACTTTAAACACCTTGACTTTTCTACCCTTTTACTAGCTTGAGTATGAGGATTAAAGATAAATTTTTGAGAAAATTTGATTAATAAAAAGCCAACTAAAGGAATAATGAATATATATAAATAAGAGACTAAAAATAATAAGCCTCCGAATAAAATTGTAATGATATTTAATAACGACTCAAAAATAAATCCTATCTGTAAAAACTCAAATATTCTAATTAGTAAAGGAATAAAAAAGATAACTAATAAATGCCAACTCATCAAAGAAACTAAACCATAACCCTGATTATTTGCCCATTTATGTATCAGTAAACTAATAATAATTAAAGGTACTAAAAATACCATCTGCCAAAATAGTTGAATAGTAGGATACCAAAAATTAGCCCTTTCCCAACTACTTGTAATTTGACTAAAATTCTCCTGAGAATCGATAAAAGTTAGAAACGCATTACTCTCATTTTTAGTTAATAATTCTTCTTGAAGGCTTTTAATTTCTTGTCTTAAAAGATTGATATTATTTTGATTCTTGGTTAATTCTTCCTTCGCCTTTTTTGCCTCTATTTCATTGATAGATAATTCTCTCGATAACCCCGCAATTTGTTCGAGTAGAGTAGAATCGTATTGTTGACGAATTTGCTTATTTTTATCTTCTAATAATCTAATTTGCGTATTTTTTTCATCAACCTTTTTAACAATAGATTGATTAATGTCATTATTTAAAGCATTAGTTAAACTTTCATACTGCAAACAAAGAGGGGAAACGTTGCCTAAATGATTTTCCTCCACAGATTGAAAAGAAGATAAATTTTGATTTTCACCAATGTAATTGCGAATAAAGTTATAGTTATCTGTTTGAGGGGGATTTTGTTGATGAGTTTGCCAAGACTGAAAACAGGGATAAGCCTGAGAAGGTGATAGCGCCCATCGACTAATATCATCCAAACCGTAAAAAACATTTCCCAGTATGAATAAGTCGATAATAATAATTACGATTAGACTAACTTTATTAATAGGCTCGTCTTCAATTTTCCTTGATTTAGCAAAAAACACACCAACAAAATCACGAATTCGATTCCACATGGTTTTTGAGAATATAAATAAACAGAGGAAGATAAGGAGAAACCAAAAAATTATCAAAAAATAGTTTTATCTGAATTCTAACACTGAACACCGAACTCTCAACAGTAAGCTAAAATGCAAACTAGCTAACAATTATTAAAAACGATCATTTATGTTTTACCGTTTCGTCATTACCTTTACCCTTTCAGTGTGTTTTCTCCTTTCTAGCTTGATTATCACCCCCCCTGCAGAAGCCTTAGTACAGATAAAAATTACGGACGTATCTTATAAAGATTGCCCCCCCGGTGTAGGAGAAGGAAGTGTAACCAGTGGCGGAAGTGCCTTCCCCGCTACTTGCTATCTCATTACTGGTAAAACGAATAACCCCTCCGGGAAAACTCTTTATGACGCAGATGTCTTTGGCAGAGTATATGATGCTAACAATGAACCTGCTTTACAAAATCGTACCCGTTTAGGTGCATTGCCCGAAGTTCCCCCCGGAATTAGTGAATTTGAACTGCGCATAAGTGTGCCATCTAGTCAACCAACACCATTAAAGTTAAAACAGTTTAAGGCAACGGGGTTTACCACTAAAGTTTATCCCACTTTTTAACCTCATTGCTAATGAGGAAATATTCCGAAAACGCTAAATTCTCTGGTGAATACGGAAGTAAACTACAAACTAGCTTATTAAAATTTGATGACAAATTATCAGTAAAATTATACATAATATGCCCAAAACCGAAAAGGTTTGTTAACCTAGTGGTCAGGGATGATTAAAAATCAAACACAGCGAACCTATGTACCATACTGTAACAGAATGCTCAATATTAGAAAAGTATCATTTATTGATGCTATTTTCTGTGAAATTCATTACAATATCTGAAGATTTTAATAATCGAAATAATCGAACTTATTAAAAACTCCACCATGGTTATTTATAGAAAACTTTTTGGGGGAATAAACAGGATAGAAGGGTGATGGGCTTACTGAAAAAAAGAAAAGGAGGTAAGGTTAATCATTGATGAGAACCCATACCATTCCTACTTTTTTAACCCATAATCAAACACTTTTATCTTTTACTGATCTACAAGTATATCAGACTGTGGAATTTTCCAAAACAAAAAGAAAAACAGTCGGCTGGACTTACCTTTGTCTATAAGGTTAAGGCTATTAACTTCAGGTTTGATCCTGAGTATTTTTCTCCTAATAAAATTCTCACCAAACATTTACATGACACTTACAACAACTAATTGTTACTCTCTATTCTCTAGTGGTTACGGAATGATGAGGGGTTTTTTTGTTGTGTTTATAATTTGTTTGCACATTGGGATTTTATTATCAGAGAAAAGTGCATTATATTGATTTTTTTTGATTATCTAATCTATCTTCTCAGTAAATTTTCAGAAGGAGTACGAGGAAAACGGCATGACCCAAACACAAGAAATTTTAGCAACGATCTCACCTACTAATGATTTAGAAGAAATGTTCGAGTATAGTTCATCTGATCTGATTTTAACGAATCGAGAGGGGGAATTGAGTGAGATGATTGCCGAGGCTGATTCCATCGGTGTTGCAGATAATGGTAACAAAACCCGAAAGTTGTCCACTCCCCGCCGTCGAGGACCTTCGAAGAAAAAGCCTTTCACTGAAGACTCGATTCGTATTTATCTTCAAGAAATTGGTCGTATCAGGTTATTACGAGCGGAGGAGGAAATTGAGTTAGCCCGACAAATTGCTGATTTATTAGATCTTGAGTATATCCGTTCTACTTTGATGGATCATTTGGGTCGTGTGCCAACGGATGAGGAATGGGCGATCGCATCTGATATGCCAAATCTGCGTCAATTCCAACGGCGTTTACATATCGGGCGCAGGGCAAAGGATAAGATGGTACAATCAAATTTGCGTTTAGTGGTATCCATTGCTAAAAAGTACATGAATCGGGGTTTGTCGTTTCAGGATTTGATTCAAGAGGGTTCGTTAGGGTTAATTCGTGCCGCCGAGAAATTTGACCACGAAAAGGGTTATAAATTCTCCACTTACGCTACATGGTGGATTCGACAGGCAATCACAAGGGCGATCGCAGACCAATCCCGAACTATCCGTCTTCCCGTGCATCTTTATGAAACTATTTCCCGTATCAAGAAAACTACTAAGATGCTTTCTCAAAAAATGGGACGTAAACCCACAGAGGAGGAGATTGCGGAAGATATGGAGATGACGATCGAAAAATTACGCTTCATTGCTAAATCAGCCCAGTTGCCTATTTCTTTAGAAACACCGATTGGGAAAGAGGAAGATTCTCGTTTAGGAGATTTTATCGAAGCCGACGGCGAAACCCCTGAAGATGAAGTATCGAAAAATTTATTGAGGGAAGATTTAGAGAATGTGTTAGACTCCCTGAGTCCTCGTGAAAGGGATGTTTTAAGATTACGTTATGGGTTAGATGATGGCAGAATGAAGACTTTAGAGGAGATAGGGCAAATCTTCAATGTCACCCGGGAAAGAATCAGGCAAATTGAGGCGAAGGCTTTGCGCAAGTTACGTCATCCTAATCGCAATAGCATCTTGAAAGAATATATCCGATAATTCTTTGAGTTCGGGGTTTTGGAGTTTCAAGTTTGGAGTTGACGAGGATTTATCTATCGATTAAATATGAATACATTTACAGCAGTAATTCAAGAAATTGATGGTGGGTAGGTTGCATTGAAGAAATACCGGGAGTTAACTGTCAAGAAAAAACTCGCCAAGAAAATTGGTAAAGATTTAGGTGTACCTTTGTTCAATAGAGCGATCGCACTGATAAAATCAATAGTATTTTGAAACAAGTACAAATAAAATCATGGGGGTCAATTTTATGAATTGTGCGATCGTATTTCATTGGGAAGGTTTGCGAGAGGAAAATTGAATGATTAGGCTATTAGCTCTATAATTCATGAGAAGATGGGAAAATTTGTTTTAGAAAATAGCAAAAAAGTATTGGTTCTTTTTCAAACCAGAATTAATAAATACACAAAATACCAGTTTTGGTAAGTTTTTTGTTAAGGTAGTTTCCAAGAAAGAATCTACCCATTTTCTTGATAATTCCCCCTTTGTTTAAGGGGGGTTAGGGGGGATCATGCTGGTATATTTATTGTTAGAAATCACCTAAGAGATATTTCCCAAGATAATCATAAATTTCACGGTTTAAAAATATTATTCGAGAAAAATGCCCATTGAAACAGCAAATCGAGATTTACCCATAGAATCCACCACTCCTAATCCAGTAAAATCATTGAGTAGTAAAGAACAAATTAGCATTACTAAAAAAGGGAATATAGTGGAAGTTAGCCTTCCTCCTGTTAATAAAAATGAAGCTAATCAATGGCAAAGAATTATTGATGATTTTAAGATTAGGTTGCAGAAAATAGATAAGTCGTGGCAGTTAGGCACAAAAAGTACCATCAAAAGCGGCGATCGCCTCTTAGATACAAGACAATTAAATGAGTTAAAGGCAATATTAGAACAAATTGGCTTAACCTTAGATATTATTATCACCTATCGTCGTCAAACTGCCGTAGCTGTAGCCAGTGCCGGTTATTCGGTGAAACAAGAATCTTCCCTACCTAACTTATTGGATTCAGAGGAAGGAGAAAAAGAAGATAATCAAACTTTAACAGAACCTTTGTACTTAAAAACAACTATACGCTCAGGAGTAGAAATCTGTCATCCTAGTACCATTATTATTGCAGGAGATGTGAACCCCGGGGCAACAATAATCGCGGGGGGAGACGTATTGATTTGGGGTAGTTTAAGGGGAATCGCTCATGCTGGTGCGTTGGGTAATAGACAGGCGTTAATTATGGCATTGAAAATGTTACCGACTCAATTGCGCATTGGCGATTTAGTTGCCCGTGTGCCTGATAATTTACCAGCAAACTATACCGCAGAAATTGCCTATATCAGTGATGAGGGAATTAAAATCAATCCTGCGGAAAATTTTTATCGCTCTTATGAATTTATGGAGGAAAATAACTATTGGCGAGGAAAAAAGTAATAAGTGAATTTCCCATTTTATTGCCCTCTGTGGAAATAGGGCTGTTTCAAAGAAAGAATCTACCCATTTTCTTTATAATTCCCCCCTTATTAATGGGGGTTGGGGGGGATCATGCTGGTATATTTATTGTTAGAAATCACCTAAGGAGATTTTTTGCTTCCCGATTTCAGATAATAATAATAAATATTGAAATAATCAATTTATGATAGTAAATTATCAAAACTTATTACTCGTTACTTATTACTCTTTCTTAACCAAAAATTTGAGAATGAAACAGCCTTGCCCTTCTCGTCTTCATTATTCTTTCTTCTATCGAACTCAGGTGAGCCTCGAATCCCCATTAAACAAGTTCCAACTCAAGACTTTCCTTTTTCAACATTAATAACAGACTTTCGTTATTTTCTTCTTGTGCGGCTTTAATTCTTCTTTCTAAATTACGGCGAAGATTATCTAGGTGAACGTCATGCAACCTATTGCGTTTCTCGGATGGTGCTTTAATTTCAGAATGAGGACCAACAAACACAGGAGTATCGCTTTTTGTCGTAAGGACTGGATTGGTACAGTAACTAATTCCCCGATACTGAAGACCAATTTTAGGACGTAATGGAACAACGTGTCTAGGTAATTGATAATTCCATTCACAACCACGATATTTTCCCCCAACTAAATCAGTTTCTTTGACTTCTAAGAAGTTATTTTCTGATGTGTAGGCACTGCCACGATATTTCACATTCATTCTCTTGACTCCTCTAGTAATAGTAAAATTAAATTGTTACAGGATAAAAATTAAATAGATAAAAAGTAATGGATTCTTTTTTTATTTCTGTATCCATTTTTACATTTTTTCCTATTTCTGTAAAGGAAATCTTATCAACACTTAATATTAAGCTAGTTTACAATTTCTTCGCAAAAAGCCCACTTGCTGTCTTCTGTGGGATGTATGCTTCGACTACGATCAGGACAAGTTGCGACACTATCAACGGGTGAGTGATGGTTTTGATCTAATCTCGCAAAACCTCGAATCTAATCGATTCATTGAAGTGCGAAAACTAGCGATATAGGGTTCTTGAGAGGAAGGCTTCTCAAGGTAAAATCTCTAAGCATCAAGCGCAGAGAAACCAAGAATCTTTAGTCCAGACGAAAGAAAGGAAAGGATCAGTGTTTTTCAGGGATGGTTGAAGGGTGAGAGATTAATGCAAGATCGTCGTTGTTTATGGATCGAAGTATCTATGCCTAAAGATGGCAATTTGCCCCCAGAAGATTTAAAAAAGTATTATTGTCTCTTGTAGAATATTGGCAATATAATTTTCCTGCCTTGAGAAGTTAAGCTAAGACGCAATAACGAAAAACTCAGGTTAATTAATTCAAACTCCTCCAATCCCCTGACGGGATAAAAGCCGCCCAAAATACGGGATGACGATATTCTTCAGTATTTAACATCTCCAATTGTACCTGACGCAGTGCCTCCGCCCTTCCTTCTCCATTGGTTAATCTTTGATAGTATTTAATCATTAAATCCTTTGTGCCTTCGTCATAGACATCCCATAAACTCATTAACTGACTTTGCGCACCAGCTAATACAAATGCTCTTCTTAACCCATAAACTCCATCGCCGTTTCTCACATCTCCCACCCCCGTTTGACAGGCGGATAAAACTACTAATTTTGTCCCCCAAAGGTATAAACTAGAAGCATCTAACGCTGTTAATGCACCACTCATTTGATTAGCTTGAGGATTAAACCCCGTTAAGGCTAAACCCGATCGCACCAAGGGATTTTCACTGACAATAACATTAGTATCGAGATTGCTTTGATTATTGGATAAAGTTTGAGGAGTAGAATTTTCTACATCAGGTAAAAAGAAACCATGAGTGGCTAAATGTAAAATTTTTGGTGCTTTTATCTTGTTGATATTGCTTACTCTTGCCTCATTTTCCGTATAGACAAGGGGATTTGACAGCAAGGGAATAATTGCTTCCGCTTCTGCTTTTGTGCCAGATAAAGGCTCACAACACCACTGTAACGCCCTTAAATCTCCCGTGCGTTTATCTCCTCCCCGACTCATGGCAATAAGGGTATTATCACCATTAATTTTATAATTGTAGGTAGGATTAGCCACCACTACCGCTTGAGATTGGGGTTGAAATTCCGTTTTTAGTCTTAATAAATCTCTACCACTGGTAAGGTAATTAATAGAATAGTTTTCGACTAAATATTTCCCTTGATTGTCTTGTAAAGCTGCAAAGGGAATTAAGTTAAGTTGACTATCAGGGGAGATAAAAAGACTGGTTTTGTTATTTAATAAAGGTAAAATCGGTTCAAATATTAGCTGATAAAGTTGTTGGGCATATTGAGTTAAATCCTTTATATCGTTAGTATCACCATAGGCTAAATTTGCTCGAAAATTCTCCACTAATTTATCAATAGCTTCTGTCTCTCCTAAATCAATACCCTGAGACTTACCATTGCTATGTAAAATATAAACACCATAACGAGATTTACCCCATGCTTCTGTTTTTGGATCAAAGGGATAATAAACGATATACTCCACTAAAGCAGTATTTTCGGGAATCTCTTTGGCAATGGAGGCAATAGTTATCTCTTGATTAATGGTGCGAAATTCTGCACTACTGTTAGATAGATCCGTTTCTAATTTTCTGATTTCTTGCTCTAAACTGGTGATTAGTTGACTATAAGCATCAGGTGGCATTTCTGCCACTCCCTGTAAAGTGAGGGAAGCCAGTTGACTTCTTTTTTCTGTGAGATTATCAAAGAGTTTTTCTGTGGCGGGGTTACTGTTTTGCCTTAGAGTCGAAACGATGTTACTCATGGCATCTAATACTCTCCCTTTTCTTCTCAGAATAGTAGTCAATGCCAAGTCGGTAGCTTTTTGATTCTCTTTTGCATAGTTGAGATGGAAGGAAATAGTAAAATTAGTGGTGGGATATAAAGTATCGATATAAGCCTGTTTTCTCAATTCATCTCCGCTACTGTTGAGAAATTCAGCGAGGTTAAATTCTTCTACTTCTGTACCCTGAGTGAGATAGTCTAGGGTGAAATCAATTTGATTTGTCACCCAATATATCATGGCTAAGTTACTGAGATAAGTAGCATTCTCGGGATGTTTTTTGCCGAAAATTCCTTCTTGAATGGTTAAGGCTTGTTGGTATAATGGTTCAGATTTTTGATAGTTTCCCTGATTATAGTAGAGTAATCCCAAGTTATTAAGAGATTGAGCAATATCTGGGTGATTTTCTCCCAATATTTCTTTTCTAATGGTTAAAGATTGACTGTAAAAAGGTTCAGCTTTATCATACTTACCTTGAGTACGGTATAATTCCCCTAGGTTGTTAAATAATGTCGCTGTGAAGGGATGATTTTCCCCGACTACTTCTCGATTAATGGTTAAGGCTAGTTGAAATAACTCCTCAGCACTTTGATAGTCTCCCAAACTATAGTAAAGTAAGGCTAAATTATTTAATGATTGGGCAGTATCGGGATGTTTTTCTCCTAAGACTTTTAAGCGAATAGTTAGGCTTTCTTGATAAAGCGGCTCTGCTGATTGATAATTACCCTGTATGCGGTACAATTCTGCTAGGTTATTAATCGTTGTAGCGGTGCTAGGATGGTTTTCCCCTAATGTTTGTTTCAGGAGTGCGATCGCATCTTTATACAGTGATTCTGCTTCTTGTTGATTTCCTGAACTGTGATAAAGTAAGGCTAAGTTATTAAGAGATAAGGCGACATCGGGATGTTTTTCCCCTAAAACTTGTCTCCGAATAGCTAATGTTTCCTTAAATAAAGATTCAGCAACGGTATAATTGCCTTGATAATAATATAAAAGAGCTAAATTATTAAGACTGGTGGCAGTGTCAGGATGATTGTTGCCGAATACCTCTCGATAGATTGCGATCGCCTCTTGATATAGGGCTACAGCCCCCTTATAATCTCCTCTATTCTCCGCTAATAAAGCCATATTATTAAGGGTTTGGGCAATATCAGGGCTTTTTTGACCTGAAATCTGTTTTCGCACCGCTAATGCCCTTTCATAAAAACTTTGGGCTTTGGCATAATCCCCTTGATACTGATAAAGTAAACCGAGATTATTCATCGCCGTTGCGGTGTCAGGGTGATTTTCTCCTAAAACCAAAAAATAGACACTTAAAGCCTTTTCGTATAAAGGTTGTGCTGTATCGTAATTGCCCTGATTTTGATAGAGTAAAGCTAAATTATTGATAGTGGTTGCTGTCGCAATATCATTTTCTCCTAAAACTTCCCGTTGAATAGTTAATACACTTTGATAAGTTTTTTCCGCTTCCTCATACCTTCCCTGATAGTAATATAAACCAGCAAGGGTGTTTAAAGTGGCGGCGGTGCCAGTATGTTTTTCTCCAACTGTCTCTCGATAAATACTTAACGCCTGTTGATACAATGCTTCTGATGAAGCATACTCCCCTATTTCTCGATAAATAGTCGCTAAATTAGTAACAGCTTCGGCAGTATCGGGGTGTTTTTCTCCCACTAATTCTTTGGCTAAAGCAATGATTTTTTCCGCAACGGGAATCGCCTCGGTGTATTTCCCCTGTTGATAGAGAGTGAATAACTGTTCGTATAATTTTTCAGCTTCCGCATATTTTACACGATCGAGGTTTTGTGAGATGAAAGTTTCTGAAACAGGTATTGCCTTAAGAGAAGGAGTGTTGATACTAATTGTAAAACTCCCCAAGAAAAGACAGAGGATTATGTTTAAATTTTTTTTTGTCATTTTTAAAATTCCCCCCATTTTCTAAGTCATTATATTATAACCGACTGTTTGCATATTTCAATAAAAAGCATAAATATAGCAGTCAGTAAGTTTTTAGCATACTAACTCGTGAAAAACCAAATAATTTATCATACTCACAGCAAGATAGCCTTAATAGATTAGTTTTGTTAAACAACTATGATTTAAGTAATCGTGATAACTTTTATATATTTCAAATCCTGATAATTTGGCTTTAAAACTAGGAGGAATAATGAATTGCTTAATGGGATAGTTTTTTCTTAAACTAATAATGTCATAATAAATTCTTTCCCATTTACTTAAGCATTTTAAAAATAACTCAAATTGCGTGTATAAATGTTTATACTTATCTCCTAGGGCAATATATTGAAAGATTTTGGCAATGTTTATTAGTTTCGTTTCATCATCTTCTTTTATTTTGATAATTTGAGATGCGATCGCACTTAAAAATTCTTCTTCGGTTTTGGTAAATAATAAAAAAGGTTTTACATCTTCGATCATTTCATTGTTTGTTTCGGCAATAAAGTTTTTAATCTTGCTGAAAATTTCCCACTTAGTTAAATTATTTATTTTTAATAAATAAAAAAAATATAATAAATTTTCTACCTCAGAAATAGCAATAAAATTACCGACATAAGTATCAATATGTTTTAAATCTTTTCTTTCTATTAATTGTTTCTTAAGATGATAATGAAGTTTAATTAGTTTTTCTTGAAAAATTAGCTGATGATGATCTTCTTTAACTAACTGATGGACTGAATCATAAAAATTAATCAAGAGAGGATTCTGATATTTAGCTTCTATTTTGACGATGGATTTTAAATAGTCTAGGTTGTCGAGAATAATCGAAAAAAATTCTTTCCCTACTAAAAAATAGTGTTTTTTTGTTTGACAATATTTTTGAAAATAACCTTCTAAACGAGCATAAATTAAAAAATCTAAATAAGTAAACTTCTGGTTAAATAATGCTTTTAAAGTGATACTAACCTTTTCTAATTTTTCAAGATGATAATTATGTAAATAAATTATCTCAGGACAAATTTCAGCACGATAATACTGTTTAAAAAGATAGTTAAGCAAAGGTTTATCCCCAATTAAGGGACGATTCCACCAAGGCGGATCTGGTTTTTGTTCTATGATTAATTCTGCATTCATTTCTCCCTCCCCCATCGTTAATGAATATATCCCCCTTTATTTCCCATCATAATCTCTTTTTTCACTAAATTAATCAGTATATTTTGGTATTTTTATCAAAATTTTATAAATAAATGTAACTTGACTTCCTCTCTGTTTTTACTTTTCCTTGGTTTTGTTAAACACTTACATATTTTTATTTAATTATTTATAATTAGGTATGAGATTGTAAAGCATTGCCATTATAGGTGTCCCTGCCATTGAGCAACAAATTGTTTAATTATTTGCTGAATTTTTTTTCCTTGATATTGAAAATCTCCGAGGATAGAAATACCATCATTACCATTATTTAAACCTAATAAAAATCCTGTTAAAACTTTGGTTATTTGTTGAGAGTATCTAAATTTTTGACTTCTAACAAGAGCAGTTTTGGGGCTATGGGGAAGACAAAAAAAGTTATAGAGACTTTGATAAATTCCTAGACTATTTTCCTCTATGTTTTCTTTTAATATTTCTTGGGCTTGAGTTAGATAAATTTTTTCTGAGATTAATTGCTTTATCAGTTTTATTTCTCTTATTTCTTCTTCTTTATATTCTTCTAAATCGTTAATTATTTGCTTAATACTAGCTTCGCTAATACTCTGTTTGTTTATAATTAAATTAATCACTACAATTAATATTTTATAGCTATTAATGTTAATATTATCGCCCCAATAATTGGTTTTAATCCACTCTAATTCTCGCTCTAAACCATGATTATCTCCATAATAGTAAAGAAATATAGGAAAAAGTGCGATCGCACCTTCATCTAAAGATAACTGAGAGAAGGAATGAATATGTTGGGGGAATAATTCTTGTTCAAAATTAGGCTTAAGTTGCCGTTGACTTGAGAGAAAATTTAAAAGACAAAAAGATATTTTAAGAGGAGGATAATTAATTTTATCTAAATCATAGCTAATCTGATTTTTTTGATTAAGATTAAAAGCATAAACCGCCGTTAAAAAACTAGCTTCAATATCCGATTCTCGAAGATAAATTAATGACATCGATCATAGTTAAAATTTTTAGCAATTCCATTATGCTAAACTTTGGTTAAATATTATTCCACTTAAGTTAAGATCGTTTTCCTCCCGTTTTAGAGGTGCGATCGCAGTTTACAGGGTAAAAAGGTTCAAAAATACAATTTTGTCGATCATGGGGGATACCGATTCCTGTATCTTGAACATTATTCATTCTTATATTCTTAATTCCTTTTCCTACTGCCTTTGGTTAAATAAGCTAAGAAAAAACCTACCATTGCCGTCATGCCTAATTGCCAATAATTTGGTAAAACCGTAGCAGTTAAAATCAATAGTGCCATGAGAATAATATACTTATTTTGTATCTTCATATTAATTATTTAAAATTTAAAATTCGTCAAAGTATATTTTATAATGATATTTTTTGTTACTTTAACTTATTCCATCAACTCATAAAATGCAAAAAACTTCTCAGAATTACTCCCCTCAATGGCTTCATCAGTTACCTACTTATGGCTGGTATATTTCAGTAGGGGTGATCGCACTTTTAATTTCTGTACCCATATTAACGGTTGTTAGTAGCATTTTTGCAGATCATCAGGAAATTTGGCAACATCTTCAAGAAACAGTATTAAAAGACTATATTGTTAATTCTCTGGTGTTAATGGTTGGGGTAGCGGTGGGAGTTTTAATCATCGGTGTTGGTTGTGCATGGTTAGTGACGATGTGCGAGTTTTGGGGGGGAAGTTTCTGGGAATGGTTATTATTAATGCCCCTTGCCGCCCCTTCCTATATTTTAGCTTATAGTTATACTGAAATGTTGTCATATTTCGGAGCAGTGCAAACTTGGTTACGCTCCATTTTCGGTTGGGAAACTATTGATGATTATTGGTTTCCCTCTATTCGCAATATTTGGGGTGCGATCGCAATGTTAGTCTTGGTGTTATATCCCTACGTCTATCTATTGGCTAGAGTGGCATTTTTAGAGCAATCGGTATGTACATTAGAGGCTAGTCGTTCATTGGGATATAATCCTTGGAAAAGTTTTATAAAAGTGGCTTTACCCCTTGCACGTCCTTCGATTATAGCAGGTTTAGCCCTTGCCTTAATGGAAACCTTGAATGATTTTGGTACAGTGCAGTATTTTGGGGTTAACACCTTTACAACGGGCATTTATCGTACATGGTTTGGAATGCAAGAAAGAGTTGCCGCCGCTCAATTAGCTTCTTTTTTAATGGGTTTTATAGTTATCTTATTAGTAATAGAAAAATTTTCTCGCACGAGATCTCGTTACTATCAAACCAGTAATAATCAAAAACAATTGTCTCGTTTTCATCTCAATTGGTGGCATAGTATTTTTGCTTTTATTGCTTGTTTAATTCCTGTTTTATTGGGCTTTATTATTCCTTTGATTGATTTCTTTTATTTAACTATTCGCCATAGAGAAGAAACTCTTACTGAAAGTTTTTGGGATTTATCAAGAAATAGCTTAGTTTTAGCTTTAATTAGTGCCATTATTGCTATTATTGTTGGCTTATTTATGGCTTATGGTAAAAGGATCATTCCTCATAAAATTATTAAAACTTCCGTCAATATTTCCTCCTTGGGTTATGCTATTCCAGGTTCAGTAATTGCTGTGGGTATTTTAATTCCTTTAGGTAGCTTTGATAATGCCCTAGATGAGTTGATGTACAATAATTTTAATATTTCTACAGGCTTGTTATTAAGTGGTACAATTATTGCTTTAATCTATGCTTATTTAGTCCGTTTTTTAGCGGTTTCTTTTAATACCATCGAGTCGAGTTTAACCAAAATAAAGCCTAATCTTGATGATGCTTCCCGTAGTTTAGGTTATGGTGCGATCGCAACTTTATTAAAAATACATTTACCGTTAATAAGTGGGGGAATTTTAACCGCTTTTCTCCTCGTTTTTGTGGATGTAATGAAAGAATTACCTGCGACTTTAGTGATGCGTCCTTTTAACTTTGATACTCTTGCCGTTAGAGTTTATCAATATGCCTCTGACGAAAGATTAATCGAGGCTTCTGCACCGGCTTTAGCTATTATTTTAGTGGGGATTATACCTGTTATTTTCCTTAGTTATCGCATTGCTAAATCTCGTTCTCGTAACTAACTAAGAATAAACTTATGTTCAATTATTTTAAAGGAATAGTGAATAGTATTAATACCAATAATAACCGCTATTTCTTAATTTTAGAAGTTAATAATATTGGCTATGAAATTCAAGTACCTAGTCGCTTTACTAGACAAATAGAGGCAAATTCAGACCAGATTATTACTGTTTTTACTCATTTTCAGGTAAGAGATGATCAACATATATTATACGGTTTTGAGAACTCAGTGCAACGAGATTTATTCAGGCAGTTAATCGGTGTTTCTGGCGTTGGTTCTCAAACGGCGATCGCACTTATTGACACATTAGGATTAGAAGATTTAGTTCAAGCCATTGTCACCGGCAATATCCGTTTACTGTCTAAAACCCCCGGCATAGGGCAAAAAACCGCCGAAAGAATTGCTTTAGAATTAAAAACCAAACTCGCTCAATGGCGTATTAACGCAGGAGTCAGAGTCGATAGTGGAAAATTCCTACCCAGGGAGGAGATTATGGCAGATTTAGAAATGACTTTACTCGCCCTAGGATACACTAACAACGAAATTCAACAAGCAATCTCCGTTATCAGTCAAGATAATCTCTTACAGAAAAATCCCCATGTCGAAGAATGGATTAGAAGCGCGATCGCATTTTTGTCTCTCAATGAAAGGTGAAAAATCTGAATTCAATTAATTCAATTAATGATGAGAAGAACCTTTTTGGGCTAAACTGCATAACAGTCAGTGAATTTATTTATTATCATCCTACTTTGTTATCTCAATCCAGTTATAAATTACTTATCCCCTATATTCGCAAAGAAGCAAAAACCATTTCCATTGCCTTTGTAGGTACGATCTTTTTTACTATATTCTGGCCTATTTTGGCATGGTTAGCTGGGCGCATTAGTGGTTATGTTGGCAAGGGAGATTTAAACTCCATTATTTCCTTAGCAGGAGTTGCCGCCATCGTATTTTTGTTGCGTGGTATTGCTCAATATACACAAGATACATTTATGGCAAAAGCGGCATTAAAAATTACTCTTGATTTGCGACGATTAGTTTATAGTCATTTACAAGCCCTCAGTTTAAATTATTTTCAAGTAGCAAAAACTGGAGATTTAGCCTATCGTTTAACAGAAGATGTCGATCGCATCGGAGAAGTAGTTAATAAAATTTTCCATCAATTTATCCCTAGTATTTTACAATTAATTGTGGTTTTAGGGTATATGATTTATGTCAATTGGCCGTTAACAATTGCCACTTTTATCGTTGCTCCTTTAATGGCATTTTTAGTAACTTGGTTTGGTAATAAACTATTAGATTTAACAAGAAAAAGTCAAAATAAGATTTCTAATCTATCCGCATTAATTACCGAAGTTTTTTCAGGTATCAGATTAGTTCAAGCATTTACAGCAGAAGAATATGAAATAAATCGCTTTGTCTTAGAAGCAGAAAATAATCGTAAGGCAAAATTAGCCGCCGAAAAAACTAAGGCTTTACAGTTTGTTGTGGTTGGTTTTTTGGAAGCGATGAGTATTATTTTTCTCCTCTTTTTAGGAGGATGGCAAATCTATCTAAATAATCTTACTGGTGCTGATTTTATTAGTTATATTACTGCCGTTGCTTTGTTAATTGATCCTATTTCTATTACTACTAACAACTATAATGAATTTAAACAAGGAGAAGCATCAGTAGAGAGAGTTTTTGAGTTATTAAATATTCCGCCTTTAGTCACAGAAAAAAAAGATGCGATCGTACTTAAAAATATAGAAGGATTAGTAGAATATAAGGGGGTAACTTTTGCCTATAATGAGGACAAACAAATATTAGGAAATATTAATTTAATAGCAAAGAAAGGAGAAATAATAGCCTTAGTCGGGGCATCTGGAGCGGGTAAAAGCACTCTAGTTAATTTACTACCCCGTTTTTATGACATTTCAGAAGGAGAAATTTTAATCGATAATGTTAACATTAAAGATGTCACTTTGAAAAGTTTAAGAAAACAGATCGGAATAGTACCTCAAGAAACGAATTTATTTTCAGGAACTATAGCAGAAAACATCGCTTTTGGGGAAAAAAATATCAATATACAAGCAGTAGAAAAAGCGGCATATATAGCCAACGCCCATGAATTTATCTCAAATTTGAGTCAAGGTTATCATAGTTATGTCGGAGAAAGAGGAGTAAGCCTTTCAGGAGGGCAAAGACAGAGAATTGCGATCGCACGGGCAATTTATTTCCAACCGAAAATATTAATTTTAGATGAAGCCACATCAGCATTAGACTCAGAATCAGAGGTATTAGTGCAAGAAGCCTTAGAAAGAATCATGACACAACGCACAGTATTTGTCATCGCCCATCGCCTAGCTACGGTGAGAAAAGCAACCCGTATAGTTGTTTTAGACAAGGGCAGAATAGTAGAATCAGGTACTCATGAAGAATTGATAGCCTTAAAAGGACGTTACGCAGGTTTCCATAGCCAACAATTCTATCAATAATTAATTATGAGTTCGGAGTTCGGAGTTAAAATTAAATCTAAGTGCCAATAAAGAAGTAAAACAGACATCTTGCCTGTCAGCTTACAGAAAAAACAATAACAACATATCCAGTAGCAACGGAGAGGGAGGGATTCGAACCCTCGTTGAAGTTACCCCCAAACAGCATTTCCAGTGCTGCGCCTTCAACCACTCGGCCACCTCTCCAAGATGACACATTTCTTTATTATAGCACTTTTAAAAAAAATTGCCAACTTACTAAGTATTTTTTGTTCAAAATCAATAGCCTTATAATATAGTTTAGATATAAATAAATCAAAAACTTGAGGAGAATAGTCAAAATGATCAAAGCTCAAGAAATTATGACTGCTAATGTTGTCACCATTAGGGGAACTGCCACAGTAGCAGAAGGAGTAAAAATCATGAAAGAAAAAGGATTGAGAGCGTTAATTGTTGAACCCAGAGACGCAGGAGATCCTTACGGTATTGTAAGTGAAACCGATATTATTTACAAAGTAGCAGCCCATGGGCATGATCCTGAAAAAATCCGCATTTATGAAATTATGACAAAACCTTGTATCGTAGTTGATCCCGAATTAGGGGCGGAATATGTTGCTCGTTTATTTGCTAATACAGGTATTCGTCGTGCTCCTGTCATCACTCAAGGAAAACTACTGGGGATAATTTCTGTCAGTGATATTCTTCATAAAAGTGATTTTGTCGAAAAGCCTAAAAAGTTACTATTAGCCGATAAAATCGAAGTTGCTAGGGAGGAAGCAAGAGCGGTTTGTGCCGAAAAAGGGGCCACTTCTCCTGAATGTGCTGCGGCTTGGGATATTGTGGAAGAGTTACAGGCTCAAGCATCTCATCAACGTATGGAAAACAAGGAAAAAACTGCCTTCCAAGAGTATTGTGATGCTAACCCAGATGCTGAAGAAAGCAGAATGTATGATTCCTAACATTCTCTCCTGCCCCAAAAAGGCGGGGCTTCTCCTATTTCATCAGACTTCATTGAGTTTTTTAACCTACATTAGACATCTCCAGAAATTATTTTTTACTGGCTCGTAGTAAGGGCTTAAGCCCTTAAAATGTCTATTATTACCTGAGTTCGACATAAAATCTTAAGTGATGAAAGGTGTCAGGTATCAGGGGATGCACTGAGGGTAGCCGAAGTGTGTTAGGTGTTAGGTTAAAGAATTGATAAAAAACTTATGTTTATTGATTTTATTGTTTTTCAGCACCTTGATTGATTAATCAATCTTAAAAAAACCCCCCTGAAACCTGCAACCGGAAACCTGAAACCTACCTAAATCAACAATTCTTATATCGAACTGAGGTATTATTGGAGATGTCTATTGTGCAAACTTTAGAAGATTTCTGCTGATAAGTTAGGGACTAAAAAAAGATTGTACTAACTCAACATCTTCTTTACTGCCTAATATTACAGGGGTGCGTTGATGGATTTTTTCGGGTATCACATCTAATATATTTTCTTTGCCTGTGGATGCTTTTCCCCCTGCTTGTTCGATAATAAATGCTAAAGGGGCAGTTTCATACAATAATCTTAATTTACCTTCGGGTTTTTCCGTTGTACCGGGATACAGAAATACTCCTCCTTGCATGAGGATACGATGAATATCACCCACTAATGCACCACTATATCTTCCCGTATAACCATCATGGCGGTGGACATAACGCACATAATCTCTTAAAGATTCCTCCCATTGACAGAAATTACCTTCATTGACACTATAAACCGAACCATGATCAGGAATTTTTATGTTTTCTTCTGCTAAGATAAATTCTCCCAAACTAGGATCTAAAAAGAAGGAATGAACCCCTTTACCGATAGTATAGACTAAAACCGTGGCAGGTCCGTATAAAATATAACCTGCGGCTACTTGTTTCTGGCCATTTTGCAGTAAATCCTTTGCTTCTTCTTCTAAATCATCCCCTTCCTGTTGTCGAATAGCAAAAATTGAGCCTACATTTAAGTTAATGTCCACATTTGATGATCCATCGATGGGATCATATAATAGAGTGTATCTACCAATAGGGCAGTTTTCGGGAATATAGTAAGGTTTTTCCATCTCCTCCGAAGCCAAGCGACAAACTAATCCGCTTTGTTTAAACACCGAGATAAAGACCTCATTGGCATAAATATCCATTTTTTTCACGGATTCCCCTTGTACGTTATCTTCCCCCGTAAAACCTAATACATTTGCCATCAAACCAGCACGACTAAGGCGACGGGAAATCAGTTTGCCGGCTAAGGCAATGCGATTCATGATGGCACTTAAATCTTGGGCATCAGAGGAAAAGTCGTTTAATTGTTGTAAAATGTGACGGGAAAGAGTGGTACAATCTCTATCTAAACTATGTTCAGGAATGGTTAATTCTGGCTTTTGGATGACATCCATTGATTTTCCTCATCAAATTTTCTTGAATCTCAAATCTCGTCTTTCTCAGACGGCTCTATATTTTTAATTATAGCAGTCGAAGTTTTAACGTGGATGGCAAAAGAAGTCCCTAAACAAGTGCGAAACGGATTAACTGTAGAAGAGCCACGTTTTTGACAATGAAAATGCCTTGGGGATTAGGCAGGGTTTTTTCAAAGTCGGTATCAAAACGCTTATGTTTTGAAAGGGGAGAGGGGGAGGAAAATGAGCCAAAATTGTCGATTATTTCCCAGAAAATGTTAATTAAAATTGATAAATTAGGATTAAAAATCAATTTATCTAGTTTTTTTCTCAATACCTATCAAGTTTAACTCCGAACTCAGGTGATGGATGACCTCTAGTCAATAAGGAGCGGGGTTGTGGTGCGATCGGTAGTTAGTTCCTCCCAAAGAACCAGAAAATCAGATTTGTGAGGATTGGGATCATCACACTATTAAGGCGGTTTCTTTGTTAAGGGGGGTTAGGGGGGATCATACAGGTATATTTATTATTAGAAATCACCTAAGAATGTTGATGTGGAGTATGTCAATATGCTAAAATAGTTCAAAAATTCTGTTTCTGATTTTTTTCTCATTTAGTCTAAAGTACAGTTATTCAGCAAACCCTAATTAAATATGACAGCCGATGAGATCCTAAGATTATATGATCAAGGAGAAAAAAATTTTAGTGGTAGTGACTTATCTAGGGAAGATATAATTGGGGCAAATTTAACTCAAATTGACTTAAATAGAAGTAATTTAAGTTGGGCAAATTTAAGTGGAAGTGATTTAAGTGGGGGAAATTTATCTTTATCTGATTTAGTTCATAGTCGCTTAATTAGTGCTAAATTAATTGGAGTAAATTTAAGTAATTCTAATTTAAGTTATGCAGATTTAAGTTGGACAAATTTGAATAGTGCTAATTTTTCTCGCGCGGATTTAAGTTATAGTAATTTAAGTAAATCTTCTCTGGTAAATAGCAATTTTAGTTATGCGAATTTAAGACATTGTAATTTAAAAAAGGCTAATTTTTTGGGGGCTAATTTTACCCGTGCGGATTTATCAGGGGCGGATTTGTCTGGAGTAAATTTAACGGGGGCGGATTTTACTAGGGCAGATTTATCAGGAGCAAATCTTCAAGAATCTGATTTGACAGAAAGTAATTTTCGTGGGGCAGACTTATCTAAAAGTCAATTGAGAAATGCGGATTTAAGTGAAACCATTTTACAGGGTGTTAATTTGGAAAATGCGAATCTTCGAGGTGCTAATTTTAGTGGTGCAATGTTGAGAAATACAAATGTTGATGGGTTGAATTTATCGGAATTAAATATCAAATCTCTTACTAAAAATAAAATTATTTTTACGGGGGCAAATTTACGGGAGGCGATTTTAGAAAATGCTACTTTAAGAAATAGTATTTTTAGTTATGCTTGTTTATTTAAGGTTAATTTAATGGAAACATCTTTGAATCGTGGGAATCTGATTGATGCTTATTTATGCAGTGGAGATTTAAGGGGAGCAAATTTGCGTAATAGTGCTTTAAGTGGTGTAAATTTAAGGGGTACAACTATGCCTGATGGTTCAATTCACCCCTAATTTACCTCAGTTCGATATAAGAATTGTTGATTTAGGTAGGTTTCAGGTTTCCGGTTGCAGGTTTCAGGGGGGTTTTTTTAAGATTGATTAATCAATCAAGGTGCTGAAAAACAATAAAATCAATAAACATAAGTTTTTTATCAATTCTTTAACCTAACACCTAACACACTTCGGCTACCCTCAGTGCATCCCCTGATACCTGATACCTTTCATCACTTAAGATTTTATGTCGAACTCAGGTTAATTTGAGTTCCGAGTTCCGAGTTAAAATTTGTTATTTCCAAATTTGTTATTTCCAAATTTGTTATTTCCAAGGCGAATAAACTTAATTTATATTAGTTTTACTTAGGCAAAAAATCTGTTAATTTTCTGACATTTTAGAAACTTTGGTAAGGATAAATAAACTACCATCTCCGCCTCTACCAATACGCATGGATTCATCGATATAAGTAATTTTTAAACTGGGTATTCTTCCTTGAGGATTTCTAGCGTTAAATACTTTTACTGGTTCAAGAATTGGCGTTTTAATATTGATGATTTTTTGAATCGCTAAAAAGCGTTTATCAAAATTAACATTAATGGTATCTTTGGGCAAAAATTCTCCTTCATTTATTTTGGCGGCAAAACTGGCGGTAACTTTGACATAACCTTTAATGAATTTTGATAAATGTTCCACAAAGGCAATGTTAAAAAAAGATGTTTTTTGAGTGTCAATTATTTGATAAACTTGTTTTAATTTTAAACCAAAGGGTAGTTTATTTAAGGAGCGAATTTCTCTAGCACTAGAGTAGTCTAATTGCCAAATTCCATCTAGCAAGTTTACCCCATAAACTAGGGTTTGAGGAAAGGGATTTAAACTTTCTAAGTCGATAGTTATTTCTTCTATTTTGTTACTTTCTTCTTGGGAGATAAGGGTATCTGTAATGGGGTATTCTGGATTAATATTAACCTTTTCAGCGTTGTTTTTGATTGTGGTTAATAATTCTTGTTTAAGTAATAATCGACTTTTCAAAATGACCTCTTTGTTATTTTTTGTCAGATTGTAATAATAATGTTGAGGATTGAGATTTTGTTGGGTTACGAATCACGCTAACCCAACCTATGATATTTTTACTCAGTTAATCTGTGAGATACAGTAGTCTTTTTCCATGAATCAAGGCAGCAACAGTTACGGTTTCTCCTTCTATACGATATAGCAAACGGTAGCTATAAGCAAATTGTTCCATTATTTTTGATTCCTCAATCTCTGGTATTAGTCTGCCTCTGGTGGCATCTTGGGCTAATTCATCAGTTATTTCTATTACTTTTTGTACTACTGCGGCTGCATAGGACGGTGAATCTCTAGCTATATAAGCTGCGATCGCATCTACGTCTTCCACTGCTTTCGGGGACCAAACTACTCGATAAGCCATTTATTTAACAACCCTTGTACTTCTGCTTGTTGTAATACTCCTTGAGTGTCAGCTATTTGTAAGCCTTGACGAATTTTACCCAGTACATATAAGTGATACTGTATATCTTCAATTGTGCAATCATCTGGCAATTTTCTCAACATTGATTGTACTTTTTCTTTGGGAGAATCCATGTTTTTAAAGTTTTAGGTTTTAGGGATATGGGAGGAAAGGCAGAGGCTGACAAGGGTAGGTTTTTGACATTCTAGTTTTGAGCCTTGTCCTTTCTTGTTCCTTGTCCACGCCGAACCTCCTTGTCTGCCTTATCTTACCTTATTATATCCTTGTTGACATCTGGAAAAATTATGATTTTTGCATCGTATTTCGGGCTTCTAGCCCGATTTCTACGAGATGTCTAATATAAAAAACCTAATTTTTTTACTTTGAAATACCCCTGCACTAAGTAGAATGTGAAAAAGTTACAATAAAATTGCTACCATGATTCTCACGACTTTCCACCCTCATTTTCCCCTGATGATTTTCAACTATGGCAAGTGCGATCGCAAGTCCTAATCCCGTGTTAGAATAATTAAAATTACGATTACTCCGGGCAGAATCTCCTCGATAAAAGCGTTCAAATAAATGAGGTAACATTGATTCTTTAATACCGATGCCATTATCTTTTACCTCGACTTGATAATAGATTTTGTGATGTTTTTTATACTTACTTAATTGCACTTTAATTATTAATGGATCAATTTTTTTTTCTGGATTTTTGCCATGAATAATACTGTTACTAATCAAATTAGTAAATAAACGGTTTAATTGATTCCAGTTTCCTAATATAACATAAAGTTCTTCATCGATATTTTGATAATTTGTTTCACTATCTATAATATCAAATAATAAATCTATATTTTGACTTTTAGCAATAATTTTTTGTTCCTCTATTACCTCTAAAAGTAGAGCATCTAGGGAAATTTTACTCAAATTATCATTAATAATTCCACTATCATTCCGAGCTAAAAATAGTAAATCATTAACTAGGTTATTTAATCTTTCAGTTAATCTATCTAATATTTTTAACTGTTTTTGTTGATTATTAATATCCGAATCAGGATAAGACAATAAACTTTGAATATTCGTTTTTATAGTGGCTAAAGGATTGCGCAATTCATGAGAAGCATCAGCAGTAAATTGCTTTAAACTTTGATAAGATTCCTTCACAGGTTGAATAGCAATACCCGACAGAAACCAACCAATTGCACCGACAGAAATAATTAACAATAGAATACCTAAACTAAGATCAACTATTAATTCTTGAATCGGTTTCACCACATCAAATAAGGGATGACTTACCCGTAAATATCCTAAAACATAACGCCCTTTTTCAATTCTTTTGGTAATTTGACGCAATAAATAATCATCGGAGATACGAATAGTTTTCCCCCCAGTATGAAAAGAAAGGGGAATCGGCAAGGGTTTTTCGAGAGTTTCCCACAATAATTCACCATTAGGACTAAACCATTCTAAATCAATATGATCATCTTCTACTTGGTTCGTGGCATGGGGGTGTTGATAAAAACTTCTTTCTAAATTAACTTGATACTTACCTTGAGAAACTGATATTTCTTCTATGATTAATGATGGTTCAACTATTTCGATAACGTGTTTTAGTGTATCATCAATGCGATCTAATAAAGTCTTATAAACATATCCATAAATCCCAGAGGCAAAAATAATTAATAAAATCGCAGTAATACTGGTGTACCAAATAGCTAAACGACGACGAGTGGCTTGAAACAAAACAGTTAAGAATTTAGAATTATTGATTAAAACCAAACACTTATTAACTATACACTATTTCTTCTGTTAAGCCTACTTTTTGCGATAATTCTTTTAAAGAAGATAGTAATAGAGGAAGGGGTGATTACTTATTACTAATTACTTCACAAACAGGATTCATACCTTAAATCAGCAATGCCAATCAAAGATAGAATAAACATCTCCAACAATCGGGCTAGAAGCCGGAAATGCCGTTCAAAAATCATAATTTCTGGAGATGTCTAATCAAGCAAATTTGGTTTTGAGAAATAACTTAAGCTAAAATCTCCTCTAGCTGATGTTTCTGCCACAGGGATTTATATAAACCCTCTTGGGCTAACAACTCCTCATGACTTCCCATTTGTACGATTTTACCATTTTCCATGACTAAGATGCGATCGGCGTTTTGAGCCGCAGACATTTGATGAGTAATAAAAATCACCGTTTTATCCCTCTCTTGTCGCAGATTCTCTAAAATTTGTGTAGCCGTCTTATTATCAACACTGGAAAGTGCGTCATCTAAAATGAGAATTGGTGCATCGGTATATAATGCCCTAGCTAACGAACTACGTTGTCTTTGCCCTCCAGATAAAGCAATACCTCGTTCTCCTACTAAAGTATCATATTTTTGAGGGAAATTGATGATTTCTGGGTGAATTTGAGCCTGTTTCGCAGCATATTCTATCTCGATCGCATCGCCAATGGGATCACTATAGGCAATATTATTTTTGATAGTGGTAGAGAAAAGGAAGCTATCTTGAGGCACATAGGCGATCGCCCTCCTTAAGTCTGTGAGATTAATATTAGTAATATCAATTCCATCTAAAAATAATTGCCCTTTACCAATATCAATTAAACGAGGAATAGCATTGGCTAAAGTGGATTTCCCCGAACCAATTAAACCAACGATCGCCACTGTTTGCCCCGCATTTATGCTAAAATTAATACTGTTTAAAGCAGGTTGAGAAGTACCTGGATAAATATAATTAAGATTAACCGCCTCTACATTACCTTTGATATTTTCGATAGGTAAATTAATGGTATCAACTTCATTTTTAATTTTTGGTTCAACTTCCATAATAGCTTCTACCCGATCAATACTAATCTCACCCCGTTGATAAGTGGTGATAGTAAAACCGAGTAAAGCAGTAGGGAAAACAAGCCTTTCTACATAGATAATTAAAGCAATAAAATCTCCCACAGTAATTAAACCTTTTTCAATATCTGCAGTCCCAAAAGAAAGCAATACTAACAAACTAATATTAGCAATGCCTCCAATAATGGGAAACAATAAATTACGAGTTCTAGCTAAACTTAAATTAGCTTTTAATAACCGTTGATTTTTCTCAGCAAAAGCCCTTCTTTCATTATCTTCTTGAGCATAAATTTTAATCAGAGAAATTCCACTCATATCCTCTTGAATTAACTCACTAATATCTGATAATTTTTCTTGAACTTCTGCTTGATCAATTCTTAATTTATCACTAAATAATTGCACCGTAATTAACATTAAGGGATAGATCGCTAAAGCCATTAAACTTAACCTGACATTAATAAATAACATTGCAGGTAAAGTTAAACCATAGGCAAAAATAGTATTAATGATACTTAAAATGGCAAACCCTACCAAACGGCGAATATTGTCCACATCGCTAGTGGCACGGTTAATTAAATCCCCTGATGTATTAGTATTAAAATAAGCAGGTTCTAACTTCAAAAGATGTTCAAAAATTCTCTGTTTTAAATCAAATTCAACCTGTCTGCCAATGCCAAAAATTAATACCCTAGAAGCCATGCGAATTGCCCACATTATACAGGCTAAAATAAAGAGAATAATCACATAGCCCATTAAATGATTGAAGTTAAAATTAGCTTGTAAATCGTCAAAAATATCTCTAATTAACCAAGGAATATAAACGCCAATAATATTCACTACGAATAGTGTAGAAATGCCCCAATATAGATCTTTTAAATGAGGTTTTAAGTATGATAACAACTTTGATAATCGATTAGCCTTAGCCATGCTTTACTGAAGTTTAATTTTTTCTTTATATTTCTTCATTCTATCTCAAGGGAAAAGACTAAAATCATCTCACAGCACATTTTTTGTGCAAGACTTCGTGTTATCATAGAAACACAAGGCTATATAGCAAATTAACATCTACCCTGCTAAACACTTTAAGTCAGCAGGGCTATTTCATTCTAAAAACTTCTATAAGTTTATCTAATGATTGAGAGCAAAGTCGTTGTGCCTGAGCCATATTACTCCAACCATATTCTCTATAAAGATTTAGTGCTGTATGTCGTGCTTGTACGAATAATCCTATTATTTGAGAACTTTTCTATCTAATGCCAAAGTCTGTCCCCTCAATGGAGTTGTAGGAAAAATACCCCTGAGACACCGAGCATATTCTTGCTCATCAGTATCAGGCTGGGTTGATTTAAAAAGATACGGTAAAATAACTTATCGGTTTTCACTGTTAACGTTTTTTCTGTTATTTTTCCCTATATTATCAGAGTTAGAAAACATAGGGAGAGTTCGATCGCACCTAATCCCGTAGGTTGGGTTAACGAAGTGTAACCCAACATCATTAAGAGAGCGATCGCACCTCCAAAGATTAAGCTAATAATTCAAAGGCAATGCCCTCCTCCACAAAAGCACTGGAGAAATTATCGATAATGCTCTGTCTTTCTTCACCTCCGACAAATATATATGTACCAAGATTCGACAGACTTTGGAAACGATAGATTGATTCACCTGTACTGCTACCGGGGGCGGCAGCATAAAAGGCAATGCCCTCCTCTTTAAAATTAGGGAAATTCGCCCGAATACTCCGACTTTCTTCTTCTCCTGCGTATATATAAGCACCGGGTGCATTCATATTTTGGAAGCGATTAATCCTCATTAAACTATCTCCTTCTTCCGCTACTTTAAAGGCGAATCCTTCTTCTTGGAAGTTGGGATAATTGTCTCGGATGCTTTCACTTTCTTCCTCCCCAGCGTATATATAAGCACCGATTATATCGTTACTTCGGAAACGATTAATAGAAGTGCTTAAGGTATCAAAGGTTATTTCTGTACTATTTTCCTGTTGATTGAGTACAAACACCGCATCTGTGAAATCTCCTTTTAGGGTGATGGTAGAATCTGTGTCACCATCGTTATTGCTATAAATGTCTAAAATAGCTGAACTAAAAGTGACTTTTACTTGATCTGCACTCAATACACTATCTTGAACTGTAATTTTATCGGTGCGATCGAACCCTTCCATAATATCTTCGTTTAATTGGGCTAATGTACCTTGAATGGTATTAGCACCACCGGGAGTGAGATCGAATAAATCCGAAGCAATGCTAGGCTCAAAAATGTTATCTCGACTGTCGGCAATGAATTTGGAAGCAGTATCAGAATTAGGAGGGGTAATAATTTCACCATCAGAAAAAGAGGAAGCATTGACGACTATTCTTCCATCGATGACGATATTGACATTCTCTACGGTTAACTCAAAGGTATCATCAACCGTGCCACCGTTACCATCACTAGCCATAACTTTAAGTTCGATCGCACCGACATCATTTTGACGAGGAGTACCAGTAAAGGTAGTACCATCAAAACTTAACCATTGGGGTAATTCCGTACCATCAGCTAAAGTTGCCGTATAGGTTAAAGTGTCTCCATCTTCATCGGTGAAGGTGTCGTCTGGAATGGCAAAATTAAAGATACTGTCTTCTAAAGTTGTTTGATCTGCGATCGCTTCGTTAACGATAGGAGAATCATTGACATTCTCAACGGTAAGCTCAAAGGTATCATCCACCGTGCCACCGTTACCATCATTAGCAGTCACTTTAAGTTCGATCGCACCGACATCATTTTGACGGGGAGTACCAGTAAAGGTAGTACCATCAAAACTTAACCATTGGGGTAATTCCGTACCATCAGCTAAAGTTGCCGTATAGGTTAAAGTGTCTCCATCTTCATCGGTGAAGGTGTCGTCTGGAATGGCAAAATTAAAAGCACTGTCTTCGGTTACGGTGCGATCGGCAATTTCCTGATTCACGATCGGGGCTTCATTGACATCTGTTACCGTAACGGCGATCGCACTCTGAGCAGTTAAATCTCCTTGATCTGTCACCGTTACTTCCAGATCATAAATGTTATTATCACCATCATCTAAAGGATTTTCAAAGTCTGGTGCTTCTTTGAAACTTAATGCTCCTGTTTCGGGGTTAATCTCAAAGAAAGTAGCATCTGCTCCTCCGCTAATACTATAGGTCAAAACATCTTCCTCATTGGGATCAGTGGCAATAATATTGCCTACGATGTTGCTAGTTTCAGGGATAGTAAAAGTATTTGGCGAAGTAATGGTAGGTGGATTGTTGGGGATGGGTTCGATCGAGATAGTAAAAACCTCTGAAGTTGTCAGAAAACCATCATTAGCAAATACCCCAACAGTTAAATTTCCTACATCATCACTGCTAGGAGTGCCACTGAAAGTTAAAGTTTCAGTATCAAAACTTAACCAACTAGGTAAAGGAGTAGTACCATCCTCAAGAGAGGCACTATAAAACAAAGTATCTGCTTCTGGATCAATAAAGGTATCCTCTGGAATTGTCAAACTAAAAACACTCGCTTCTTGTGCAGTTTGATCTGCAATAGGTTGATTAACGATGGGTGCTTCATTGACATCAGTGATAGCTAAAGTAAAATTGACGGTAGCATCAGGAGTATCCCCTACGGTTTCATCATCCACATTTACGGTGACTTGATATTGATTTTTGGTTTCAAAATCTGGATTAGCACCGATATAGAATAACTCTGTACCCCGAATCTCGAAACTCTCAGCATCTGCACCTGTCAAAGAAAGCTCATTAGTGCCTAAAGCATCATCTGTAACGGCAATATCACCTACTTTAATACCATCACCAATAACACTATTTTCTGCTAAATCTGTGACAGGATTAGAGAGTGCGATCGCTGTTGGGGCTTGATTTTGTGGTGCTTCGTCCACATCCGTAACAGCTAAAGTAAAATTAACCATCGCATCAGGAGTATCCCCTACGGTTTCATCATCCACGTTAACGGTTACTTGATATTGATTTTTGGTTTCAAAATCTGGACTAGCACCGATGAAAAATAACTCTGTACCCCGAATCTCGAAACTCTCAGCATCGGCACCACTTAAAGAAAGAGCATTAGTACCTAAAGCATCATCTGTAATGGTAATATCACCCACTTTAATACCATCACCAATAACCGTATTTTCTGCCAATTCGATCGAATTGATAATATTAACGGCAGTGGGTGCTTCATTGACATCCATAATCGCTAAAGTAAAATCAACCATAGCATCGGGGGTTTCTCCCACTGTGTCATCGTCCACGTTAACGGTTACTTGATATTGATTTTTGGTTTCAAAATCTGGACTAGCACCGATGAAAAATAACTCTGTACCCCGAATCTCGAAACTCTCAGCATCGGCACCACTTAAAGAAAGAGCATTAGTACCTAAAGCATCATCTGTAATGGTAATATCACCCACTTTAATACCATCACCAATAACCGTATTTTCTGCTAGTTCTGTAATCACAGGAGTTAAATTAACACCAGTGGGAGACTCATTTACATCTAAGACAGTTAAAGTTAAATCGCTACTAGCAAAAATATCTTCTCCTAAACTTAAATCTTGCACATTTACGGTTAATTGATATTCATTTTTGCTTTCAAAATCAGGAGATACACCAACATAAAATAACTCATTACCACGAATCTCAAAACTAGCAGAATCAGCGCCCGTCACCGTTAAACTATTCTCTCCTAAAGCATCATCCACAAGGACAACATCTGCGACTTTAATACCCTCTCCAATGACGCTGTTTTCGTCTAAATCCGTAATCACAGAGATTAAATTAACTTCAGTCGGTGGAGTATTAAACATGATTTTGGTATCGTTTAAAAGAGCTTCAACAATAAAACCTCCATTACTGTAATCACCTTCTAAGATAATAGTTGCATCAGCTTCCCCATTACTATCAACATCGATCTCTAAAATGGCTGAACCAAGGGTAATAGTCAATTGATCGGTAGTAAACTGAACATTTTTAACTAAAATTACGTCGTTAGACTCAAAGTTAAAGATAATATCTTGATTTAGTTGCTCTAGTGTGCCTTGAATAATATTAGAACTTCCAGAAGTTAAATTATAAACATCAGGTGCTGTGCTACCCTGAAAAGTATTATTGCCTTCATTATCTTCAAATAAAGTTCCAGTATTGACTCCAGCAGGTAAAACTGGACTTTCTTCAGGCACAATAACATTTAAGATAAATTCCGCACTAACTGACTGTTGCGCTTCATCCGTTGCTGTAAGAATGAGGGATAAAGTGTCAATATTATTATTTTGTGGTGAACCGCTAAAAATTAAATTAACTGGATCAAAGGTGAGCCAAGAAGGAAGAGGACTACCATCTGCGAGAGTTGCACTATAGGTTAAGGTATCACCTAATTCCTGATCCGCATCAGCAAAAGTGTCATCAGGGATTTGAAAGTCGAGAAACTCATTAATAGCACCCTCTTGATTTTCAATGGGATTTAATAAAATAGGTGCGTTATTAGGGTTAATCGTAACTGTAATTTGGTCATCTAAAAGGAGAAGAACATTCAGGGGATTATTTAATTGAACACTAAGAGTTTTTCCTTCTTGCCAAGTATCCAAACCAAGCACTTCAATAGGAATTAATTTTTCCGTTTCACCTGGTTGAAAAGTGACTGTGCCACTACTAGCCACATAATCTTCTCCCTCAATAGCAGAACCGTTAGCAGTGATATAATCCAACAGAATGACATCTTCACTGGGTTGGGAGATATTAATACTCACTTCTATTACTGTGCTGTTTGCATTTTCTGCTCCAACACCCATTGCAGTAGTTTCACTCAATGTCGTAGAAAAAACTTGAAAAGGTGAAATAGGAAAAAGAGGCAAAAATAAGTCCACAATGTTATTAACAACAAACTGAGTGGCTTCAGATGCAACATTTTGCAGTGTGTCGGTTACACTATTCCAAGCATCAACGGTAAAATCTTTAGTAGCACTCCAAGTATTTGCAGTCCAAGAACTTGCTTTATCCCATGTATTAGCAGTCCAAGAACTTACACTTTCCCAAGCATCGACTCCCCAATTAGCGATCGCCTCTAATGCGGCCGCCCCCCCATTACCAATGGCAATAACAGCTGATTGTACTATTTCAAGACCATCTTGTCCTAGATTAGCTAAAAAGTCAGCTAGATCGATTACAAGTCCAGTCGTTGTACGTAAAATCTCTGTATCTAATCTAGAACCTAAACTAGCTGCGATTGTTGGTCCAACGGAAGGCATTTTAGCAAGTATCGTCCGAAGAATCGCATGATCTAAGTCAGAATTATAGTTAAACGAGAGAGAATTTAAAGATTGAAAAGAGAATTGCTCAAAACCATTTGAAGGTTTTTGAACTTCGGACAACAGTGGTATTGGTGTTGTTATTGATTCAAGAAAATTAGGTGTAAAGTGAGTATAAGGAAATATTTGAAGTGTTTGCCATGCAGGATAGTCTAGAAATTTGACATCACCCGGAATATAACTTAAGCCACCAAGACTTACTGCATCCGCAGAAGTTACATAGTGGGTAACTCCTTGAACTTCTTGTTGTTCAAATAGTTCTGTGCCGTAAGTATTTCCTCCAACGTTAACAAATGGTGATATACCAGGTGAATTAAAAGTTACGACTTCTCCTAATGGTAAATCATCTGTTATGTCTGTGATATAAGAGGCGAACCACTGAGATAAAGCACCGCCTAAACTATGAGCTGTTATGTAAGGTGCAAAAGTACGATCTTGATTAATCAACCAATTAACTACTGAAAGATTGTTTGTGAATTGACTGAACCCAACTCCACCAGGATTAGCGTCATCTAAAAAATCAAGTGCATCTTCTGTACCTCTGATTACCAAAAGAGGAGGAGCATTGTCGGCAATAAGCCCAATGGCATAAAATCCAGTACTCTCATCATTCCAGACTTCATCCAGTGTATAGGATAAATTTTGCGTATTATATACTGAATTTTTCAGTTCATTCTCCAAGCCTGATTGATTTAAACTCCAATCTTCATAAACTAATACTTTTGCCAAAAGCTCAAGGAAAGCATGATCTATTTGAAAGGGAAGACTTGTTGCTTCTACTACTGTTAAAGGAACTTCACCAATATTTGTCAAACTTGTACGAAAGTTAGAGACAAATAAACCAGAATCCAAGATTGCATCTCCAGTGTCCGCAATACCAATCCTTACGCTATACTCATCGACTCCCGCTTCAAGAGGAATTGGGATCACTAATCTTTGTGTAATGCCGTTATATTCAATAGGCAGAATACCGTTAGTATTATCAGTAAAACGACCATCTTCCACCGTAGCACTAATAACACTTAAAGGCTTGGTGAAATCTCCATCAATCAAAGCATAATTTCTGTCATTGACAATGACAGAGGCAATATCCACATAGGAGGAGTTAATGTACTCGGGGAATTCTTCTGAGCCAAAGATTATGTCAATAAGAATAGAATCAACAGATGAATTAGTACGAGTGAAGGAAAATTCTAAAATACTGCTATCAAATGTTTCACCAGCCCCTCCGAAAGCACTTTGAGCAATTGCCGTCAGTTGAGAATCCCCTGGAAATCCTAAGTCCACACCGTATGCACTTTCAGTATTTAGTAAAGGGGGAGTACCATCACCACTGGTTAATAAAATGCCTGTTTGATTTAAACTAATTCCTTGTCCAAAGTTAATGGCATCGAAAAAAGAGGTTGACTGTTCACTTCCAATGAAATTAACACTATTTGCATCAATTTCAATTCCATCTATGCTTGAAGTGATTTGATTTAGTAGAGAGAATGGTGAGTCAATATTTGGATCGTATAATGTGAAGTTGTTCATGACATGAATTTAATTACTAATTTAGTTTTTGTTTGTTAAGTTATATTTGTTTTTCTTCAACTTTAAATTAGTCATGGAGGCGATCGTTCGTGGTTTATGGAACTTAGGTATCTTTCCCAAAAGTTTAGGTTTTGAGATTTTTCTCTCGTGGCTAGGAATGAGGTTTTTCCCTTATGAGTGATTGGTGTCGGTTTTAATGGTGAAGGGGCGATCGAAATACTTGAGATACAAAGGCAAGGATATTGGTTTATAGCTTGTGCGATCGAGCCTCTGATTTTAAGGGATGTTTCCCATAACAGGGTTTGGGCTTCGGTGAGGGCGGTGGTTAGTTGGTTCATGGCAGGGGAATAAACACATTTTGTGAATATCTACATACATAAACTTAATACTTGTTCGATCGATCTGACTACTTTTTGAGGTAAAGGTCACGAAATTGTAACAATTGGATTGATCCCCCCTAACCCCCCTTGAAAAAGGGGGAACTAATAAGTTCGATTGTTTGGGGAGGTTCGATCGAGTTTATGGGGAGTTCGATTAGTTTTTAGAGATGAATGTTGAAACCCAAAACATTTAACCGTTGATACTGATAGGTTTTGATCACTAAGTTAAAACAGATATTTTCTCAATTATCGGATCATCTGCAGTTTCTCTTTTAAAAAGTTCTTTTAACGATTCTTCTCCCTCGATTTCTCCATTACTAATAAATTTTTCAACTTCAATATCGCCATTGTCTAAAAATTCAATTTCCCAACGTTCTCCCACAATTGAAACTGTTATCATAACTGCTTCATCCCGATGATGCTCAATTTGATAATTAATTTTCTTCTGTTCTAACTGATTTAAAAAAGTGAGAAACTTATTAAATAAAACTGTTTTCATTTGTCAAATCTCCGATCACTTAATAGTTTACGAATAGCTTTGAATCCTGTTATATTGCTATTGGCATTGGATTCTATCTCCTCCCAAATCATCTGATTAATTTCATCCCAACTGGGTGAACCTTCAGGTAAGTGCGCTTGTTTGACACTCCCTTTTTTTTGCTTGAGAATATCAATTACTCTTTTTTTTGAAAAACGATGAACAATAAGATTTTTCTCCACGATTAAAACTTTATTATACAAGGACTATCTTAACACAGAAAAAGTTCGATCGAGTTTATGGGGAGTTCGATCGGGCTTAGAGATTGCTTCGTTACCTCGCAATGACAGAATGAGGGGAAGTTCGATCGAGCAGTGCCACTTTTAGTGATCGAGTTTTTCGGATGTTGGGTTACACTTCGTTAACCCAACCTACAGTTTGATAGGTTTCGATCGATGTTTTGGGGGGTTCGATCGAGCTTTTGAGATGGGTGCGATCGAGTTTTGAGAGGGTGCCATGGAGTTTTTGGGAAGGTGCGATGGAGTTTTTGGGAGGTGCGATCGAGCTTTTGAGATGGGTTCGATCGAGCTTTTGAGATGGGTGCGATGGAGCTTTTGAGAAGGTGCGATCGAGGTTTTGGGAGAGGTTCGATCGAGGTTTTGGGAGAGGTGCGATCGAGCTTTGGGGAGG
>CAYPDC010000015.1:0-49345 GCA_964409355.1 uncultured Cyanobacterium sp.
ATTATGCTTTCAAACATTTGATCACACTCAGATTATGAACCTTTAAAGTATAACAGTAAATTTGAGGAAGCACAAAAACAATTTGAGGAAGCACAGAAAAGATTTATGGAAGCACAGAAACAATTTAATGAGAATATTTTTAATGCTACCTCTGAATATGAAACGGAGATGGCAAAAGTGCAAAAACGTTTGAGTAATAGTATTGAACAAATTACAAATACCAATTCTCACTCGGATGAAGGCAAGATGGTTTCAAAGTCGAGGTAAAATTACCTTTTATTAGTTCAATTTGTTGAACGTTATCTATTAGCTTTGTCAATTTATTGCACAGCGGTTTATGGGTGAACACAAGACAAAGGGCAAAGAGAACTCATGCAAGAATTTCCTTAAAATTTAAGTTAAAATTAATTGAGTTAAATTTAGGAGTCAATAAAATTATGAAAACACCAATTTATCCCGACTCTATTCCTCAATCTGGAATTTATCCTCCTCCAACAGAAGAAGAGTCTATTAAAGTGAAAAAAATTATGGAGGAAGCAAAAAAAAGAGCAAAATTAAATCCTGCTAAAAATGCTCAAGAAGCATGGGAAAATTTAGATAAAGCTATTCAGGAAATTAGAAAAGATTTTTTACTTAGAAAATGACGAAAAAACCTTTAGTGATTTTAGATACTTCAGTCTTTATTTCGGCTTTACTAAGTTCTAATTTACAATCAGCACCCAATCTTATTATAAGATATTGGTTAGAGTATAAATTTACTCTAATCCTCACTCCCCAAATTGAAGAAGAAATTACTCTTATTTTAATGAGAAACCAAATTAAGGAAACTAAAATCTTTAATTTATTGACTGCTTTTGATGATGTAGCTTGTTATAAAGAGGGTATTTATCAAACTAATTTTTTAGATAAAATTGACTCAAAAGATAACATTTTTCTATCAGCTTCCTATGAAGCTAAAGCAGATTATTTAGTTTCTTTAGATAAGCATTTACTCAATTTAAAACATTTTCATCAAACTATAATTTTAAACCCTCAATCTTTTTTGAATCAACTTTCACAATATTAATAATATCTTTTACTAATAATTAAAAGGAAAAAATGAGTAATTTTTTAGAATACGAAACCGAAGAAGAATTAATCGAAGAGCAAGATTCTGGGGTATGGTTATCCGTAGGGGATTTAATGTCGGGATTATTGATGTTTTTTGCCCTTTTATTCATTGCGGTATCCGCTCAATTAGTAGAATATAATAATATTATCAAAAAAATTCCCTTAGCTATTATTGAAGCTACTAAAAATATCAAAGGAGTTGGTGATAGTATAAATGTTGAACCTAATGGGGATTTAAGTTTAGATAATAAGATTTTATTTGATGAGGGAAAAGCTAATTTAAAACCCGAAGGAAAACAATTTTTAAATGAATTTATCCCTATTTATACTCAAACTATTTTTAGTAATAAAGAATTTGATGATCAAGTTTCTCGAATTATTATTGAAGGGCATACTAGCTCAAAAGGAGAGGAAAAAGATAATATGGAATTAAGTTTTAAAAGGGCATTAGCGGTTACAGAATATATTAACTCGATCGAATTTCCTGATAAAGATAAATTAAAACAAAAATTATTAGCAGGAGGGAGAGGCGAAATTGATTCTAACCAAGAATTTGACTCCCCTAATGACAGAAAAGTTATGTTTCGCTTCCAATTTAAAAGAGGGGAATTAGGAGAAATTTTTAATCAAAAAGTTAATAATTATTCAGAAAATAATAGTAAATAAATTATGACATTTTTAACATCTAAATTAGAATTATCTAATGTTATTGATAATCAGCCTGAAAATTTACTAAAAGTCCTTAATCAAATAAATATATAGGCATAGCGACACTAATAAAAAACCTCGTTTTATAGAAGAAATTATTAAAGAGATTGAAACGAATAATCCTGAAAATATTAGTTCAGTAGAATGGGTATATTTGTTGTATAATTTTACAAAATGGGAGGAAAGTAACCAGAAAAAAAGTACATTAATTGCTCAAAAAATATGGAAAATTGCCGAAACAGATAGTTTTCTAAAGTTAAAACTATTTTGGCGTTTAATTTTAAATCATTTTGAGCCGAATAAAAAATATTTACCTTCTTCCTTAGTCAATAGTTTTATTATAGCAATCAGGAATCAGTCATGAGAACATAATACTATCTGCCCTCACCCCCAACCCCTCTCCCAGAGGGCGAGGGGAGAATCGTTTTCCATTAAAATCTCACAAATCATTCCTGATTGCTATAGTTTTACTCCCGAAACTGATAGGGATAAAAATACTTTTAAGATTGTCAAATTTTTATTAAGTTATTCCTATGAAGAATTAGCCTTACTCTGTTGTCAAGAGTTAACACAACCTGAAGTAATTTTCCAAAAATATAACTTGCCCTATAAATTCAACTTAAAAAATAATTTAACTTTAGTTGAAACCATCAAAATTAAAAGTCTCTTAGGTTTAAGTAAGTTAAAAATAGAAGAAAAACATATTAATTATTTATTATCTAGCCTTAATACTTTATCAGACAAAACTCAATTAATAGCAGTGGAAAATCTTTTGTTAAATATTCCGCCGATGCTAGAAGGAAGTTATCCAATATTAGTTACTTGGTTAAAAATTCATTATGGTTTAACTGGTGCTAATAGTCATTGGGATCAATTATCTGTAGAGGCAAAAAGTGCATTAAAACAGTGGATTGGTGGGGTTAACTATAAAGATTTTGAAAAGCTAATAGATGTAATTATTAATAAATTATCTTTACCAAATTGGGAAAAAAATCAGTTAATCAGTCGTAAAGTATTTTGGTCGAATTATAGTGATAAATTTGAGAGAATAAGGATTTTATTACCTATTTCTTCACTTAATATTTTGGGAAATAAGATTGAAACTCTGGAAATATTAACTTTAAAAGATGATGGTAGCGAAGCCACAGAAGTTTGTATTTTTGATTTTGATAAATGGTTTATTGTGGAATTTTTTAGGGGTAAAGGAAGTGAAACAAGAATCTTTGCTAAAAGTTATGAGTTAGAAGACTTATTATTTAATAGTAATGATATTTCTCTTAAAATATTAAGACGTTTATCTATTAGGAAAGATAATATACATGATCATAAATTTTGTTGGCAAAATGACTGTGAAAAATTATTGAGAAGTAAAAATATTATTCCTAATCAAAATACCAAATATTTTAAAATTGTGGAGTATAAACAAGGATTTCCTTATAATTTTAAAACAGGAATGCCTCCTTTATCTTATGAGCAAATGGAGGAAAGAGATAGAAAATTATTTTATTGGAAAAAAGAAATTCAAGAGTTAGAAGAAGAAGCACAAAAATTTACTAGTCGATGGTAAACTTATCCTTAAAATTAATCTAACATTTAATCGTTATCTTCTTGGAGAATTAAAAATTGAATAATTAAGGAGGGTAAAGCTAAATTAACAGATGCGATCGAGTCTTCTTTTTTCTATCTTAAAAAATATCAGCAGGATCGGCAGATTTTAATTTATTAACGGCGATCGCCCCTGAAAAGCCGCACATAAATAAAGTTAAGAGAAAAACAGAAATAATTAAAGATTGATTGAGGAAAATCGGTAAACCCGTCGCTTTAGCGGTGACGGTATAAAGGAGGGTAGAAAAGCCTAAACCGGGTAAAAAGCCAATACAAGCCAGAATAATTGCCTGTTGAAAGACAACCACTAGCAGATAATTATTGGTATATCCCATAGCCTTGAGGGTAGCATATTCAGGCAAATGATCCGCAACGTCAGTATAAAGAATTTGATAAACAATCACGATACCAACAATTAAACCCATAACCGTACCTAGGGTAAAAACAAAACCGACGGCAGTGGTATTTTCCCAGTAGTCACGTTCATAATTGACAAATTCTTCTCTCGATAAAACCAAGACATCACCGCCATTGAGTTTATTTTTGAGAGTTTGAATCACTCCTTCGGTATCCGCATTTTCTGCCAGTTTAATCACTCCTATTTGAATTAAACCTTTATCTCTTTCTGGGAATATCCTTAAAAAGTTTAAATCGCTAGTAATAACATTACCATCCGCACCAAAAGTTGTGCCAATAGTGAATAATCCAGCCACTTGAATTTGTCGATTATTAATCTCTGTTTTTATCTCTTTTCCAGCATTAAAAAATTCTGGAATTGCACCATATTCAGGACGAGAATTATCATCAAATAATACCTGATCTGGTTGTTTTAATTTATCTAAGTTTTTTTGTACTCCTTCTAGGTTAAAAATTTTATCTTTTGGGTTAAAACCCATGATCATTATTTGTCTAGTTTTATTATTTTCAGGGTTTTTCCATATAGTAAACCCTATATATAAAGGATTAATTGATTCCACTCCTTCTACTCCTAAAGCCTCATATAAACGGCGACTAGAAAAACTTTTCATCGCAATTAAAGCATCAGATTGAGGATTGATCAGAAACACATCTCCTTCTATTTTTTCATGGACTCTTACAGCACTATTTAATAAAGCTGTTTTAAATCCTAACTGCATAAACATCAAAATGTCCGCAAAGCTAATACCTGCTAAAGCAATTAAAAGACGGATTCTTTCTCTACTTAATTGTAACCATGCAAGAGGAGTTTTCATAATTTTGATTTATGATCTAGTAATCTTGATTCTATCTCAGTTCGATGCAAAAATTAATTTATCATAACTACTGTAGAAGAACCATATTTCCTGTGAATTCCTGCCTTCTAAGATAAATTATACACCTGATAAACAGAGTGAAAAAGGGGCAATATTTTACTTTACCTTTCAAGTTATTAAGTTATTGAATCAATAATCGGGCATTCTGCCAACAAACTGAGGTGATACCTGAAACCTAACACTTTTAAACTAACATTTTTTCACAGAAAGTATTTCGGGCTTTTAGCCCGATTTCCAGACGAGTGTAACGATCAAACAATCTCCTTATCCCGGGGGTTAAATTTTGCCCCACGATATTGGGTTGCACCTTTATTTTTAAGGCTAAAAATTTTATCTAGGGCAGAATTTCGATTGTAGTTATAACCCCGATAAACCATCGATTGAATAGTTTTGTCTTTAACACTATCTGGAGAATTGATTTCTACCTTCTCAATTCTATTTTTATCTCGATCTTCGGTCAGATTAAATTCAGGCGCATTAAATTTATTAATCGATTTTTGAGTTAGCATCACTCCTGCTAATAAAATCGCTAACAAAATCGGAGTCGGTGCATTCACCAACCCCACAACGCTAATAATTAGTGCAGTAAAGGCCGCCGCCACAGCCAAAAAACAAATAATTAACTCCATAATAACAACCTCTAGTATGGTTAAACCCTCAAATCAAAATTTCCGCTCTCAAATCGCTTTCCTCGTGCCTCTCAAATCTTTTCCTTTAATTTCGTCATAGTGGAAAGACACATTTTGAGATTAAATCTTTTTGATAAACATTGCACATATATCATTATATTCTAACAAATATAAAAATATTTTCCTATCATAACTGATTTTTTTGTTATTCAATAGATTTTTGTCTATTTATTTTTCTCTGATTAGTCTTACTTGTCAAGCATGGGGAGATGTGGGAAATATTTGTTTTATACTCATCAAGAGTATAATCTGATATAGAAATAATGTACAGTTGCCTTTTTCCCACTTGCCTTTTGCCTATCTTCACCAAACTCAAATTATGCCCTCGCCAAGTATAACTCTGAACTCAGGTTAACTCCTAATTCCTAATTCCTTACAAAATTATATATTTTGCTGTGTATGATCTCACTTATTTACAAAAATCTTCGCCTCGACGGTACAATTCCCGGGCGTAATCAGTCCATGTACCTTGCCCCCAATAACGGAAGCAACTGGTTTCTACTAACATAGTATATAATAGAGCTTCTTGATAATCCCGTCTTTGAGTTACACTGGGATCGTCCGCAACGGCTCGATCGAACTTCTGATGAAACATGGCACTTAACTTGTTCATGGGTTCTAACACATTCTCATAGCCTTTAACCCAACTCAAATCATTAGTCCATGATGCACCATCCATGTGGAATTGATGATCATTTGCCTGTAGATGCGCGATCGCCTTTTCTACGGATTCAGAGGAAATATCATCCCCAACGGTATTCCAGATTTTGTGCTGTCCCACAGGTTGACACAGGGGGAAATCTTCCTCTTTCACACCCAGGGATTCTACTAACTCGATGTATTCCGTACCATTTAAACCGACAACTCCTTCCTGTGCGTCTCGCACTTGATACCACACAGGATGATAACCTCCGGGAAACTCATTCATCATGACTCCGCCGTTTTCGCCGTCAGCAATCTGAGAAACACAAGAAGGAACAGAAATATCACCGATATTCTGTCTGCCTCTACCCTTTGCTTCATAATAGGGTTGCATTTGTGCCACTAATTTAGTATCAGATCCTTGAGTTTTAATCAACGCAATGATACTTACCGTTTCACCCTTAGAGTTTTTGGCAACTAAGCGATTAGGTAAATACTTATCATCATGGTTTAAACTGCCCCCCTCTGGACGTTCCACAGAATGCTCTTGTACTAATAACCAACGATAACCGCAATCTTTCAAGGCTTTGATATATTCATAGGCAGTATCAGGATGGTTAGGTAAGTGCATTTCTGGGGGAGAAAAACCCTTAACCCGTCTTAAAGCATCATCTCCAAAAATAGAAGCAAAATGATGTTGCCACGCTAAAATCTGCAATTTCACATCAGGGATGGGAGTAGAAGGTGCTACGGCATGAGACCACATTGTCCCCAACCACTCTACATAAGGTTGATATTGATGATCACAGGTAATTTTTTTCAGGTTATCGATGATGTCATAGCGATTCATCTGCTGAAAACCCCATAGCAAATTACCAGAATAGTCTAACATGATACGAGGACTGCAACCATTTCCCACCAACTCAGGGATAAAATCAGCGATGCGACTATAACACCAAGCAAAAGTACCTGCGTTGTGATTATCTCCTTCTCCTTGATGCTCGAACATATACTGAAGATTGCATATTAAGCTACCATCATGCCCAGCAGGAATAGTCGGTTGGTGCATATGTAAGGCACAGGCAAAAGCTGATTTAATCTGACGAGGATCAATATTGGTACGGGGTAAAAAAATCGGATCTTGATGATTGACAATAGATAATATTCTTGCTTCCGAACCACAAATAGACGGCATGAAAGTTGTTTGTGTAGGCATTTTTTCTCCTAATATTTTCTCTGAAGATGTCCAAATAATTTCAGCAATAATTCTTATTTGATTACAACTAAACTTATCTCTTTTGCCTTTGATTCTATCTCACTTTTTTCTCTTTATTTCCTAAACTTTTTCTACGTTTTTTGAACATTTTTTACTTTTTATTAAGTTTTGATACAATTTTGCTTCTCTTGCTTTGAGTATATAAGTTATTTCTTGAAAAAGGTATCAGGTGTCAGGTGTCAGGTGCATAGACTTCGATCACATTTAAAAATCAAATCAATTCTTATAAAGAAACAATAAATTTAAGGTTGTTTATCCCCGCTACCAGCTTCCTGCTCCCTAATTTTTGGAGATGTCTAATTAAAACTGTTAATTTATCAATTTTTTACTAACTAAAATCTTGCAACAATTGTCATGTTTTTACCGTAAAACAGACATCTTGCCTGTAATTTACTCGATGTCTAAATTCACTCTTGATTGTCGGCAATATATTTCGCTGCTAAGACTCCCCCAATAAAGCCGAATAAATGAGCTAACCATGAAATACGGGGATCACTTGGCAATACGCCCCATACCATGCCACCATAAAGGAAAATTACAATCAAGGAGACTGCGATCGAAGGCATATTTCTTTGAAAAATGCCCCTAAACATCAAAAATCCCAAAAAACCAAAAATAACCCCACTCGCACCGATAGTAATGGAGTTTGGTGCAGCAAATAGCCATACCCCTAACCCACTCACCATTACCGAAAATAGTGTAACGATAAAAAAGTCGCTAGTTTTGCGTAACATGGTCAAAAATCCCAGTATCATAAAGGGAAATGTGTTGGCGACTAAGTGAGGTATATCGCCGTGTAAAAAGGGTGCGAAAATAATACCTCTTAATCCTGTGACGTTTCTCGGTACAATACCATAATCGTCGAGGCGATCGCCGAAAAAAGTAAGATTAATAATTTCAATTAACCAAAAAATTAAGACGAATACACCGAGGATGGTGAATTGTATTTTTACCTCTTTTGCCAATGCTTTTAAATTCTCATCACTCATGAGTCTGATGTCTGTGGAATAATTTTCTCCATTTTATAACGATCAAAGGCAACATCTCCATAATTTACTGTTTCCATTTCAATTACGGTAAAACCACAACGGGTAAAAACAGGATAGGAAAAGAAACTGGCTTCGGTGAAAAATCTTGTTATTCCTTGATTGATACCAATGGTTAAAACATAATTAAGTAATTTTGTGCCGTAGCCTTTACGGGTATAATCAGGATGGATGTACAAAGAGGCAATGTGTCCATTTTTACGCAAACCACAGAAACCGATGGTTTTTTGATTAATTAATAATAAATATGTGTCGGGATCAAAGATAAAATATTGAAAATTATTAAGATTATCGGGAGCGGCTGACCATGCTTCCACTTGTAATGGAGAATATAAGCTAGGGGCAAGTTTTTGTACAGTATGACGGTATATTTGTCTGAGGTGTTCAAAATCCGCCTCCTTTACCATTTGAAAACTTAATTCTTCCATTAATTTTTATCGTCTTAATGATTTATTCAGCAAACCCCATTTAGTAATTTTAAGATTATGAAATTTCATCAACAAGTCATTCAAGTCAAAACTAGCGGTAAATGCCTACATAATATCACCTCTCAAGTCAATAATGTGCTGATTGATTCTGGCATAAAAACGGGATTGTGTACGGTGTTTATTCTCCATACTAGCGCTAGTTTAATTATCCAAGAAAATGCTGATCCTGATGTTTTGGCGGATTTAAGTGGTTTTTTCAGTAAATTAGTACCCGAAAGTGACGATTATCTCCATAGTGCGGAGGGGGTTGACGATATGCCTAGTCACATTCGTTCTGTGTTGACTAACACTTCTGAAAATATTATAGTCCATCAGGGTCGTTTATGGTTGGGTACTTGGCAGGGTTTGTATTTATGGGAACATCGGGGGCGATCGCATCTTCGTCAAGTGGCACTACATATTCAGGGAGAATAGGGGGAGTAATTCTTAATTTCTCATGGCTTCAATTTTGCCTAAAAACTCCTCAGCCAATTTATAAAATGCCTTTGATCCGTTACAATTAGGGGAACTTAGAGTTACAGGGGTAAATAAATCCACTGCTTTAGCGACATTGACATCCATCGGAATATCAGAGGAGAAGATTTTATCAATGGTGAAATCCTGTTTTACTCTCCTTTTCACTTGATCATAATATTTATCGTAACGTCCAAATAAGCCAGATTCAGAGAGAATAAAGACGATGCCTAATAACTGCAATTTTAAGGGATTATCTTCTTCATGACTCTCTTTTAATTTTTTAATCCTTCTTTCTAATAATTGTATCCCCACTAACGATAATGGTTCAGGTCTTGCGGGTAGAATATAGAAATCACTAGATGCGATCGCACTTCTGGTCAATAAATTATAACCGGGGGCGCAATCCATGATAATAAAATCATAGTCGTTAATGACAGGTTCGAGAATATCATAGATTAAGTGACGCTCAAAATCATTCCATACCCACTCAAAATCATTGCGTTTATTTTCCCTTACTGCCTGTTGATGCAACATTTCCGACACCAAATACTCATCATATAATTCAATATCCCCCGGCAAAAGACTCAACTCAGGCAAACCACAAACAGAAGTGACAATAATATCACGAATACCCAACTTAGCGTAGGGATTAGGTTGTACAATTAAATCAATTAAATAACTAAGGGTTTTGCGTTTTTTGCGTAACTTGCCAAACTCATGGGGGGGCAATAAACTCAGGGTAGCACTGATTTGAGCATCCAAATCCAATACTAACAACTTTTTCCCAAAACCTTTGGCTAAACAAGTAGCTAAATTAACCGTGAGAGTGGTTTTACCGACTCCCCCCTTCATGTTGACTGTACTGATAATATATCCCATAATTTTGAAAATAATCCCCTTAAACTTGTTGCAAACTATCCTGTAACCATTGACTATAAGACGTAGAAGAATTAACTATCGGTAAAGCAATAATTTCAGGTACATCATAGGAGTGTAATTCTTGAATTTTTGCCGACAATGCGGAAAAAAGCCTCATCTGGGTTTTAATTACCAACTGCCATTCTCCATCTTCACAAATTTGATTTTGCCAACGATAAACAGAAGTCACAGGATACAAATTAACACATCCTGCCAACTTTTCTTCAACTAAAATACAGGCAATTTTTTTGGCTTCGGCTTCACTGCCGACAGTAACGAGAACCACTATGTAACTGTTGTTATCCATTATTGAGCATTAAATTCAGATAGGCTACTCATCAGTTTACTAGGGATAGTAACTTGAGGCAATAAGTGTCAGAAATCATTAATTCTTCTGAAGTTATCGAACTTAGGTAAAATTAAAGCGAAAATCTAAGATAAAATAAATAAATGTTTACGGGATTGATACAAGGTATTGGTACAATCAAAAGTTTAGGCAATGACTTATATGCCGTAGAGATAGCCAAAAAGGATCAAATTACTGTTTGTAGTAACATAGAAATTGGAGATAGTGTCGCTGTGGATGGTATTTGTTTGACGGTGGAAAAAATTGTATCTGGAAGTTTTACTGCTACAGCTTCCCCCGAAACTCTACAACGCACTACTTTAGGCAAAAGTTCCATTAAACAAAAAAAAGTCAATATTGAAACATCTTTAAGAGTAGGGAGTAAAATTGGCGGACATTTTGTTAGTGGTCATGTGGATGGCATCGGTTGTCTGGTAGAATCTATTAATCGGCAACAGTCTTGGGAAATGACCTTTTCTTCCCCTCTTGAGTTAAACTCTCAATGGCAAGAATATATCGCCCCTTATCTGGTTTCTAAAGCTAGTATTGCGGTTAATGGTATTAGTTTAACTATTGCAAGATGCGATCGCACTGATCCTCTTCGTGTTCGGCGTAGCCACACCGTTGGTGATAGTTTTTCTCGGTGGTTTACCGTTGCCGTTATCCCCCATACTTATGCACAAACGAATTTATCTTTATTACAGGTGGGGGATTGGGTTAATTTAGAAACTGATATTCTCGGTAAATATGTAGATAAATTAATTAGTTATCGTCTGGGGGGAAAATCATCAACTCAAGAGGATATTAGTTTTGATTTTCTGGCAGAAAATGGTTATGGAGTCCATTAGGAATTTTGACATGACATGATAATATAGATATATTTAGATCAAAGGAAATAATTTATTGTTGATTGTTATAAAAATTATTATTGATTATTTGTAAAATAGATGAATTCTAACGCAAACGCCTCTAATACCATTCCATTCAAAGAGTTTACGGGAGTTAAACAAACGGGTTTTTTTGAGAATCTCAAACAGCCTCGTTTCAGTGGTGAACTAATACTCACTGGTCTTAATCACACTAAATGGACATTCTACCTCTATTTAGGAAGATTAGTCTATGCCACCGGGGGGAATCATCCGGTGAGAAGATGGCGTCGTAATTTAGTCGCCCATTTGCCAAATATTCCTTCCCACACGGCTGCAATTCAAGGGGATGTGGATAGTTTAGATTTAAGTGGGGAAAATAATTGTTGGGAATATGAGTTACTATGTTTTTGGGTGGAACAACAAAAAATCACTCTGGAACAAGCTGCGAAAATGATTCGTCAAAATATCATCGAGGTATTATTTGATGTCACTCAGGCAATGCAGGTGACTTGTCAGTTAAAACCAGATAAAAATTTGCCTTTTTCTACCCGTTTAGTCTTAATTGATGCGGAACAATTAATCGCTGAAGCGCAAAAATTGTGGCAAGCGTGGCAGGGGGCAAAAATTGCCGATCGCTCCCCTGATATGGCACCAATAATCGCCCAACCCCAAGAATTACAACAGCAAACTAATCCGCAAATCTATCAGACTCTTAGTCAACTGTTGGATGGACAACAAACTCTGAGGGATTTATCGGTGAGAATGAAAAGGGATGTGGTGACAGTGACGCGATCGCTTCTCCCCTATATACAAAGAGGTTTAGTAAGACTGATTGAGATTAATGATATTGAAGCACCAAAATTACCGCAACGGACTGATTCTGACAGTGGGATTCTCAATAATCAAAAAATCACTATTGCCTGTGTGGACGATAGCCCTTTAATTTGTCAAACCATGGAAAAAGTAATCACTGAAGCAGGTTACAATTTTGTGGGGATAAATGATGCGTTAAGGGCGATCGCAATTTTACTCTCGAAAAAACCAGATATTATCTTTCTGGATTTAATTATGCCCAATGCCAATGGTTATGAAATTTGTAGCCAATTGCGAAAATTAACCTTCTTTAAACATACCCCCATTGTGATTTTGACGGGAAATGATGGTATAGTCGATCGAGTTAGGGCGAAAATGGTAGGCTCATCGGATTTTCTCGGTAAACCCATCGACGCAGCATTAGTATTAGAAACTATCCGTAAACACTTGAAGTTGGGAGTGTCTTAAATCCAATAAGCCAGTAGTGAATAACGATAGGTAAGTTTTAGTGAACAAAAACCATGAATGTAACAGAAATCAAACTAAATATTGTTATATCATTACTATTATTATTTAATTGTTAAGAGAAATCAAAATTATATAGAGGTAAACATAATGGGAAGTGCATTAATTGTTGACGATTCTTCCACAGAAAGAAAGATTTTAACCAGTTATTTACAAGAATTAGGCATTAACGTATCCATTGCAGAAACCGGGGAAGAAGCCTTAGAAAAAATTAGTGGAAACAAGCCTGATTTAGTGGTTTTAGACGTGGTATTACCCGGGAAAAGTGGTTTTGAGGTATGTAGAGAAATTAAATCAGGAGAAAATACAAATAAAATACCAATTATTATGTGTTCAACCAAAGGCAGTGAAATGGACAAATTTTGGGGGATGAAACAAGGTGCTGATGCTTATATTCCTAAGCCTGTAGATAAAGAAGAATTTATCAGCGCGGTGAGAAAATTAATCTAATAAGTACCGAAGCAAAATCGATTTTGGACTTTAGAATTAAGAATGTAGAATTAAGAAATAGTCTAAAAAAAATACCCAAAACCTATTAATTTTTAGTTTCTAATTACTAATTAAAACTTTTGCCACCCCCTAAATTTTTGATCGAACTGAAGTCAACATAACACCTTTTCCCTGATTCGACACATAAATATCATGAGTGAATTCCCTTTATCAGTCCCACAATTTTCTAATCAAAAAACCGCTTATAAACAACAGTTTCTCAAATTTGTTTTACTACCTGATACAACTTTAATGATTTCCCTCGCTGAAATTGCGGCAGTGTTAAAAATTCCATTGGGGCAAATGGTACCCATTCCTGAAATGCCCCCTTGGGTGATTGGGGTGTATAATTGGCGGGGGCAAGTTATTTGGATGATTGATTTAGGGCAATTATTAGGATTTACTCCTTGGTATCAACAATCGGTAGTTGCCTCCAATCATAAAGCCGTTGTTATCCATCCTAGCAACCAAAATATCAGAAATAGTGCTTCTGGGGATTTAGTGGGTTTAGTGGTCAGTGACGTTAATGATATAGAGTTGTGTGACACCAGTGAGATTCATTCCCCTCCTGCCTCTGCCGTTACCCCTGAATTAGCCCCCTTTCTTAGAGGTTATTGGATTAAGGAAAACGGAGAAATTATCGTCACGGTGGATGCAGATGCAATTTTTGCCGCCATGCCAAAGGAATAGTTACCTTAAACTCTGCCCCTTAACATCATCGCCATTTCATTGCGAGTGGGAGAATGTTCGAGTGCTGTTTCCTCTGTAATTCTTCCTTCTTGATAAAGATTGAATAGAGATTTATTCATAGTTATCATGCCGTCGTATTCTCCTTCATCCATTAATTGTGCAATTTCTTCGTATTTATTCCCCATGATGTAATCTTTTACCGTTTCGGTATTGATGAGAATGTCATGGAAGGCCGCCCGTTTACCGTCTGTAGTACGACATAACCCTTGAGCAATAATTGAAACTAAGGATTCGGCGATGGCAGATCTGATGGCAGGTTGTTCCTCGGCAGTGTAGAGGGTAAAAATACGTTCTAAGGTTTTAATGGCACTGTTAGTGTGTAATGTACCCATAACCAAGTGACCAGTTTGAGCCGCTTTGAGGGCAGTATTCACGGTGGACTTATCTCGCATTTCCCCTACAAGGATGATGTCGGGATCTTCCCTTAATGATGCTTTAAGGGCATTATCAAACAACAGGGTATTCATCCCTACTTCTCTTTGTTTAATCAGAGATTTTTTACTTTTGTGCACAAATTCCACAGGATCTTCAATAGTGATAATATGCTTAGGAAATTCATTGTTGATATAGTCAATCATCGCCGCTAGAGTAGTGGATTTACCAGAACCAGTAGGACCTGTAATCAAAATTAAACCCTTATGAACATCACAAATATCTCTAAAAACTGGGGGAAGACGTAATTGTTCCATGGATAGAATTTTCAGAGGAATTAAACGCAACACCAACGCAGGACCTGTTAAGGAGTCAAAAACATTAATCCTCACCCTCGCAAATTCATATTGAGTTGCACCGTCAAATTCTAATTCTTTCTTAAACTTTTGAATTTCCTCCTCCCTCATAATTTCCCTTAACCAACTCATAAAGGTATTGAGATCAATTTCAGGGTATTGCTCCAAAATCGTCATTTGCCCCCGATCGCGCATCCTAGGCAATTCACCCACCCCTAAATGCACGTCAGAATAACCATTATCAAAGGCTAACTTCACCAATTCTTCTAAAGAAGGTTGACCGGGCGATCGTCCTACTGATGTCACAGGACGAACTCCACCCACAGGACCGGGTCTTAAATTGGCTTTAGGGGGAACATCTCCTCGACGAACATTAGTTTCTCCCGGTTTAGCCGTAGTGAGAGGGGGGGGAGTTAAAGGTGGGGGAGTGGGAGGACGACTGGTTTTACCGAGTGGAGAAGGAACACTAGGGGATTTGAGGGGGGTTGTGGTATCTTTCCTCAAACTAGCAGGAGGAGAAGGGAGAGGTGGGGGAGTTAAATTAGGGCTTTTTCGACCTAAAGGAGGCATCATATCTGCGGAGGTGACTTGAGTTTGCTCCTCGTCGGATTCAAAGTCATCTTCATCAAAATCAGGGGCATCAAAATCAAGAGATGGAGAGGAAAGGTTTTGACTCTCATCGTTAAGAGAAGGAAATTTGCGATTACTCATTCTCGTTTCACCATCGGTTTCAGTAATTCCCTGCCGTCTAGTAGGGGGAACAATCGGCGGAAATGGTAAAGGTTGCTTTTTCTTTCTATCAGAGGATTGAGTCATGGCGGTTTTCTCTTACTGTTACAATATCTTTTTCTCTCAATTTTACTGACATTTTGCTTCAAGTAGGATTAATCTTAACAATTATCTAAAACAAATAATAAGGAGTGATATATTAGAATTATGGCACAATTAACCCTAAAAAACCTCAAAAAGCAATTTGCACCTAACGTCATTCCCGTCAAAGATATTAGTCTAACCGTCAATGATGGTGATTTTATCACCCTTTTAGGACCTTCGGGATGCGGAAAATCCACCCTACTGCGTTTGATTGCAGGATTGGAAAAACCCACTAACGGTAACGTTATCCTCGGTGATAATGACTTAACCAATACCCCTGTGGGCGATCGCAACATGGCTATGGTATTTCAAAGTTACGCCCTTTATCCTCATAAGAGTGTCTTTGATAACATTGCCTCTCCTTTAAAAATCAGAAAAATTCCCCCAGAAGAAATAACGAATAGAGTCACGGTAGTTAGCACTAACTTAGGCTTAACTGACTTACTTAATCGTAAACCAAAACAACTCTCAGGAGGACAACGGCAAAGAGTCGCCTTAGCACGCGCCTTAGTCAGAAACCCCGATGTTTTTCTCTTAGATGAACCATTGAGTAACCTTGATGCACTACTGCGAGAAAAAGTAAGAGGGGAATTAAAACAACTATTTGCCAATCAAAACAAACCCGTTGTTTACGTCACCCACGATCAAACCGAAGCCATGACCCTATCGAGTAAAGTAGTGGTATTATTGGATGGGCTAATCCAACAAATTGATAGGCCCGATCGCATCTACAACCAACCTGCCAATAGATTTGTAGCAGGATTTGTCGGCAGTCCACAGATGAACATTTTAAACCTAGAATGTAAAAATGGTAATGCTTTACTAGGAAACACCCTCATTCCTCTACCAGAAGGCAACGAATCATTATCGGATATTGATATGGGTATTCGCCCTGAAGATGTCACCCTTGCCACCGAAAACGATACAATAACTATAACAGGGGATGTGTTATTAACCGAGAATTTTGGGAGGGAATTATTAGTTAGCGTCAAAATTCATAACTCCAATCATGAACTAAGATTATTAATTAATCCTGAATTACAATGGAGTGAAAATAACCTTAAACTAGGGTTAAATCCCAACCGATTACATTGGTTTTGCACTAACACAGGCAAATCACTTCTTAAGAATTAGGAATGAAAAAATAATAGTTTTAGTAGGTTGGGTTAGCGATAGCGTAACCCAACACGGGTAAAAGTTTATGTTGGGTTTCATTCTTCAACCCAACCTACGATAAATTAATAATAAATAAAATCATCAATAAAAAATACATTTAATTAAATTAATTTTATGAAAAAAACGGCTAATTTTTTACTATTAATAATACTAGGCTTTTCTTTGACTATCTCCCAATTTAAACAAGTTAAAGCCCAATCTAACAATATTCCTTCAGAAATATTAGAAATAGTCACGAAAATTGACACCGCCGCCAATAATAAAAATCTCGAACTATTAACAAACAATGTTTCTTCTGAATTTACTACATCCGATGGTTTAAATTCCCAATCTTTAAAAGAATATTTAGAAAAATTATGGTCAAAATATTCTGACTTAAAATATACCACTAACATTGAATCATGGGAAGAAAAAGAGGGGCAATTAGTGGCGTTAACTATCACCAGTATTGAGGGAAGTTATGAAAGTGGCGGTAAAAGATTTACCCTTAATTCCCAAATAAAAGCCAATCAATATTTTGCTGATAATAAATTAGTTAAACAAGAAATTATCTCAGAAAAAACTGAAATTACATCAGGAGATAATCCCCCCGTTGCTAAAGTAAATTTACCTGAAAAAGTCAATATAGGACAAGAATTTGATTTTGATGTTATTTTAGAAGAACCCGTTGGCTCTGATATAGTATTAGGAGGAGTATCTGAACAAAAAGTCTCTCCATCCGTGTATCTTGAACCTCCTACCATTGAATTAGACGCTTTAACCGCCGGAGGCATTTTCAAACGGGTTAAATTACCCCCGACGGAAAATCAAGATCACTGGTATTCTGTTATCCTTATTCGTGATGGTGGTATTCGTATGATTACCCAAAGAGTAAAGGTGAATCAATAATTAATAATTAATAATTAATAATTAATAATTAATAATGAATTGTTACCTAAAACCTCATATCTCATACCTGAAACCTGAAATCTGACACCTAATACAGACTTTTACTAATATTGTGACTTTAATTTAAACGAAAATGGCCGTAATCAATTCTCATCGTAAAGCTAAAGCCTTAAAACAAGGTAGTCGTCGCCCCGCAAAAGAATTGTGTAGTGAGTGCGGATTGTGCGATACCTATTATATTCACTATGTTAAAGAAGCCTGTGCTTTTATTAATCAACAAATTGCTGAATTAGAAGCGATCGCCCATGGACGTAGTCGAGACTTAAACAACGAAAATGACCTCTATTTTGGGGTGCATCAAGAGATGATGTCGGCGAAAAAAATCCAACCCATTGAGGGCGCACAGTGGACTGGAATTGTGAGTACGATCGCCTGTGAAATGTTAACGCAGGGGCTTGTAGAAGGCGTTGTATGCGTTCAAAATAGTGATGAAGATCGTTTTCAACCTAAACCCATTATTGCTACAACTACAGAGGAAATTCTGGGGGCTAAGGTAAATAAACCCACTTTATCTCCTAATTTATCAGTGTTAGAGCAGATTGAACAGTCGGGGATGAAACGCTTATTGGTGATTGGGGTTGGTTGTCAAATTCAGGCTTTGCGCGCGGTAGAGGATAAGTTAGGCTTAGAAAAACTCTATGTTTTAGGCACTCCATGTGTGGATAATGTCACCCGTGCAGGTTTACAGAAGTTTTTAGATACTACCAGTAAATCTCCTGAGACAGTGGTTGCTTACGAGTTTATGCAGGATTTTCGGGTGCATTTTAAACATGAGGATGGCAGTGTGGAAAAAGTGCCTTTTTTTGGCTTAAAAACCAATCAGTTAAAAGACGTTTTCGCACCTTCCTGTATGACTTGTTTTGATTATGTCAACTCCCTTGCGGATTTGGTTGTGGGTTATATGGGTGCGCCTTTTGGTTGGCAATGGATTGTGGTGCGTAATGACACGGGTAGGGAAATGCTTGATTTAGTTAAAGATCAATTACATACTCAACCTGTGATGTCAAGGGGCGATCGCACCCAAGCTGTCCAAAACAGTATTCCAGCTTATGATAAAGGGGTAACATTACCGATGTGGGCAGCACAATTAATGGGGGTAGTAATCGAGAAAGTAGGACCAAAAGGGCTAGAATATGCCCGTTTTTCCATTGATTCTCACTTTACCCGCAATTATCTCTATGTCAAGCGCAATTACCCCGAAAAGCTAGAGGATCATGTGCCTGAGTATGCGGAGAAAATTGTCTCTCGTTATAAGTTACCCGATTAATTTAATATTTTTTCTCACAAAACCCCTCTTTCGTCTTCCCTTTGGTTATCGAGCGTGATTCGACTACGCTTATCAACAAGTCGAGACTTGTACTGAGGGACAGTCGAAGTATGCCCTTTTCCCTACCTCAACCAAAACACTTTTTTAGCAACCCCTAAATTATTAATTGTAAACATTGTGCGATCGCCTCTTATTTTAAATAAACAAAAATGATCGAAAATTTATTTATTTTATTAACAGAAATATCTCCTAAATTAAAGCGAAAATTGTGGCGTTGGTGGTACAACTTACTGGCTAATTCTTATCAAAAACCAGACTTACAATTTATGAATTATGGTTTTGATGACTTTAATTCTGAATTGAAACCCTTAAATTTATCTCCAGAAGATGAGAAAAATCGCTACTATATTCAACTGTATCAGTATGTGAGTAACGCTACTAATTTAGAAAATAAACAAGTCTTAGAAGTCGGTTGCGGTAGAGGTGCGGGGGCATTTTTTCTGGCAAAAACTTTTTCACCTCAAGAAATGATAGGAGTGGATTTAGCCTCAGAAAACATCATCTTAGCCAACAAATCGTACCAGCTACCCAATTTATCTTATTTACAAGGAGATAGCGAGAATTTGCCCTTTGCAGATAATACCTTTGATGTCATAATTAATGTAGAATCATCTCATTGCTATGGTTCAATGACCAAGTTTATGCAAGAGGTAGCAAGGGTTTTAAAACCCAACGGGGTTTTTTCTTGGGCAGACTTACGCGCGATCGCAGATTTGGCGAAACTAGAGGTTAGTTTCCAAAAATCAGGTTTGAAAGAGATTAAACGAAGGGAAATCACCCCCCATGTCGTTAAGGCTTTGGATTTGGTGAATGATGGCAAACAAAATTTGGTTAATACTAATGTACCTAAATTTTTCCGTCAAGCGGTGGCTGAATTTGCAGGAATAAAAGAAGGTAAAATTTATAATGGTTTTGTTAATGGTGAGATGATTTATTTAAGTTGCGTTTTTGAAAAAAGTTGATCAAGCTAATAAGCTAGTAGATTGTCACTTTTTTTTGCTAATTTTAGCATTAATTTTACTGAATAAAATATTTAACTCAGGTAACTTTAAAGGAATAGTTAATAATAAAAATATTCCTAAAGAGATTAGGCTGGAAAATAGTACATTAATCCCGTTAATCAATAAGCCTTTATTGCCAAAAAAAGAAGACAAAAAACTATAAAAACTACTGCAACCAAATCCAGATATAACCGTAGCTAAAATTAGTCCAGAAAATATATATATCCATTCTTTTAACGGTAATCCATTTAGTCTTTTATGTAAAATAAAGATCATAATAATCATGGAAAAAATATTAACACCAATGGTGGCAAAAACTAAACCTTGAGTTGCAAAATTTTTAACTAAAAAATAGTCTAAAACAACGTTAATAAAAATGTTAATGATACTAATTTTAAAGGGAGTTTGCCCATCTCCTAAAGCGTAAAATACCCTGACTAAAACATCCCTACCCAAGTAGAAAAACATCCCGACACCGTAAGCCCATAAAACAGGGGCAACAATAGCAGAAGCCGATGATTCAAATACTCCTCTTTCATAAATTAAAGTAACAATGGGTTGAGATAAAGCCATAAAAATTGCCGTTAACGGTAGCATTGTTAGGGCGCTCAAAATTAAACCCTGTCTAATTCTTAATTTTAATTCATCCCAATTTTCTGGACTAGCTAAACGAGAAAATATCGGTAAAAAAGGCACTAATATCATATTAGAAATAATGCCTAATGGTGTTAAAACAATAAAATTTGCGTAACGCATCGCTGCGGCTGCATTTTCAATGAAAGAAGCGAAATATAAATCTGTATAAACATTAATGTGTAGCATCCCCGAAGAAAGAGTTGCAGGTGCCATCACTTTCACAACATCGTTAACACCTTCTTGACGGAAATTAAACCGCAATTTTAAGGTACTAATACCGCTTTTAATTTGGGCGGTTTGTTGTGCTAACCATTGCCAGACTCCCCCTGCTAGGGTTGTACCGGCTAACATCATACTACCCCATTGCACATATTCGGGAGCGTTAATTTTTTCTCCTAAAAACCAAAATAATCCACCGACACCGATGACAATGGTTAAACTAGAAAATAAAGGGCTAATACTGGGTAGCCAATATTGATCGGACGCATTAAGACTACCAAAACCAATACCGATTAGTCCTGCGAATATGGCTAAAGGCGCCATGATTTGTAGTTGCAGAATTGCCATTTCCCTGACTTTGGTTTCTAATCCGGGGGCAAGTAAATCTATGAATACATGGGCATAAACAATTAAGACAATGGTAACTAGCAGTAAAATACCACTCACTAAAGTTGTAATGGTTTCAATGAGAGGTGCGGCAGATTTAGCATCTCTTTTCGCTAACACGCTAACTAAGGCACTGTGAAAAGGTCCATTTATCCCCCCTAAGAGGATTAATAAGAATCCGGGGATGACATAGGCATAAGCATAAGCGTTAACCACCGCCCCAACTCCAAAGGCGGCGGCGACAATTTGCTCTCTCACTAAGCCAAATATTTTACTAATAAGAGTTGCGATCGCAACTATTCCTGCTATTCCTGCTAGGGATTTTTTGCCTTGTTTATTCACACCATTAAGATTAATAACTATGGGCTTTATTATCTAATGTTTGAGTGTTTTGTGGCAATGAATACTCAAAAATAATCACATTTATGGGGATTTATTGGATAAATTAAGGTAAAATGAGACTCGCAATTAATTTTCTTAATTTTCAACAAAAACACAAATTAAATTGGTGATACTGAGGAGTAATGTTACAATCACCCCCGTTAAATAAAAAAAAGCTCATCAAATTCTCAAAAAAGTACAACCTTTTATTTTCTTTTCTGTTGATTGTGGGTTTTACCATCGGATTAGCTAATCCCCCTAACATATCTAAATATCAACCGCAATTACAAGCTCAAACTGTTCCTGTTAGGGCAACTTGGCAACAGGCTTCCTTTCCCGTTGAGAATTTTCAGGCTTATACTTCAGGTTTTGGCTATCGTATTCATCCCATCACAGGACAACGACAAATGCACCAAGGATTAGACTTAGCCGCTCCTCTTGGTAGTTATGTTCGTAACTGGTGGGCAGGACAAGTAGTTCATCTGTCAGATCATACTGGTTGTGGTACTATGATTCATATTCAGTCAGGAAAATGGACTCATGTTTATTGTCATCTGATGGGGAGTGTGGAAAATACCTCTCAAGGATTGATTTTAATCGATCGAGCTGGTGGTATTATTTTAAGACAAGGGCAAAATGTTCCTTCTGGGGCAAGAATTGGCAGAGTAGGAATGACTGGCAGAACCACGGGACCTCATTTACACTGGGAATTAAGATATAACGGCAATCATATTGATCCTGCTGATGTATTAAGACAAATGTTCGCTCAACGAACTTAAACTCAGATTTTGCTTAATTAGGGCATGATTTGGGGGAAGGGGTGATGGGGTGATGAGGGGAAGGGGTGATGGGGAAGATGCGGAGACTTTTTAACTATTCATTATTCATTACTCCTTACTCATTACTCATTACTCCCCCTCTTGATGAGGTGCAAGATGTGAGTTAAACAGCTATTTTCTTCTCCGCCATATTTTCTGCAAATAGCATCGCTTCTACCCTTTCACATATACGATGATATGTAATTAGGTGTATCTCCTGAACATAAGGAGTATTTTTTTCAGCGACAAAAAGGGGATAATCAATTAAACTACTCATCATCCCCCCGTTATTTCCAGCCATGCCAATGGTGATTAAACCTTGATCTTTTGCTGATTTAAGGGCATGGAGAATGTTGCGCGATCGCCCCGAAGTTGATAAAACCCAGAGTAAATCTCCTGCTTTGCCAAAAGACTGCACTTGACGGGCAAAAATCGTCTCAAATTCGTGATCATTTCCCCAAGCTGTCAGGGTTGCAGGATTCGTACCCAGTGCCATAGCAGGTAAGCCGGGGCGATCGATTTGAAATCTACCCACAAATTCCGCCGCAATATGTTGTGCGTCAGCCGCCGAGCCACCATTACCACATATTAACAATATATGCCCTGCTTGGAAACGATTAGCCAGTAAAGCACTAACTTGATCTATTGCCTGACAATACTGGGCATTAAATGCCTCCTCTAAACATTCTAATCTTTCTTTAATCCAAAAATTCAATGGTTTTCCTCCTCACACTTACAACAATTAATAATTAGTATTACGGACTTATATGTTTGTTTTTTGGTTTCAGGTTTCAGGTTTTAGGTTTGATAAAAATGATTGAAGTAGAAAGTTATCGTGATTTAACAGTTTAATAAAATTACTAGATTTAATTTATCATAACGATAGTTGACACTAACTACACACTTGAGCCACTAAAGCCATAACATCATTACGGGTAAGTTTTGGTTTACCTAAGACTAAGACATCTAGGGTGGCATGGGCTAAAGTTAACGGAATTTGACAAAATTGTAATGCAGGTCCTTTTGGTAAAGATTTGGTATAAGAATCTGCTAAAGTTAAGTTATAACGGGCGTATTGGTGCATATCCTCTAATTGCCAACCCTCTGGAAAGAAACTTACTCCCCTTAATTTATCCTCTTGATGATTGCGTAAGATATTTACCGCCTGTAAACCTCTCCCAAATGCGATCGCCTCTTGTCTGTTGGTTTGAGTATCGTCATACCAAGCCCACAAATCAGAAAGTAGTAAGCCCACCGAACCTGCTACGCTAAAAGTATATTGATCTAAATCCGCTTTGGTTTTAATCCCCCAGTTTTTATCCGCCCAATAAGCCATGCGATCGCTCATTGTTGCCGTTGCTTCCCAAATTCTTCCCGCAATGGAAATTGGTGCAAGAGTTGCCCATTCTGCAAAACGATAACTAACTTCGGGCAATAAATGCTTATAAGGTTGAATATGAGCAGTAATCTCTTCTGCCTTTGTATTTTCACTAATGGACTGTAAACTGGCACTAATTTGAGTCAGAATTTCTCTTTTTAAACGATTCTCCATGCGAGGATGATCTTCAATTTCGTCGATCGCTCTCATACACAAGTAAGCTGATGTAACCGCATCTTGTAAACCGTCAGGTAAACGACTAATGGGAATATAAAACGTGCGACTGGTTTCTTTGAGTGTTTTCAAAGCAGACTTTTTCAAATTCATCGATATTTACTCCTCACGCCCCTTATCTTGGACAAAATTAATACTGTTTAGGTAATATTAACCGAATCTTTGCTAATTAGGACGAAAATTTTGATCTAACACCATCATAATTTTACCCACATACTATAAGATTTGGTTTTAGTTGATATAGCCATCATCCTCTCAGATTGCTAAGATAATATTAAGTTTTGTAACGATAAGGGGCATGATTTTGAAAACAGAAAGCATCGTAACCTCATGGCATAGATTGGAAAACATTTGGCAAGGAGGAGAGGAATTAGTCAAAATAGGTTTACCTCATAGCCAACTTGCACCGCCATGGCAGATATTATTATTGGGGGATGGATCCCCCACTCGACACTTAAGACTGTTAACCAGTGAAACCATCAAGGTTAACATCATCGATATGTCATTAGTTCACTATGACCATGATAACGCACCATCAGATATAGAAAAAGTACCAGGTCCTAGACTCAGAAGGCAAGTATGGTTAAAAACCGCTAGTGGCAAAAGATTAGCTTATGCCTCTTCTTGGTGGGAAGCCAGTCAAGTGGATGACTATTTGCAAAATCGCAATCTGCCTATATGGGAGAGTTTATCTAGCCTACATACAGAATTATATCGAGATATTCAAGGCATTTATTATGGGCATAGTCAAGCCTTAGAGGAAGGTTTTGGCGAAAAAGGTGCATTTTGGGGGCGACATTATCTCTTTTGGCACGCAAAAAAACCCTTAACTCTTATTTATGAGGTTTTCTCTCCTTATCTTACCAAATATCTGGGTACAATGAGCTATGACTAATCGATAGTCGGTAATCCCCAATACTCGGCTTTTTCCTTAAACCAGTTTTCTTGTTTTAATTTTCTCATCACCTGATTAACTTGATCTCGTAGTGGTTGATATTGTCTGCCTTTGGGAAGGGCGATCGCTATTGGATAAGCACCGATAATATGAGGTAATAACTGATAGTCTGGGTTTTTTTGAGTTATACCTGTTAAAACTACTATATCTCCAGCAAAACCTTCGATTTCCTTGTTTTCTATTAATTCTAAGGCTTCTTGATAGCTTGATACTCCCCTTAATGATAACTGTGGAAAAGTATATTGAATTTCGGCTATCGCCCTTGAATGGTTTAAAATCCCTATTTTCCTTGAAATATCCCCAATATTGCCAAAAAGTGGCTTTTTCTTAACTATAATCCCTGTTCCTGAAAAATAGTAAATATCACTAAAATCCACTAATCTTTGTCGAGAAGAATTAAAGGTAATAGATGCGATCGTCACATCCACCTCATCTTTGATAACGGCGTTTAACCTATCTTGATTGAGGAGAGAGACAAATTCCACCGCTTCTTTATCTCCTAACAATTCTTCCGCTAATTTATGGGCTAAATCGATCTCAAATCCCTGTAAATTTCCTTGAGAGTCAATAAAACCCAACGGCTGTAAATTATCTTTCACTCCCACAATAATTTTACCCCTAGCTTTAATTTCTTCCCATTCTGCACTTTTAACATCAGGAGAAGAAAACAAGCATAAACACACAGTCATAACCGAAAAAAAAGATTTAAAAATAGTCACGATTAAAAAAAATTAGAATTATAAATCTTTATTTATGATATAAAGATTGATTAATTTAAGGTGTTTTTTTATTCTTTGGCACAAAAACTAGATTATAAGATGAAATCAGAAGGCAAATAAAATGCAAAAAGAAGTCATTGGTGTTGATTTAGGTGGCACCGCCATTAAATTAGGGCGTTTTACCCAAGATGGTAGCTGTTTAGAATCCCTTACCATTCCTACTCCTCAACCGGCTACTCCTGATGTTGTAATAGATGCGATCGCCTCTAGGGTGAAACAATTAAATAGCCAAAATCAAGCAGTGGCGATCGGTATTGGTACACCAGGTCCTACAGATGTTACAGGGAGAATCGCTCTGGTTGCTATTAACTTAACAGAATGGAAAAATGTACCCCTTGCGGATAAATTAGAAGCAAAAACAGGCTTAAAAACCACTATTGCCAACGATGCTAACTGTGCAGGATTAGGCGAAGCGTGGTTAGGTGCGGGGAAAAACTATCATAACTCCATCCTCTTGACATTAGGCACAGGAGTTGGTGGAGCGATTATTATTAATGATAGACTATTTACAGGGCATTTAGGAGCAGCAGGAGAATTAGGCTTAATCACCTTCAATCCCGACGGGCATCCCTGTAATAGCGGTAATCGAGGCTCATTAGAACAATACGTTTCTGCTACGGCAATAATCCGAGAAACGGGCAAAACCCCTGCCGAGTTAGGACATTTAGCCAATAATAATGATCCTACTGCCTTGACATTTTGGCATAATTATGGTAAGCAATTAGGTGCGGGGTTAGCGAGTTTAATCTACATTCTCACTCCCGAAGTAGTGATTATTGGGGGAGGAGTGTCAGCCAGTGCGAAACACTTTCTTCCTTCCACAGAAAAGGAAATAGAGAAAAGAGTCTTAGCTAGTTCTAGGGTTAATTTAAAGATTACCGTAGCGAACTTAGGAAATCAAGCAGGAATGGTAGGTGCAGCCAAATTAGCTTGGCAGTATAAATGTCAGTAGAGGTTGCTGAAATTAATAATTTGTGAATAGACAAAAAGTTAGTAGTGTATCATAAACCGCCATGAAATAAATTTCATGGCTTATAGCTTAAGTCTGTTAAAGCGACTAAATTAAACCTATATTCATATAACACAATTGTTAGATAATTAGCAACAATCTCTGTTAAATCGCTTTAGCCGATTTTTGCTATTAGCTTCGTCAATTTATTGCGAAGCGGGTTACTGCACAAAACCGACTTTTGGTCAAGTTTTATGTTAAGATTTATTTCGCCAACAGGATCATTTATTGTAAGGCGGTTAATGATATAAATTTACAAATCTTTAATTGCGATTAGATCGATCATTTTTTGTTTGGTGTTCTCTTAAATCAATATTTGCCAAGTTTAACTCCGAACACTTCGACTTGCGGTTATCGAGGGTAGTCGAGATGCAGTGTATCGCTCCGAACTCCGAAATGAGGTTTACTGAGGGTACTTTTGATGACTAACTTCCACAACCGTATGCACATTACCACGGGGGTTAAAATCTCCCTTAATGGTAATAGATAAAGGATCAGCCGCCGCCACAAAATCATCCAAAATTTGATTAACTGATTCTTCATGAGAGATGTAGCGATCGCGATAACTGTTAATATAAAGTTTAATCGTCTTTAATTCCACTACCTTTTCGTCTGGACAATAGTTAATATTAATAGTAGCAAAATCGGGATAACCAGAAAAAGGACACTTACAAGTAAACTCAGGTAAAGTAACGCTAATATTATAAACTCTACCGGGGCGAGGATTAGGAAATGTAATTAATTTACCATCCTCGATCGCCCTTTCGCCATATTTAATTTCTGTTGCTTGATTTTCCGCCATAGAATTGGGTTAGGTGTTGAAGTAAAGAGGTGAGGGGGTGAAAGGGGGAGAGGGAGAGGGGGAGAGATTCTTAATTTTCTTGAGAATCTTCTTTTTCTTCTTTTTCTTCTTCCTCTTGACTCAAACTGCCTAGAGGCACTAATTCAATATTATTTCTCTCTTTCAGCCAATCAAGGGTTTTTTCAGCCACTAAATCAGACTTGACATATTTAAGGAGTTTTTCCTCATCAATGTCTTTATCCTTAAGACTTTCCTTGACTTCATGGAATTTAGTATTGATTTCTTCCTCACTAACAGAAATATTTTCCTGTTCAGCAATTTTTTCAATAATCATAGTAGAATGGAGATTCTTACTCGCTTCAGGTTTAGCGGTTTCTCTCATTTTTCCTACCATCTCTCTGGTGAAGAATTGGTTAATATCCATGCCATAGCTTTGAATCTCATTTGCCGTTTGCATGAGGAGATTTTGTACTTCCTCCTCCATTAAAGTCTCAGGTAAATCGATGGTGGTGTGTTTTAACAACTCCGCCACAATTGCTGACTGAATATTTTGATTGGTTTGATTACTAGCCTTTTCTTGAAACTGTTTTTCCAGAGACTCTCTCAACTCTGTCATTGTCTCAAATTCGCTGACTTCTTGGGCAAAATCATCATCCAATTCGGGTAATTCTTTCTCTTTAATTTCCTTAACCGTAATGGTAAAAACAACTTTTTCCCCCGCTAATTCTTTTTGAGGATAATTTTCAGGGAAAGTCAAAGGTAATTTTTTTGTCTCATCTAAACTCATACCCACAATACCTTCTACAAAGCCGGGTATAAATTTCCCTTCTTTTAATTCCGTTTGATACTCCCTCGCTTCAGTATTCGGAATGACTTCCCCTTCTTCTTCCTCGTTTTCGGCGGGTTTACGCCCGACAAAATCTATCACTACTAAATCTTCCATCTGTGCAGCACGATTTTCTACGGGAATTAAAGTAGCTTGTTTTTCCTGACGTTCTTTGATTAAATTGTCCACATCTTCAGGTTTATAAGGCACTTCTTCCGCTTGAATAGTTAACCCTTGATATTGCCCTAAATTTACCTCTGGAGGCACATCCACCGCCGCTTGATAGGTGAAACTTTCTCCGACTTGGAATTTTTCCACTAATTCTTCAAAATCAGAGCGTAATTTATAATTACCAATAGCATTAATCGACTCTTGCTCGATCGCCGCTTTAAAGGTATCCTGTATTAATTCATCTAAAACTGCCGCTTTAATTCTACTAGCGCCTAATCTTTGTATTAAAATAGGGCGAGGCACTTTCCCTTTACGGAATCCGGGTATATTAGCCGTCTTTGCTATTTCTTGAACTACTTTTTCATAAGTATTCTTAGCTGTCTCTGCGGGAATCTCGATTTCTAAACCGATTTGACTAGCAGGAAGTTTCTCCTGGGTGATTTTCATAAAAACTACTATTCTTTCCTTTAATGAATCGCTTTTACTATAATAATCATATTTAACTCAGCAGTGTTTATTTGCTGAACTTTGCTAGTATATCATGACTATCTCTTTTTTTCACCTATCTGATTCTTAATTTTTTGAGAAAAACACCCCCCCTAAAAACGGCTTTCTTACGGTGAGTATGTAAATTACTGGTGAGGAAAAGGTGTCAGGTGTCAGGTACAATAACTACTGTAGAAGAACCCTAAAAACTTTAACGTAAATGGCAAAAGAAGTCCCTAAACAAGTGCGAAGCGGATTAGAGGATGAATGCTTCGACTACGCTCAGCACAAGTTTTGCCCAACAAAAAAAATATCCGTAGGGTTCAAACAACCGTAATAAAGCCCGAATCAAAGTTGCAAAGGTTCATAATAAAATATCTCGGTGTCGTGAAGATTTCCAACATAAACTATCACGCAGGATAGTAAACGAGAATCAAGTCGTAATATGTGAAAATCTAAACATCAAAGGGATGGTAAAGAACCATTGTCTAGCTAAGTCAATACAACAAGTAGGTTGGGGACAGTTTCAAACAATGCTCAAGTATAAATGTGAACAAGAAGGCAAGGTTTATCTTGAAGTAGATAGATTCTTCCCTAGCTCCAAAACTTGTAACCATTGCTTGAATGTAGTTGACAGCTTACCATTAGATATAAGACAATGGGAATGTCCAAGATGTAAGACTAAACACGATAGAGATATAAACGCATCAAAAAATATAAGAGATGAAGGACTGCGAATTTTGGCTTCAGGAACTGGAGTTTCAGCTTGCTGCCCAGATGTAAGACGAGATAGTAGAGGACGAAAGAAATCTACTATAACGCATTCTGTTGGGTAAGAAGCTCACATTTCAGCGTAGCGAATGTGAGTAGTTCACCGTAAATCCAATAAACCTTCTTCTTTGAGTTTCGGGTTAAAACGAATCTCCATTGTCACCCCTCTTTGTTGCAGTTTTTCTTTAATACTTTCTTCTAATCGTCTCGCTATTTTTTTCAAAAATTTAATCTTACCCATTTCTTCTTGTTGTTGACATTCTTCTTTTTCTTCCTCACTCATGGTTAGTTTGGCATCAATAGCCTGTATCCATAAATTCTCTTTATCCCCATTACCAAGAGGAATAGTTTGATTTTCCTCTAACCAATTTTGCTTTATTTCTTCCAATATACTCCGATTGGCGCGATCGAGCCTATATACTTTTAACCAGAAACATTGATCAATTTGTCTCACTAAATGTTGTTTTAGACTCATGTATAAATTACGGGAATAACCGATATACTGTAGAGTTTTTTCCTGATCAAAAATAGCATAAATTCCCACTTTTCCCTCTAATTCTGGGCAAATACTACCTGTTTCATCCAGATAAGGCATAAAGGATAATTCTCGTAGTGCAGGAATAGTCATATTTTTAAAGAATTTAGAAATAATTTAGAATTTAGAAAGGAGGATTCAGGTGTCAGGTGAATTGAGAAACATATCTTCTGCATCTTCCCATGCTTCCCATTCATTACCCATTAACCATTAGACATCTCCAATAATTATTGAAATATATGTAATAAAAGCTAAAAACAAATATTACTTAGGCGGTTTCCAAGAAAGAATTTACCAATCTTCCTTATAATTCCCCCTTTGTGTTTTGGGGGGATCATGCAGGTATATTTATTATTAGAAATCACCTTAGAGGATTTCAATATTGAAATTGATTACTTTTTTAATTGATGGAGATGTCTATTACTCATTTACTTGCTAATCTTAGAAGCCATACTCTTGAAAGGTGCTAAACTAGGACCCGGACGACGACGGGAAAATGGTACATTATTAGTAATATACTTCCCAGCAAAATTTTCCTCTTGAGGTTGACTGCCATTATTTACATCCTGATTGGAGTAATTTTTGATGGCTTTTACCCAGTCGGGGACATCGTAAGCTACATTAGTTTGAGAAATAGAAGCAGTGGAAGTAACAGAAGATTCGCTATTGGTAGTCGCTTCCACAGATTCAATACTGGTAGTCGCTTCTACTGCGGTTTCCGTTTCATTAGTGTTGTTGTCTTCAGCTTCAAAGAAATAGTTGTCTTTTTTCTTGCCGAATAATTTGTTTAGTACCATTTTTCTCCTTGTAGAATAAATATAGGTTGGTTATGAAATTTGATTTTTAAAAATTTGCTCGTTTCTAATATATAGTGAACCTAAATCTTATGTACAAAAACTATTAGTCTGGTTTTAGATGTCAGGCAGTGCATTGAGCGAAGTCGAAATGTGTTAGATGATAGGAGAAGATAAAATTTATAACTCTCCCTATTCTGTATTGGGTTGAATATACTCAACCCGTACCTAATCTCTTATCCCTTGACAACAATTGCACAATTCATCTCGGCTTACTATATATCATCACCATCCTGAATATATCAGATCTTTGAGTCTTTTCCTCAATATGATTAGCAAAGATTTTATTGTCGTCATAACATTTAATTTCTTTTATGCTTCGTGTTAATTCTTATACTCACTACTCATTACTCATTTATTTAAGATAAATATTCCTTGATTTCTTCATGGATTTTCTGTGGAGTTTTACACCCATCTATTTTTAAATAACGATGTTGATAATTACTCATTATTTTCTCAAAATTGTCTCTCACTAGAGTTAATTTTCCCTCATTCTCATAAACTTCTTTTAAAGGGCGATCGCATATTCTTTTTAAGGCAATATCGACAGGAATATCCAAGTAAATTAATAAATCAGGGGGAGGAAAATGTTGGTTTAAATTGGCAACAAATTGATATTCTGCTTCACTTTTAGCATTATAAGCCAAAGAAGAAAAATAATATCTAGTGGTAATAACATGAATATTATCTTCAACTAATTTCTGCACACCATCAATTTTATTATATAAGTGAAAATGACGATCTGCGGTAAACAAATAAGCCATTTGTTGCTCAAATAAATTCTCATTTAAAAACTCAGGGGGATTAGCTAAAAATTCTCTTAATAGCTTCCCTATTCTACCATTAGAAGGCTCTGGACTTAATACCGAATTTTGCTTTTGAGATACAAAATATTTATGTAATAAATCTGCTTGAGTCGAACTCCCTGCACCATCAATCCCTTCAAAAACAATAAAATAACCTCTTTTCTCTTGATTACTAATCATAAATCAACTAAGGGCGTTTCCATAGTAAAAAAGTTTGTCGAACATTTATTATAATCTCAGTTTGCCTTTTATTTTCTTCTAACCATTTTTTCTCTATTTTTTTGACTATTTTATAACTATATATTTGATTAAAATTAGCTTTAAATAAATAGTTAATTTTTAGATTATTATTAACCATGTAGCAAATAACATCGAATATTTCTTGCAAATTTTTCCCTAAGCCATGAAATCCTAGAATAGAATCATCTTTACTAATAATTAACTTAATAAAATCACTATATTGATGATAGTTAAATATACTATCAATTTTGATACTATAGAAAGATTGTTTTGCTAATTGTAATATTTGCTTTTCTGTATAACCAATACGATAAAGAGGCGGATTAGTATTTAAAACATAACCAACTTGAAAGTAATCAACGGTTTTGACAGGGAAAAGTAAGCTATTATTAACGGCGATTTTGGCTTCATATTCATTCAATATATCTAAGTTATAACCCCCTAAAATTTCTCCGCAACTATATATTTTAGGATTAGGAGTTTGCAATTTTGGATTAACTTGAATCTGACAATTTCTCCATCTTATGCCTAAATTACTCAAATATTTAGGAGTTTGCAATCCCTCTTTCCCCGTATCGATAATTAAATGATTTTTGTTTTCATTGCTTGTATTGGGATAATTATTTAATAACTGTGAATGATGGTTAAATATCTTAATACCCTGTGATTCTAAAATTAATTGTAAATTCCATGATATATCCTCATCTTCTTCGGGAAGTAATTGTTGCTTTTGTGTTAATAAACTTATCGGTTTATCTAAATATAATAAGTTTTGACTTAAATAAATTGACTCTAAACTATTTCCCTTAATTATGATAGATGCGATCGCACCTTGATTCAATGAATGTAAACCCAAATAATGATCATAGATACTAGCCATCTGAGATGACGGAGAAGGAGAAAAAAGTCGATGTCGAGATAATGCTATCACACTAACGGGAGAAAAAAGCTCATGATCTGAAGTTGATATGTGAATGATTTTCCGAGAATTATCACAACAAAAACTTTGATGATAAATGTCTAAGCCTAATAACTGTAAATCTGTTAACTTATTCTTGATTAACTGATTCTCTTGCCTAATCAATTGCTCAATCTGTAAGATATTATCCTGATTCAACCTAGATAGTAAACTACTATCCCAATATTGCTCATTCTCATCTATCCTATCTATTATTGCTACCCTTGCCCCTAATTTCAACGCATCTTCCCCAACAACTTGCCCAATTTTCGTGATTCCAATAATTATCAGATCATAATTCAGTTTCATCAGTAAATATAATTGTTTAAAAAAATTGATTTTTTCCTTGACTTTTTTCTCTTTTCTGGTAATAATGTAAGGTATATATTTTATAATGGGGATCTTGTTGTTTTTCAAGATTTTGGCAAGATACCCATTGTTAACTAATATAGCATAAAAATCAAAGAAATGTCAATAAAAATTTTGGCGGTTTTTCTATGCAATAGACATCTGTAGGAGTTACGCTTTTTACACAGTATTTCGGGTTTCTAGCCCGATTTCTACGAGGTGTTTATTGATTAATTTTCATCCAATTTATCTGAGCGAACCTTATAATGAGCGACTATAGATAAATTTTACATAGATAGAATTTCATGACAAGTAACTACAATCCCTTACTCAAAGGCGAAGGACTACCTTTTTTTCCCGACATTAAACCTGAGCATATCATACCTGCGATCGCACAACTATTACCAGAATTAGAAACCCAAGTGCAGGATTTAGAAAATAACCTTCAACCAACTTGGGAAGGATTAGTGATTCCCCTTAACTTAATTGAAGAAAAATTGCGTTGGACTTGGGGTATTATAGGGCATTTAATGGGAGTGAAAAATAGTCCCGAATTGCGAGAGGCTTATGAAGCAGTGCAACCAGAATTAGTGCAATTTGCCAACAGAGTCGCCCAAAGTCAACCTTTATACAAGGGATTTGTTGCCCTTAGCGATTCTCAACAATGGGATAGTTTAGATTCTGCACAAAAAAGAATTGTCGAATCAGCCATCAAAGAAGCAGAATTATCAGGGGTTGGTTTAGAAGGAGAGAAAAAAGAGCGTTTTAACCAAATTCAACTAGAATTAGCCCAATTATCCACCAATTTCTCTAATAACGTCCTCGATGCCACTAAAGCCTTTAAATTAACACTAACTACTGCCGAAGAAATAGCAGGATTGCCCCCTAGTTTACTCAGTCTAGCCGCTCAAACTGCTAAAAATGAAGGGGATAAAAATGCCACCGCCGAAAATGGCTCTTGGGTGATAACTTTAGACTATCCTAGTTATGTGCCTTTTCTCAAATTCAGCGAAAGAAGGGATTTAAGAGAAAAAGTCTATCGGGCTTTTATCAGTCGAGCAGGAGGAGGAGAATATGACAATAATCCTCTCATGGATAAAATTTTGAGTTTACGACTAGAATTAGCTCATCTTTTGGGTTATGATAACTATGGTGGGGTAAGTCTTGCCAAAAAGATGGCTGACGATGTGGACTCCGTAGAAAAACTCTTGGAAGAATTGAGAGTTGTTAGTTTTGACAGTGCAAAACAGGAGTTAGCCCAATTACAGGAATTTGCTAACACTGATGATTTACAACCTTGGGATGTGAGTTATTGGGCAGAAAAACAGAGAGAAAAGCTGTTTAACTTCACTGAAGAAGAATTACGCCCCTATTTCCCCTTAAATCAGGTATTAGATGGTTTATTTGGGTTAGCAAAGCGGATTTTCGGTGTAACTATCACTCCTGCTAATGGGGAAGCCCCTATCTGGCATGAGGATGTACAATATTTTCAAGTCAGCAATGATCATAATGAGGTTATCGCCCATTTTTATTTAGATGCCTATTCTCGCCCATCAGAAAAACGGGGAGGCGCTTGGATGGATGATTGTTTAGGTAGAGCAAAATTTGAGGTTAATGGTAAGGTGGTTAATCGTTTGCCTGTGGCTTATTTAACCTGTAATCAGACTCCTCCAGTAGATGGTAAGCCTAGTTTGATGACTTTTGCTGATGTAGAAACCCTTTTCCATGAATTTGGCCATGGTTTACAACATATGTTAACGGTTATTGATTACCCCAGTGCGGCTGGTATTAATAATGTGGAATGGGATGCGGTGGAGTTACCTAGTCAGTTTATGGAAAATTGGTGTTTGGAAAAAAATACCCTTTTTGGTATGGCTAAACACTATGAAACGGGAGAAACTTTGCCTTCTCACTATTACGATAAGTTAGTAGCTTCTAAAAATTATATGAGTGGCTCTGCAATGTTACGTCAATTACATTTCAGTATCATCGATTTAGAGTTACATTCTGGTTATCAGCCTAATAGCGGTGAAACTCCCCATGAATTGCGCGATCGCATCTCTGAGACAACTACAGTGATGAAACCTTTACCAGAAGACAGATTCTTGTGTAGCTTTGGGCATATTTTCGCTGGAGGTTATGCAGCAGGATACTATAGCTATAAATGGGCAGAGGTTTTGAGTGCGGATGCGTTTTCAGCCTTTGAGGAAGTAGGTTTAGAGAATGAGAAGGAAGTGAAAACCGTAGGACAACGTTTCCGTGATACTGTTTTAGCTTTGGGAGGTAGTCTGTCACCGATGGAGATATTCAAAAAATTCCGTGGTAGAGAGCCTAAAACTGAAGCATTATTAAGACATAGTGGCTTGTTAGCCAGTTAGAAATGTCGGGGTTGGACATTGTTCAACCCATGCTATTATTATATTGTTTATCTGCGCGATCGATTTAGTCAAAATTTTATCTCGAACTGAGGTGAACTCAGGTTTATGTTAGAATTTCCATTAACCATCTTTACTTCTATTCCTGTACCTTCAATTATTTTATTTTGTATTCGTTTATTTTTGATTAGAATTCTAAAATAGGGACATTTCCCATTTATTGATAAATCTTTTTCATCATTCCCTTTTCTAAATTTAATTATTTCAAGTTGGTCGGGATTAAATTTATGTAAAAATGTTATTGGCACACCCATAACCCCTTGATAATCTAACGGGATGTCTTGTGTTTTATTAACATTAATTCCATTATTAGCCGAATTGGCACAAGCTCAAAAAAAAACAGAAAGACGTTTTCAAGAAACGGAGCGTATTCTTAAAGAATGCTATTAGACTAATAGAGGCTAAATAGATATTAATTCTTTTGCTTGGCTTATAATTTGTTGTGACTCATTTTTACTTTTTATTTCAGAATTCATCACTCTAGCTAATTGTGCTATTTCCTGTAAGTTTAAATCTATTGTTAAATTAGAGTAGTTTTTAAACCATTCTAAAGCATCCTCTAAATGCCACAGCATTTGGGAGTTCCGATAAAAGGGATTTGGGAATGTTGTTTTTTTTGTATATTTCAATATATTTTGCTTAGAACATTCAAAAATTTCCGATAATTCCTTGACCCCTACTATATCTGGTGAAATGTGGACTAGATCTGAGTGAGGGATAACCGTTTTAACTTGTCTGATAGCAGTTAAGACCGCTTCATAAGCTGTTTCAGACTCTCTAATAAAATCAATAACGATAGTCCCCTTTTTTCCCACAGCAAACATAGCATCATCACATCCTGCTTCATATAAAGCATCACTATATATCTCTGGATCTATATCTGGGTCGTGAAATTCAAACATTAAGGCAAAATCAAATTCTTTCATATTTCCTCTTTGTAATATATACATTTTTTTATAGCTCGGTCTAGCTGTTTAGCGTGATTTTGTGGGCTTTTTGGCGTACTATTTACATTTAAAATACAATTAGTACCACCGCAACAATTAGGATCATTATTAGGACAATACAAAGAACCCCAAATATGTGCTTGTCCATTTGATTCCTTGATCTTCCAACCTTTGCTTACAGCATCTTTTATTACTTTTCTAATTTCTTTATCTGGATGTCTTTTCATTTTATCCAAGTTAACAATAAACAACCATTATACATATAGGCTACCCGCATCTCTGAAACTACTACATTAATGTAACCTCAGTTCGATGTAAGAATATAGTATAAAGGACAGATAAAAGCAGTTCAAGATTATCGTGAGGCGTTTATTAAAGGAGAAGTTAAAAGTGGAACTGTAGCTGATTTAATGGGAGATTTAGAGGAAGAATGAAATTATTTTGGACTTACCCTTACGATAATTTCGTAACTCAAATCTGATGGCTATAGTGGGATGCGATCGCACTTCTCCTTAATTATTAAACTGCACTTCTCCTTAATTATAAAACTTAGGATTAACTCCAAAATATTTTTTAAAAGCCTTAGAAAAAGAGGGTAAACTGGCATAACCGCACATTTGAGCAACATCTGTTACTTTCATCTTTTTTTCTGTTAATAAACTCTGGGCGTATGCCATTCTTTGACGGTGTAAATAATTAAAAATTGTGGTATTAAATAATTGCTTAAAACCTGATTTTAGTTTACATTCATTGATACATAACTGACGAGATAATTCTTTTAAACTAGGAGGATTTTGTAAGTTTTTCTCCATAATTTTTTTTACTTCTTGTAAAGCAATAATATCTTTTTTACTGAGAGAAGATTGTTGATAAAATTCCTCTTGATTATTATTTTCTCCTAACCATAAAGCAAATAATTCTAACGCTTTACTTTCTAAATAAAAATTTCTAATAAATCCCTGATAAGGACAATTTATAATCTGATTCAAAGCACTATTCATATTAAGATTATTTTCCCCTTGACGATAACAAGAAGGCACATTTTTACCCATAATTAATAATTGCAATTCTGAGGGTAAACTATGGTAAGAATCTAGGCACATTTCCCGTAAAGTTGCCAATGAAATCCCTACTCTAATTTTTAAGATGCGATCGCCCTTTTGCCAATATTCCGTTTCCTGTCGAGACTCCCAAAACTCAATATAATTTTTCCCCGCCGTTTCTAAAACATAGTCAGTGATACCATGATGAATGGTTTTAACATTACCAGAAACCACGAAATTAACCACAAAATAATCATTATTTTTCTCATCATATTTACTGGTTAACACGACATCTTCATACATTTGATAATCAGAAATTTCTAAATATAAATCACGGCGTAAAGGGATATATTTTTCTACAGAAAATCCTAGTAAACCTTTTTCATGCCAAATTAATTCTTTTTCTCCTGATGGAGTGATAATAGATTTTAACTCTTGTTGCCAATAATTAGCCCAGTTGACGGTTGAAAGTGCAATCATATTTTTTTTATTTAGATATTTTTTATCAAAAATCAGCAAAAACTTTGAGAATAATACTTTAATTTGTTGGATTACGCTATGGCTAATCCAACCTACTCTCTGCCTTCAATTATCCCGATTTCTTCCTCTGTTAATCCATACAATTCATACACCATTTCATCTATTTTTTTCTCTAATTCCTCTGTATCTGCTTCGGAATTTTCTCTTTTTTTCTCTAATATTTGTTTAACTATTTCTATAAATGGTTTTTGTTGTTTTTCGCTAATTATTTTAATAGGTAATTTTTCCAAATTTTCTTTTTTTACCTCTGCCAATGCTTCTCCTTTTTCTGGGTTAATCAAATAATGATAATAATCTAATAATCGAGAGTTAATCAAAGCTAATATGTACTTAAAACTTAAATTAAAATTATTCTTTTCATCATCATAAGTAATAACATGAAGATTGTTCATACAAATAAACTTTTCTGTATCAATTGTGGCAATTAATGTATCCCCTGTTTGTCTAACAATTATTTTTTCATCCGCATCAAAATTAGCTGAATATCTTGGTGCGGCTAAATTGTATCCATATTTTAACCATCTATCTCCTTGCCACTTATTACAAAATTTATCAATATCACTACCTCTTAAAAGTTTTTTGTAACTTTTATCAATTTGATAATTTGCATCATAAATTCTTTTGTCAACATCTAATTTTGTTTGAGGTGGCTTACCTTTTCCTTTTTCATAAGGTTTTACGCCAACAACAACCTTAAATAAATCTCCTAACTTGATACCATTTTGAGAAATCTTAGTTTTGACTTTAAATTGTTGTTGATTTAAAAATATATTAATTGTTTCTCCTTGCAATTTATACCAGTCTAATTGATTTTGATAATTAATTGTTAATGTCTCTTGATTATCATATATTTTTATTTCGATTTGATAATTTTCTTGAGTAAAATATTGTTTGGATAAAAGTAAAGATTGAGTATCTACAACTGCATCTTGAAAAACAGATTTTTTGTAATGTGCGATTGTATTAATCTTCGTATTTTCAATAATAAATCTTCTAATTTTTCGATACCTAATATTAAATAACCAAGTATTTGGGATAATATAAGAAAATTCACCATTACCTTTCAAAAGATTTAACCCTTTTTCGATAAATAACAAATATGTATCAAGTTGATAATCTTGATTGATAAATTTATTTTGCAAATATTGTTTTTCTTCTTTACTCAATTTAACACCATAAGGAGGATTGCCGATGATGATGTCAAAACCAAGAAAATCTCCATTGTCATCGAGAATTTCAGGAAACTCAAAACGCCACTCAAAACCATGATGATAAATGCGATTATTTTTTTTATCTTCTATCTCTAACCTTAATTTATTAATCTCTTTCTCTAACTGTTTTTGTTTTTTCTCCCTTGCCTTTTTCTCCTTCGCCGTCTCTCCAAATAAAGAAGTTTGATTGACTAAACTATTTAACTCCCCTTCCAGTTGCCGTAAACCCGTAGAAATTCCATCAACTCCCGTAATCTCACTGGTAAGACTTGCCTTAATTTCTTGAATAACCTTTTCAACTCTTAACTTTTCTTGCTTACTTTCAGGATTGCGATAGGCTTTCACCGCTTCCTTATATTCTGCTATTTGACGCTTTACCTTCGGTGAGGAAATACTATCCTTTAAATCGAAACGACTAATCAAAGAATTTCCACACTTAATATTAATGTCAATATTTGGTAGAGTTTGCAAAGGAAAAAAAGAAAAACCACCGCCTCTTATTCCCCTCTCCTGTGGGAGAGGGGTTAGGGGTGAGGGTAAATTATTCTGTGGGAGAGGGGTTAGGGGTGAGGGTAAATTTTCCTGCGGGAGAGGGGTTAAAGGTGAGGGTAAATTTTCCTGCGGGAGAGGGGTTAAAGGTGAGGGTAAATTTTCCTGCGGGAGAGGGGTTAGGGGTGAGGGTAAATTATTCTGTGGGAGAGGAGTTAAAGGTGAGGGTAAATTATTCTGCGGGAGAGGAGTTAAAGGTGAGGGTAAAACCCCATCATTAGGAATAATATAATAGGCATTTTTTAATAACTCAATCCAGAGACGCAAACGACATATTTTTACTGAGTTAATATTAATATCAACACCAAATAAGCAATTTTCAATAATCACTTGTTTTTCATGGAATAAAGCCTCTTGAATCCGCCTTGATTCTCGATTATTCAGATTATAAGAAAAAGGTTGATTATCTTCATCTATTACTATTAATTCATCATTTTCTACTGTGACAAAGTAATCAGTTTTTTTGATAGTTTTTCCCTGTCTATCAAGGAGAATATTTAACTCGCTTTTCAAGGCGATAATTTCATTCAAAGCAGACACTAAAAAATGTCCACTACCCACGGCAGGATCACAAATTTTGATACTATTGATAATGTGGTTAGCTTCTTGTTTATTGTCAATTTTGTTATCTAAATCATCCATAGTTTGACAATGCCATCCTTTAAGTTGATTAAACTTATCGATAATTGCACGGCGGATAGTTTCCCGACACATATACATAGTAATAAAACCGGGAGTAAAATATGAACCATCTTGATAACCGTTAATTTTTTCAAAGATTAATCCCAATACCGAAGCATTAATCAGAGTTTTATTATCTTCTTGAATCTCTAAACTTCCTTCGCTACTAAAATCATAAGCGGAAAGAAAGTTAAATAAATAATCAAGGGTTTTTTGTGGTTGAGTTAGGGGTTTTCCTTGAGTATCTTTTAAAACAGTATGAGCATATAATTTTAATTCTGTGTGATAATTTAAGCTACTAATACCGATAGTTTTTCTTTCAATTTCTGTCACTTCAAAAAGTGAACTGTTAAGATAGGGAATATGAGCAAATTTAGCTTGAATATCGCCTTTTCTCTCATGATTTTGTTTTGCTAAGACTTGAAAAAAGAGACTTTCTAAGTCATTAAAGTTACCGATAATTTTGCTATTAAGAAAATGGAAATCTACCCTCACCCCCAACCCCTCTCCCACGGGGAGAGGGGGGTTAGAGGAGTTAGAGGAGTTATAGCGAATCAGTTGCGCCTCAAGGAGTTTGAGAAATAAAATGCGATTAACCCATGTAATCACTAATTCTAAGGCGATGTTAAAAAGTCTTTGTGGATAATTTTCGCCGTATTCTTCTGGATTGTCGAGATAATGGACTTTTTCGCTAATATCTAACTGATTAATGGTATTTTCTATCAATGAAGGGGAATGTCTTTGATTTTCTGGCAATCTTTGAATAATTTTTTTGCTTCCTTCTTTAACTTCTGCTAATCCGATGATGTGTAATAATTCGCTGTAAAAACCTTCATCTAAACTGTTACTATCGTTAGCAAAGGGTTGTTTTAAAAGGTGTTGAGGGGAGAAAAATTTAGCTAAGATTATTAACTCTTTTTCATCTTCTTTGAGGAGACAATCTTTTAACTTAAAATGAATACAGTTAGCTTTTAAGTCATTTTCAACTTGTTTAATGGCATTTTGTGAAATATTTTCATAGAAAAAATTACGATTATGACTAACTAATCGATGGTTAATAAAGTCATCAAATTGTTTAATTAATGTCTTATTTTGATAAAATAATCTTTCAAATACATCAGCAGAAAAGACATAAAAATCAAGGCAATTAGTAATAATTAGATGTTTTAATTCGAGGTTTTTATCGATAACTCTGGCTTGTAAATAATAGAAAATAAGTTGTTGTAATGCCTTACAATTAAATCGATCAAAATTAATCATTTCATGGTTATTAGTGGGGCTTTTGGTTTCGATAATTACTCCTACGGATGATTGAGCATTTTTGCCATTATGAATAACTAAATCATGGCTTTCTCTAGTGTTGATATAATAGTTAGGGTGATAATAAGTATGTTTAAAAAAGTTAGCTAAATTATTTTTATGATATTCTTCAGTTTCGGTTAAATTGCTCGTTATTTGATTATTTAATTCTTGTAAATTGTGCTGAAAATTATTAATTTCTTGTCGTGAGGGTTTGACTTTTAGAAAGGCTTTATTTAGGCTAGATAGTATCGTTTTAAACATGGGAAATTAAACAAATTTTTTAAGTCTTATTCTTTTTATGTCATTACGAAGCATATCAGCAATCTCAAATAATCTCAACTTTTAGTCTAAATGTTTGAAGAAGTGCGATCGCATCTTTGAGGTAAATTTGCTATAGATCAATAATAGAGCATTTTAATAATTATTGTATAAATTTTAAGTGCGATCGGGAAAAATTTTCTCTAAATTTCTCAAAACTTTGAAACGATAAAAAATTAAACTAATGATAATACCCAGACTTGAAAATAAAGCATATTGAAAAGCCATACCTGCACCTTCACTATTACCAAAAATAGGAGTTAAACGAGGAAAATTTGAGATATATTTTTCAAAAAAATTATCTGCTAAAAAGCCTGAGATTAATAATCCTAAAGGTGACATAACTTGAGCGATAAAATAACGAGAGGCAAACACCCTTCCTTGAATAGAAGGCTCAATTTTTGATAACCATATAGATTGATTTGAGCTACCAATTAAAGGAGCAAAAAAAGACATCAAAAAACCCGATACCATCCATAAAAAAGGAATTTTAAATAAACCGATTAAACAACTACTAAACTCCGTTAAAATATTTCCCAATAATAAACCATTAACCCGATTTTTAAAACCGCCCCAAAAAGTGAAAGCAATACCGCCTAAAACACCGCCTAATCCCATCGCACCCTGCACAGATGCCAAAATTTCACCCGAATTATTACTTCTAGCTAAAATCATTGCAGGGAAAATTCCCCAAGCAATATTACTGATAAAATTAGCAGTTAATAGAAATAATAATAAACTTAATAAACTACTATGATTAAAGATATAACGAAAACCAAATGTTAATTTTTGATAGATAGATTCTCGCCGAGTTATATTTATTTTAGGTTGAGGTATTTTAACAATAATAACTGTAAAAATAGCACATAAAAAAGTTAATAAATCAATAACTAAAACGCCTTTTAACCCAGATTGATAATAGAAAAAAGTTGCTAAAAAAGGGGCTAATATTTCTCCCCCAGAATAGGTTAAATAATCTTCCATTACAGTGGCTCTGGTATAATATTCTTTAGGTACAATCAGTGCCATAGAAGTGGAAAAAGCCAAATCTTGAAAATAACTAAATAAACCATTAATTGCACCCGTTAAATATAAATGCCAAATCTGTAAATTATTCGTTAATAATAACCATAAAATTATCACCGTAGAGATAGCAGAAACACTGTCACCCAACATCATTAAATATTTGCGATTCCAACTATCAACGATAACCCCTGCAAATAGAGAAGCGATAATTCTCGGTGTTTGGGTAAAGAATAAAATTAAGGCTAAAGGAGTAGCTTTTTCTGTGGCTTCCCATGCCCATAATGTTACGGCAAAATTAGTCATTTGTGAGCCAATAGTTGAGAGGGTAATTCCTACCCATAAGATTAAAAATGTGTTGAGATTTTGTGCTTTATTCACTAAATAAAATGAAGAATAAATAATTAAGAATTAAAAGTAAAAAAATCACCCCATCACCCCTTCCCCTCATCACCTCATCACCCCTTCCCCTCATCACCTCATCACCTCATCACCCCATCGCCTCATCACCTCATCACCTCATCACCCCATCGCCTCATCACCTCATCACCCCTTCCCCTCATCACCTCATCACCTCATCACCCCTTCCCCTCATCACCCCATCGCCTCATCACCTCATCACCTCATCACCCCATCACCCCTTCCCCTCATCACCCCTTCCCCCTACTGGTAAGTGTCAACGGCGGGGATTCTAACGAGGAGTTTTTCTTGTAAAATTTCGGGTACTTTTGCTGGTAAAATATAGCCGTTTTCACTGTCTGCATATAACTCACCAAATTCGAGTAAGGCTTGATGATATTTTTCATCTAAGGGAGGAATATTGACAAAATGATAGGTGTATTTATTGTTAGCTAAAAAGGATACTGCACAGGGTTGCTTACAAGTCCATAAACAGCCACTTTTGACTATTTCTATAGATGAGTTTTCGGCATTTTTTAGCAAGTTTTTATGAAGATAATAACCGCCTGATTTACCTTCTAAGGTTTCTTTATTAACGGAAATTTGACAAGATTTACAGATAAATAATTTTTCGTTTTTCATGATTTTTATATTTATTAATTATTATTAGGTATTAGTATCAAAAATTAAGATTAATTGAGATTGCTTCGTGCCTCGTAATGACAAAATAAAGTTACTACTATGTCAGTTTTGATTATCTTTTTTTTCATTAATTAAATACTTAAATAAATCATCTAAAACTAAGTTAGCTGCGATCGCACCGCTTCCAATCCAATAACTAGGCACTTGATAAACCTTGCCATTTTTAACGGCTTTTAAATTTTGCCAGAGAGGATCTTTTTGCAGTGCTATTATTTTTTGTTGTAATTCTTGATTAATTTGAGGATCATTTTCACCTGTCCAAATAAAGATTACATCCCCATCAGCTTTAGTTAATAACTCCTTGCTAATGCTCATTTGAATCTCATTTCCTGCAATTTTTTTGGCTTCTTCTGCACTAAGATTTTGACTTTCTGGGCGTGGTAAACCAGCATCATTTAAAATTGTGCCGACAAAAGAATCACGCAAGTAAAGGTTAATGCTATCGGGATAAATTCTGACAACGGATACTACGGGAGGGCGATCGCCCATTTTGTTCTTAAACTCTGCGATTCTTTGGTCATATTTCGCCATTACTTGCTCTGCTACCTCTTTTTTGCCTATGAGGGTGCTAAACTCTTGAAATACGGCTTTCCAGTGACCACTATGAGCAAATTTTATCAGGGTTGTGGGGGCAATTTGAGAGAGTTGGGGATAGATATTTTGTTGGCTATCGATACCGATAATTAAATCTGGTTTCAGTGCGAGAATTTTCTCGATATTTGGTTCGCCGGTTGTGCCAATATTATTGACATCGGTTAATCTATCCTCTAAGTGCTTAGATATGCCTGAAAAAGTTGTGCCTAAAGGTGTTATATCGAGTGCGATCGCACCTTCGGCGGTGACAGAATCGAGGGCGACTAGAGTTTCCCAATTATCGGGAATACAAGTTACACCTTGGGAGTGATTAACTTGACGACAATTTTGATTAACGGCAAGGGGGGGAGAATTAGCACTTTGGCAACTCCCAGAGAATAGCATAATTAGGAGTAGGATTAGATATTTTTTCATGATGTTAATGAGATGGGGTGATTGGGTGATAGGGGGATGAGGAGATGAGGGGAGGGGGGAAGGGGAGATGAGGGGAAAGGGGAGGTGATAACATAGCATTATTGATTAAGTTAATTAATTGATTGGTTGTGGTGTAAGTATGGGAACTTTGATTATTAATCATGGGCAATTAGAGGTTTATCAAGTTGCTTTTGAAACTGCGATGACAATTTTTCATATTTCTAAAAATTTTCCAAAAGAGGAAAAATATTCTTTGACTGACCAAATTAGACGTTCTTCTCGTTCGGTGTGTGCTAATCTGGGGGAGGCATGGAGGAGGAGGCGTTATCGAGGTTCTTTTTTACTAAGATTAAATGATGCAGAAGCAGAAGCCACAGAAACTCAAGTTTGGATAGAGTTTGCAGTCAAATGTGATTACTTAGATGTTGAAACAGGGAGAAAACTTTATAATCAATACAATAAAATTCTTAGCATGATTGTAAAAATGACCAATAATCCCAATAGTTGGTTATTAAAACGAAATAACAACTAATTAATTATAAATTTCTCCCCCTATCGCCTCATCACCTCATCACCTCATCGCCTCATCCCCCTATCGCCTCATCACCTCATCACCTCATCGCCTCATCCCCCTATCGCCTCATCCCCCTATCGCCTCATCACCTCATCCCCTCATCACCTCATCCCCCTATCGCCTCATCACCTCATCCCCTCATCACCTCATCACCTTATCCCCTCATCTCCCCCCCCTCTTTTAAAAACGAAAAGAAACCTTCCCCGATATAGCAAAAGGTTTACCTACCGTCGCCGCCAGAAATTCATCCGCCGCTACAAAATAAGTATTATCAAAGAGGTTTTCTATATTTAGCTGTACATCCCAAGTATCCCGTCGGTAAAATAACGCCATGTCTGTACGGAAATAGCTAGGAATGCTATAACTATTGCTAATATCTCCCTGTCTCTCACCCACATAAAAAAGCCCTAAACCAAAGCCTAAACCTTTCAAATCGCCTTCGGGGATTTCATAAGTTGTCCATAAGCTAAACTGGTTTTCTGGCACGTTAGGTAAACGATTATCCGTTAAGCCAGTGGTATCTTTACTCACAAACGCATCTAAATAGGTATAACCTGCGGTTAAATTCCACCCCGGCAAGATTTCCCCTCCTAAATATAGTTCAAAGCCTTTGCTGGTTTGCTCCCCTGTTTGAATGGAGAAAAAGCGATCGTTTGGATCTTCTACGGCGATATTCTGCTTTCTGATGTCAAAAAGAGACGCTGTAATGCTAAAACGATCGGAAATGTCGGTTTTAACCCCAATTTCCCACTGTTGCCCCGTTTGAGGCTCAAAGGTTGAATCGTCAGCGTTACGATTTCCTGCAAAAGAAGGGTTAAAGGAAGAAGTATAGGAGGCATAAAGAGAAACATAAGGCACGGGTTGATAAATTAAACCGATACGGGGAGACACTTTACTATCATTTTGCTCAAATTCGTTACGGGGATCACCGACAAATCCTGCGGTGCGATTTTGTTCGGCATAGTCATAACGAAATCCTGCTAATAGTTTAAAATTAGGACTAAATTCGATCTGATCTTGAAAATAAAAGGCAATTCTTAATTCTCTGTCATCCCTAAAAAATTCTGTTTTCCTTGCAAAAGGTTTACCAATATAAACAGGATCAAAAACGTTAATGGATGGGTATAAGTCACTAAACTGGAAGCCGGGGCGCTCTGAATTATAACGGTATTCAAAACCTGCATAAAGTTTATGTTTAACCGAACCTGTGTTAAAATCTCCCGTGAATTTGGCATCGGTAAAGAAGCGGTTATAACCACCATCAGCAGAATAGGCAAGGCGTGAAAGTTCCCCTGTTTCCTCGTCAAAGAAGTCAAATAAGGGAGCGTAACGCAAAGGTCGATAGTTGAGATATTGTAAGTTATGCTGAAATGACCAGTTATCGCTAAACTCGTGTTTAAAGTTATAACCGATCATATATTGATCCTGTTCAAAGGTGGCAAAATCTTCCCCTAAAAATCGCTCACGGGGTAAATTCAATATTTTACCATTACTAGCAGGTAAACCTTCATCAAGGGTTTCTCGACTACCTACATACTGCCCATAAAAGTTCAAATTGGTTTTTTCTCCCATCTGCCAAGCAATTACAGGGGAAATAACAAGGCGATCGCCATCAACAAAATCACGGAAACTACCATAATTTTCATAGGAAATATTTAAGCGATACTTGATACTTTTATCCTCATTTAAGGGGCCAGATAAATCCGTACTAATTTCATAAGTGCTAAAACTGCCAATGGTGGCGGAAACTTCATAATAAGGCTCATCGAGGGGTTTTTTCGAGGTTAAGTTAATAATACCACCCGGTTCACCTGCCCCAAACATCACCGAAGCGGGGCCTTTTAAGACTTCGATCGACTCTATATCTGTAGTGCTAATTGGAGCTAAGGTAAAATAAGGGATACCATCTCGAAATACACTCTCATTGCTAGGAAAACCCCGAATAATGAAGCCCGGTCCGAATACACTCGTACCCCTACCACTACCTTCCACAACCCCTGTCACGGTGCGTAAAGCATCTCCTAATTCCCTTACATTGCGATCGCTAATTACTCTTTGAGGTACAACTTGAATGGATTGAGGTACATCTAATAAACGGGTATTTGTACCCGTTGCGGTGGAAGATGACGGCACAAAATAGGTGTTATTGGGTTGATTTTCTTGGGTTGCCACAATCTCGATTTGATTATTTTCAGATGCGATCGCATCTTCTGTTGTAACACTTAAAACCAGATTTTCTGATGAGGGGATAACTTGAGCGGTGGGGATACCGTCTTTTCCCTTGATCGTGATGCGGACAAAAGTTGTGTCAGGGGAGGTTACTTGAACTTCGCTAATCTCATCGTTAGGGTTTATTTCGACAAATTCCGAACCTTGAGGAATGTCTAATTGAGTGTTTAGTAATTCAATAACTAGATTTTGATTATCAGTAAATATTAGTGGTTGTATATCATCTTTTTGGGGCGATCGCAAGATAATTTCTAATCCGTTGTCAGTGGGTTTAAAGTCTAATCCAGTAATGATTATAGACTCTTGGAGATTTTGCCCGAACAGTTGAGCAGATGTGCTTATTGGTGCTAAATCAGTGACTCTTTGGGCTTGTTTGATGGTAGTTTCAGCGTTAACAGCAGAGATTAACCAGAGACTTTGTAGAGTTATTCCCCACCATAACCAAGATGATTTCATTGTTAGTTTACTCCTTCACACTATTGCATATTTTTTGCAGTTAATTTCATAGTGTAAAGAATCTTGACAATTTTTTCTTATCCCAAAGGGATTTTATTTATCCCAAACGGAGTTTTTTGATTAACTCAAAATTAATGATAAATTTAATTGATATAATTTTGAAAAAGTATAATTATTCTAAATAATCAATGTATGATGAAGTTCGTTTACCAAAAATCTGTGGGTCTAAAGCCCCCCCCTTTAGGGCGTTAGGGGCGAAA